>JAGAPR010000012.1 GCA_017623155.1 Prevotella sp. | reverse complement strand
CGTAGCCTTCCAAAAGGTTGACCACGCCCCACAGCGAAACACCGCCGCCGATCAGGCAGATGACACTCTTGAGAACGGTGCAGGCGGTAGTAATAAAGCTGGAAGTATCAACCTCGCCTGTGCCTGCTGCGAATGCCTGAGTTGCACAGGTAGATGCCATGATGCCTGCAACAGTGCAGAACATCGTTGCCTTCTTTGCACCACGAGTGAGCTTAGAGAGCCACTTGTGCTTCGGTGCAGAGGTAGTGGTTGCTGTCTCCATAGCGGTAGCATCGACCGCAGAAATATTCAGTTCGTTCATAGGTAAAAAGTCTCCCTCAAAAAAATAAAGTAAAGAATGTCCGCAGCTTCAACCGATTATCTCTTTGTTCGGTTTCTTCACTGTCCGAGTTAAAATCCGACATATATCTCTTTTTCGTCGGTTTCCTCAGAATTTTGAGTATCAGCGGTTTCTGTTTCTGTTGCTGATACTGTTGTAACTTCCTGTCCGGCGGCCGTCATATCAACACCATACCCCGTGAACTTCTCCTGTCGAGACAGTCTCAAACGCATCGCCTTTTGGTCACTCACATATTTTTCGATGTTGAACCCCATCTCAGGATTATCGTCCAAGAGCATTGGATATTGCTTATGACGGGTAATGTCAAACTTGTCCGAGAAGAACGGACGCACTCCTCGCACCTGTAAGATACATTTACCGCCGTCCATGACCGCCAGTTCGTCCTGACTTTTCAGCTCTTTTCCGAGCTTCTGATAGTTCATACCGTAGCTTTCCGATTGTCCACGATTGGTGGAGGTATTGAAACTGTCGATCGTTTCTTTACCCAAGCTCTCTGAGATCTCTTTCAGCGTGGACTTCTCCTTACCGCCCAAAAACAGCATCGTATCACAGTTGCCCTCAATCGTATCTGCATTATCTTTATAGATAGCCTTTAGCTGGCTCTTAGCTTGCAAGATGATACTTGCCGATATTTCACGGCTTCGGATAGTCGCAATGAGCTTTTCAAACTGCGGTATTTCGCCAATATTGGCGAACTCGTCTAACAAACAGCGTACATGATATGTCAGCTTTCCACCTGGGGAATTATCCGCTTTGGTGCAGAGTAGGTTGAAAAGCTGTGAATACATGATAGCGACCAGGAAGTTAAAAGTCGCATCTGTATCGGAGATGATGATGAAAAGCGCACTCAGCTCGTCACCGAGCTTGTCAAGGTGCAGCTCATCGTAGGAGGTGATCTCCAAGACCTCATCTATTGCAAAAGGCGCGAGTCGTGTCGAACAGCTAATAAGGATAGACTTAGCCGTTTTTCCGGCAGCGAGCTTATACGCCTTGAATTGTTTGAGTGCAAATGCACCCAAGCGCCGTTGTTCGGCATCGGGTTTCGTTTCAAAGATGTCACCGTAATCAGCCATGACTTCGGGATCTTCGTGTTTTGTGCCGTTCAGCCAGCACTCCACGATCTCAAACTCAATGTCTATCGCATTCTTGAACTCCTCATCGTCCTCACGGCACTCCGAATTGTTGATCATGTCGATCAGCGTTTCAAAGTTCCATTCATCTTCGGGGTACATAGCGAAAATCAGAGCAATATACGCAGTATAGAGCAGTTTTTCTGCTTTCACCCAAAAGTCATCGCCGGACGGCTGCTGAGAGGAAGAAGTGTTTTTGATAAGGACTTCCACGAATTTGAGAATGTCCTTCTCACGGTTCTTCTTGCTGATATATGCAAACGGATTGTAGTGCATCGACTTTGCGAAGTCAATGGTGTTGAACACCTTGATCTTGTAAGGCTCATAAACAGGGATATATCTGCCATTCTTGTCTTTGAGATAGTTTCCCTTATCGTCCCTGCGGTACACAACTTTTCCGTTAACACGTTTCGGGCGGCCCCGTTCAAGCATTCTTCCGCACTCTACAAGTACCGTGCCTTTCGGAAGCGTTTCGTCAAGACAGAATGTGCATTTTATTTGCAAACATTTTATGAACAACTCACATCCTGCCTTGACGGAGGATTTATCCGCACATTGCGGCGTTGCGAATATCGTTTTTGATAAGGCGTAGCACCTT
>JAGAPR010000035.1 GCA_017623155.1 Prevotella sp. | reverse complement strand
GTACCGGAAGGTGCGGCTGGAACACCTCCTTTCTGGAGCGGGGACCGCCCGGCGACAAGCCGGAGGCGGGGGCCGCCGACAGTGAGTGACGGAAAGATTGACAGACAGGGACGCCGCAAGGCGCTCGAGTGCTGCTTCCCGAAATCTATTGCCTTATAACCGAACCGTCCGGCGGATACTGCCGGGTCGAGGGAACGCCGGCATGCGCCGGGAGGTCCCGTACCGGAGGGTGTTATCCCGATGATTCCGGAGCGGATCGGTCGAGGGGGGATTAGCTCAGCTGGCTAGAGCACCTGCTTTGCAAGCAGGGGGTCAACGGTTCGAATCCGTTATTCTCCACACGAAAAGAGGACATTGACATGCTGGAAGCGAGTCATGACGCCTGCGAGGCGTCATGAGAAGCGAATCAAAACGAGTAACCAAAACAGAAATCGAGCAATCGAAATAAGATCGAAGCGGCCGGGATATAAACCGGCGCTCGGAAACAAAGAAGTTTCGGAGAGCGAGCCTCGAGATGTTCGAACCGATTGAAACCAAGGTCATAAAGAAAGGAGAGAAGGGCACATGAAGGATGCCTGGGCTCTCGGAGGCGACGAAGGACGTGATAAGCTGCGATAAGCCGCGGGGAGGAGCAAATATCCCCTGATCCGCGGATCTCCGAATGGGGCAACCCGTGCCGGGCAGCCGGCACATCCGCATCAAGTGCGGAGGCGAACCCGGGGAACTGAAACATCTCAGTACCCGGAGGAAGAGAAAATAAACCAATGATTGCGCCAGTAGTGGCGAGCGAACGCGCAAGAGCCCAAACCGGCGGTGTTTCGGCACCGACCGGGGTTGTAGGACCGTCAGCGAATGGACAGTATGAAGTTAGCCGAAGCGCCTGGAAAGGCGCGCCGCAGCGGGTGAAAGCCCCATAGGCGAAAACGGAAGACTGACAGAGACGGCACCTGAGTAAGCCGGGACACGAGGAATCCTGGCCGAATCCGCGGGGACCATCCCGCAAGGCTAAACACTACCGAGAGACCGATAGCGAACCAGTACCGTGAGGGAAAGGTGAAAAGAACCTCGAACAGAGGAGTGAAACAGACCCTGAAATCATGTGCCTACAAGCGGTCGGAGCCACTTCGTGTGGTGACGGCGTGCCTTTTGCATAATGAACCTACGAGTTACCGTCGCCGGCGAGGCTAAGACCCGCAGGGTCGGAGCCGGAGCGAAAGCGAGTCTGAACAAGGCGCATTTAGTCAGCGGCGGTAGACGCGAAACCAAGTGATCTACCCTTGAGCAGGTTGAAGGTGGGGTAACACCCACTGGAGGACCGAACCGGTAAGCGTTGAAAAGCTTTCGGATGACTTGAGGGTAGGAGTGAAAGGCCAATCAAACTTGGAGATAGCTCGTACTCCCCGAAATGCATTTAGGTGCAGCCTCGGGCGCAGTACCGTGGAGGTAGAGCGACTGATAGGATGCGAGGGCTTCACCGCCTATCAAGTCCTGACAAACTCCGAATGCCACGGCACGATCCCCGGGAGTGAGGGCGCGGGTGCTAAGGTCCGCGTCCGAGAGAGGAACAACTCAGACCACCGTCTAAGGCCCCGAAATCCGGGCTAAGTTGAAGACAATAACGAGGTGGGACCGCAAGGACAGCTAGGATGTTGGCTTGGAAGCAG
>JAGAPR010000003.1 GCA_017623155.1 Prevotella sp. | reverse complement strand
TGAGCATGATTTTCGGGTGTTTTTGCTCTGCAATAAGGCCGTAATTGCATTGCATTTACGGCCTTATTGCGTTCCAATTACGGCCTAATTGGAATGCAATTACGGCCTAATTGGAAAAGGGTAGGGGTTGTAAGGGGAGTAGGAACGGTAGGTTTTGTAGGTAACAGACTGACAGATAACGTTTTACGCAAAATGCTCTGAGAATGCGTTTTTTTCGCCGAGGAAATTATTTTTTGAAAAGAACGCAATTATGAGGCCTTATTTTGTAAACATAATATCAGAATTGTTAATTTTCAACCATCGTATTTAACATAAATTTCGATATAATTCTCAAATTTTATTCCGATGCACGTCATTGTATGCAATTGCCGGTTTTAATTTTATGTTTCATTATGAAAATAAGGTGGAAAAAGTTTGAGCGAATGATATATTTTCTGTAAATTTGCATACAGTAGTATAATTATTAACAATTTAAAAAGTATGATTATGATTAAAAATTTACGTTATTTCATTTCATGCGCGTTGCTGTCGCTCGTTGCGGGAGTAAACGCCCAGTCTGTTTTCAACATAGATGCAGACTATGCCACGCTGTTTCCGACACTAAAAGGCGTGTCATCATCGGCATCGGGTGATAAACCGGCATCGTCGGACGGTGATTTTACGGAGATCACAACTTCGGCTCCCGTAGACGGAATAACCCTCACCGTTTCGCCGAAAGAGGAGGGACAGTCAAATGCAAACCGCATCTGGAGTTCTTCTCCGCGTCTCCGTATGTATAGCGGTACGCTGACAATCACCGCTCCCGCAGGCAAGAACATGCAGAAAATAGAGTTCTCGGGGCATGAAAAGAACTTCAACCTGAGCACCGAGACAGGTACGCTGACAGGCAAAACATGGGAAGGAAACGCCAATACGATAGTATTCAAGGTGGCTAAGAACACCCAGATAAGCACTATCACGGTGGCTCTCGAGGGCGAGGAGATAAAGAGCATCGAGAACACTCCGGAGACAGCTTACACCGTTGCAGAGGCAAACGCCATCATAGCAAAGGGCGTGGGACTTGATACCGAAGTTTACGTAAAGGGTATCATATACGCCATCAGCGAGCTTTCAACCCAGTATGGCAATGCCACTTACACAATTTGCGACGACGCTACGGGTGAAAATCCGTTGAAAGTGTACCGCGGTTACTATCTCAACGGCGATAAATTCACGGCCGAGGGACAGATAAATGTGGGCGACGCGGTTATCGTTTACGGTAAACTGATGAACTATAACGGTACAAACCAGATTGCTCAGGGCAGCAAAATCTATTCAATCACAACAGGCATCAACGATGTTATTGCCGACAAGGCAGCGAAAGACGGTGCGATCTACAACCTCGCCGGACAGCGCATGGAGAAGATGCAGAAAGGCATCAACATCATCAACGGCAAGAAATATGTAGTGAAATAAACACGCGGCAACAAAACAGGGTAGGGCGGAAGCGACATGCGTTTCCGCCCTTTTTTGTGCCTCTGTGTTCTAAAAAACAATCTTTGATTTTGTTTTTAATCCCTTTTGACGTACCTTTGCGGTAAAATAGGAATACAGACAATGGCGAAAAACGACAAGGAACTGACCCCGATGATGAAGCAGTTTTTCGAGCTCAAAGCCAAACACCCCGACGCGGTGCTGCTTTTTCGTTGCGGAGACTTCTACGAAACATATTGCGAAGATGCCGTCACGGCGTCGCAGATACTCGGTATCACGCTCACACGGCGCAGCAACGGCGGCACCGAGATGGCCGGATTTCCGCACCATGCCCTCGACACTTATCTGCCGAAGCTCGTGCGTGCCGGCAAGCGGGTGGCCATCTGCGACCAGCTCGAAGACCCCAAGCTGACCAAGAAGCTCGTCAAGCGCGGCATCACCGAACTTGTAACGCCCGGAGTAGCCCTTGCCGACAACGTGCTCAACTATAAGGAAAACAACTTTCTGGCTGCCGTTCATTTCGGGAAAGCCGCTTGCGGAGTGGCCTTTCTCGACATTTCGACCGGCGAATTTCTCACGGGGCAGGGCACATACGACTATGTGGAGAAGCTCATCGGCAACTTCTCGCCAAAAGAAATACTGCACGACCGTGCGCGCAAAGACGATTTCGAGCGATATTTCGGCAACCGTTATTTCACGTTCGAGCTCGACGACTGGGTGTTTACCGACCAGAGCGCGCGCCAGAAGCTGCTCAGGCATTTCGGTGTCAAGAGTCTCAAAGGCTTCGGCGTGGACCATCTCGAAAGCGGAGTGATAGCCGCCGGTGCCATATTGCAGTATCTCGAGATGACCCAGCACACACATATCAACCACATAACGGGCATTGCGCGCATCGAGGAAGAGCGCTACGTGAGGCTCGACAAGTTTACCGTGCGCAGCCTCGAACTCATCAGTCCGATGCAGGACGACGGCTCGTCGCTGCTCGATGTGATAGACCGCACGGTGTCGCCGATGGGCGGGCGCATGCTGCGGCGGTGGCTGCTGTTCCCGTTGAAAGACGAAAAGCCGATAAACGAGCGTCTCGACATGGTGGATTATTTCTTCCGCCGGCCCGATTTCCGCTGCTGCATCGACGAGCAGTTGCACCGTATTGGCGACTTGGAGCGCATCATGTCGAAAGTGGCCGTGGGCCGCGTGTCGCCCCGCGAGGTTGTTCAGCTGCGCATAGCATTGCAATCATTGCTGCCGATAAAGACGGCATGCCTGTCGGCAAGCGACAAATCGCTGCGCGGGGTGGGGGAGAGAATAAACCTCTGCGAGTCGCTCCGCGACAGGATAGAGCGCGAGATAGAGCCCGACGCCCCGCAACTCGTGAACAAGGGCGGCGTAATACGCAGCGGAGTGAACCCGGAACTCGACGAGCTTCGCAGCATAGCATACAGCGGAAAAGACTATCTGCTGAAGATACAGGAGCGCGAGACAGAGGCAACAGGCATCGCAAGTCTGAAAATAGGATACAACAACGTGTTCGGATACTACCTCGAAGTGCGCAACACACACAAGGAGCGGGTGCCCGAAGGGTGGGTGCGCAAGCAGACACTGGCCAACGCCGAGCGCTACATCACACAGGAATTGAAAGAATATGAGGAGAAAATTCTCGGAGCCGAAGACCGTATTCTCGCTCTCGAGACAAAGCTGTTCGGCGACCTTGTCATGGACATGCAGGAGTTTATACCGCAAATACAGATAAACGCCGGCATCGTGGCACATCTCGATTGCCTGCTGTCGTTTGCCAAGACAGCCGAGGAAAACAACTACATCAGGCCGATTATAGACACCACCGACGTGATAGATATCAGGCAGGGACGCCACCCCGTGATAGAACGGCAGCTGCCGCCGGGCGAGGATTTCGTGCCAAACGACATATATCTCGACAGCGACAAGCAGCAGATAATGATAATAACAGGTCCCAACATGGCAGGAAAGTCGGCACTGCTGCGCCAGACCGCGCTCATAGTGCTACTCGCCCAGACAGGCTGTTTCGTGCCGGCAGAAAGCGCGAGAATAGGTCTGGTGGACAAGATATTCACCCGTGTGGGCGCGTCGGACAACATATCGCTCGGCGAATCGACATTCATGGTCGAGATGACCGAGGCTTCAAACATACTGAACAACGTGTCGTCGCGCTCGCTCGTGCTCTTCGACGAGCTCGGTCGCGGCACGAGCACATACGACGGAATAAGCATAGCATGGGCCATCGTGGAGTATATGCACGAAAATCCGCGTGCCCGGGCACGCATGCTCTTTGCCACCCACTACCACGAGTTGAATGAGATGGAAAAGAATTTCTCGCGCATCAAGAACTATAATGTGAGCGTGCGCGAGGCCGACGGCAAGGTAATCTTCCTGCGCAAGCTCGCCCGCGGCGGCTCGGAACACTCGTTCGGTATTCACGTTGCAGAGATTGCCGGCATGCCGAAGAGCATTGTCAAGCGTGCGAACACCATCCTGAAGCAGCTCGAAGACGACAACTCTTCTGTTGGTTCGGCAGGAAAACCCACCATTACGCTCGCCAATCCGGCAGCCGACACGCAGCTTAACTTCTTCCGGCTTGACGATCCCGTGCTCTGCCAGATACGCGACGAAATCCTCGGACTCGACATCAACAACCTCACCCCCGTGGAAGCACTCAACAAACTGAATGAGATAAAGAAGATAGTGAGCGGGAAGTAAAGGTAAAAAACGCGTGGCGTGACTGAAAATAAAATAAAAGTCAAGGATTTGACACATTATTTTTTCGCCGAAGTAGGATTTTTTTAAAGCGGTACATATCACGATACAGTTTGCCGTTTTCATCATAAAAAAAATTGATGAAAACGGCAGATTTTTTATTTGTTATATATTATTTTTATTATCTTTGCGGTGCGGTTAAATTTGTTTTTGCCGTTGATCTTTTAAAAAAGGAGCGTTATGTCCTCATCTTGTAAGTGCGAAGCCTGAGAAACTTTATCACTAATAGACAAGAGTTGGCATGACAGTTCCCACGTTATAGCGTGGGCTGTTGTCACCATATCTGTCTATTAAGGTTTTCTCAGGGCCTGCACTTTAAGACGTGGCGCATGGCAGGCCACGCTCTTTTATATATAATTAAACCGCTCTTATTTGGTCTGAGGAGCTAAATTTATGATTATGAAAAAGGTATTATCGGTTATGTTGGTTGTCTTTCTATCAGTTGTTGCATACGGACAGAAAGACGTTACAAAGTTTCTTGGCATTCCTGTGGATGGCAGTAAGCAGGCTATGATACAGAAATTAAAAGCAAAGGGGTATGCATATAATGCCACTTATGATTGTTTAACAGGGGAGTTTAACGGTAAAAAAGTAACAATCAGTATTCAAACAAATAACAACAAAGTGTGGAGGATAATAGTATCAGATGTAAATGGAATTGATGAAACGAATATAAAAATACGGTTTAATGAGCTTTGTAGGCAATTTGATAGAAACACTAAATATTCCAGAGCGGCATTAGATGGTTATTTTATACCGGATGATGAGAATATCCAGCATGAAATTTTAATAAATAAAAAACGCTATCAAGCCTCTTTTTTTCAAAGAATTGGAACAGAAAATGATGACCCTTCAAATCGATTAGTCTGGTTTATGATAAACGAACTTTATGGTGATTATCGTATAGCTATGTTCTACGAGAACGGTTATAACGAGGCTAACGGCGAGGATTTATAATACATAAATAAATAAAACTATGAGAAAAGAAAACCAAGAGCATTACATTAGCATTAAATGTGGCAAGACAACAGACAGTTTTGAGAAGTTGAAAGAGTTGTGTGAAAAAGAGGCTGAGGCACTGACGAAAACCCTGAAAGTACCAGAACATACCGCTGTTTCCGTACCTTGTTGGACGAAAGATGTGCCGGAGCTTATAGGTGTGGCACTTTTTAGGAAAGATAATGACGGCTCGGTGATATACAGTTTGGACTTTACAGAAACGACATTATAAGTATTCATATCTTTAAAGCTATTGTCTTTAACTCCAATAGGCATAGCCTGTTATAACTCCAATAACTCCTAAAAATAAAAGGAAATTAGGGGAAATTTACCGTAAATTTCCCCTAATTTCCTTGCTTTTTATGCTTTTCCCGATGGTGTTCAGCCTTTTCTGCTCCTTGCCATGCACACCACTCCGAGCACGATGAACGGGATGCTGAGCAGCTGTCCCATGTTCAGTATCATGTCGGCTTCGAAAGCTTCCTGTATGTCTTTGGTGTATTCGATGAAGAAGCGGAAAGTGAATATGTACGTCAGACAGAGGCCGAAGAAGAAGCTTGTGCCCACTTTTTGCGGGTATTTGCGATACAGTGCCCAGCCGATAAAGAAGAGAACGGCGTAGGCTATCGCCTCATAAAGCTGTCCGGGGTGACGCGGCATGCTGTCTACACGCTCGAAGATGAATGCCCACGGCACGTCGGTAATCTTGCCGATGATTTCCGAATTCATCAGGTTTCCGAGCCGGATGAAGCATGCCGTGACGGGCGTTGCTATGGCGATGTTGTCGAGCACGGTCCATAACTTTATCCCTGTCTTCCTTACATAGAGCCACAGGGCGAGCATGAGGCCGAGCGTTCCGCCGTGGCTTGCAAGCCCTTCATAGCCTGTGAACTTCCATCCGCCGTCGGGGAGGAAGTGGATGGGTAGCAACATCTCGATGAAATGCGGCACCGACGTGAGAAAATAATCGGGCTGATAAAAGAGACAATGCCCTAAACGGGCGCCTGCGAGTATGCCCACGAAGCAGTAAAAGAACAGCGGGTCGAACAGCTCTTCCTTTATTTTCTGCTGCATGTAGAGCTTTCTCACGATGAGATATGCCGCCGCCAATCCCACAACCCAGCACAGGGAGTACCAGCGTATGCCGAGGAAGGCGGTGAGCTCGGGGTTCCAGACGATGTAATTCAGTATGTTCATTGTCGTTTTTTTATTATATGGGAGTTAAGAAGGGTTCTTTAAGAAGTTAAGGAGTTAAGGAGTTAAGCCAAATGCTTTTTGGTGTAGAAAATATGGTTATATCTGTACTCATCACTATATATCCGCATTAAAAGCATTTGGCTTAACTCCTTAACTCCTTAACTTCTTAACTCCTAAAAATCACACATTAAACCGGAAGTGCATGATGTCGCCGTCCTGAACGACGTATTCCTTGCCCTCGATACCTAACTTTCCGGCCTCGCGCACGGCGGCTTCCGAACCGTATTGTATATAGTCTTCATATTTGATGACCTCGGCACGGATAAATCCTTTCTCGAAATCCGTGTGGATAACGCCGGCACATTGCGGTGCTTTCCAGCCTTTGCGGTATGTCCATGCTTTCACCTCCATCTCGCCGGCGGTGATGAATGTCTCGAGATTGAGCAGCGAATAAGCCTTTTTTATCAGTCGGTTCACGCCGCTTTCTTCCAGTCCCAGCTCGTCGAGAAACATCTGTTTGTCTTCATACGACTCCAGTTCGGCGATGTCTTCCTCGGTCTTTGCCGCTATCACCATTGTCTCGGCACCCTCTTCGCGGGCCAGTTCTTCCACGCGGCGGGTCATGTCGTTGCCCGTCTTTGCGGCCGTCTCGTCCACATTACATACATATAGCACAGGTTTGGCGGTGAGCAGAAACAAGTTGCGGGCGGCCTCTTGTTCGTCTTTGCTCTCGAATTCCACGGTGCGGGCGTTCTTGCCTTGTTCCAGTGCGGCCTTGTAAGCTTCGAGCACTCCCACTTCTATCTTGGCCTCTTTGTTGCCTCCCACGGCTGCCACCTTGGCCTGTTTTTGCAGTCGTGCCTCTATTGTTTCGAGGTCTTTGAGTTGCAGTTCGGTGTCGATTATCTCCTTGTCGCGTATCGGGTCTATCGTACCGTCCACGTGTGTGATGTTATCGTCGTCGAAACAGCGCAGCACATGTATTATGGCATCCGTCTCGCGGATGTTTCCGAGGAATTTGTTTCCGAGGCCTTCACCTTTCGACGCACCTTTTACGAGGCCTGCGATGTCCACTATTTCGCATGTCGCCGGCACTATCCGTCCGGGATGCACAATCTCGGCGAGTCGTGTCAGTCGCTCGTCGGGCACGGTGATGACGCCCACATTGGGCTCTATCGTACAGAAAGGAAAGTTGGCTGCCTGTGCCTTAGCGCTCGACAGACAGTTGAAAAGCGTGGATTTGCCCACGTTGGGCAGTCCCACGATACCACATTTTAAAGCCATATCTTAATCTTAAACGTTTAAATCTTTTGTCTGCAAAGGTAGTTCAAATATGACAAAGAGCAAAATAAAAGCGGCTTTTTTGCTCTTTGTCGTGCTGTTTCTATATATATGTTTGGCTGTGTTTGCCGCCGCAGGCGGGGCACTCCGGGTCTTTTCTTACTTTCAGCTTGATGAAGTCCATCGTGCGGGCGTCGAAGCGGAGGAGGCTGTCGGTCAGCAGGGTGCCCGTGCCGGTGAGATACTTCAGGGCCTCGGCGGCCTGTATCGTGCCGAGCATCCCGGCGATGGCGCCGAAGAGGCCGGCACCGGCTTTTGCCGGCATCACCTCGGGCGGCGGGGCGGCGCCGAAGATGCAGCGGTAGCAGGCTGAGCCGGGGGTGTGGGTGAAGGTGTGGCCCTCGAACTCGAATATCGCGCCGTGCGAGAAGGGCTTGCCGAGGGCCGTGCAGGTGTCGTTGATGAGCAGTTTTGCGGCGAAGTTGTCAGTGCCGTCGACGATGAAGTCGTAGCCGGCGGCGATGCCGGCGATGCTCTTTTCGTCGAGAAACTCCTTGTAGAGGATAACGTCGACGTTTGGGTTTATCTCGAGCATGCGCCTTTTTGCCGACTCGGCCTTGCTGCTGCCGATGCCCCGTGTGGAGTGTATCACCTGGCGCTGGAGGTTGCTTATGTCTATGACGTCGCCGTCGGCAACGCCTATCGTGCCCACTCCGGCCGCCGCGAGATACATCAGCACCGGCGAGCCGAGGCCTCCGGCGCCTATCACGAGCACGCGCCCGGCCTTTATCTTCATCTGTCCCGGCAGTCCGATGTCTTTCAGGATGATGTGCCGGTTGTAGCGTTTCAGTTCTTCTTCTGTCAGTCCGTTCATATCGATTGGGTATCTATCCGGTTGCAAAGATAGTGATTTTTTTAGAAAAAGGGAGCCCCTCCCGAAGCAACCTCAGGCCCCTCCCGACCTCCCCAAGGGGAGGAGAGGCCATGCGGGGTGGGGCCTTGCTTCCTACACCCTCTCCAGCACCTGCGCTATATCCTCTATAAGGTCGTCCACGTGCTCGGTGCCGATGCTCAGGCGGATGGTCGACGGGTGGATGCCCTGCTGCTCGAGCTCCTCCGGCGAGAGCTGCGAGTGGGTGGTGGTGGCGGGGTGTATGACGAGACTCTTCACGTCGGCGACGTTCGCCAGCAGCGAGAATATCTCAAGACTGTCGATGAATGCCCATGCCTCCCTCTCGCCGCCGGCAATCTCGAAGGTGAAGATGGAGCCGCCGCCGTTCGGGAAGAGCCTCGTGTAGAGCGCGTGGTCGGGATGCGACGGCAGCTGCGGATGGTTCACACGGGTCACCCTCGGGTGGGCGGCGAGGAAATCGACGATGCGTCGCGTGTTGGCGGCGTGACGCTCCACGCGCAGGCTCAGCGTCTCAAGACCCTGGAGGAGAATCCATGCGTTGAAGGGCGAGATGGCGGCACCGGTGTCGCGCAGGATGACGGCGCGGACCAGCGCGAGGTCCATCTCCGCCTCGCCCTGCATCATGTATCTGTCTCGGCCGGCCTCCATCTCGCCGTATATGCGGCGTGCCTCGGCCGCGTGCCGTCTTGAATCATGGCGTTGATGCGCAGCTGGTTTGCAAAGAGCTTGCGGCTCAGCATGTTGCGGCGGCTCAGCATGATGTTTTAACCGTCGTTGGTGGCACCGTTCATCTTCATAGGGATGCCGTTGAGGGCGGCAAAGAAGAAGCCGGTGACGGCCGTGAATAATAATAGGTGGAAAGCGAAGATTGGGATTTTGTCGCACGATAGCATGCCGCCGAAGAGCGCCGCGACGAACTTTATTGCTTGCTTAATCATTGTCTTTTATTTACTTTTCCGTGGTTTTCAAGTCGTTGTTTCACGGGAAACATCGTGCTAAAACTAATGTGCTTCGAGCCAGTTGGCGCCCCATCCGCAGTCGGCGGTGAGCGGCACCTGCATGTCGAATGCGCTTTGCATCTCTTCGAGCACGATGCGTTCCACGAGTTCTTTCTCGTCTGTCGGCACGCTGAAATTCAGTTCGTCGTGTACTTGAAGTATCATTTTGGCGCGCACTCCCTCGGCTTTGAAACGCCGCGCGATGCGTATCATCGCCACCTTGATGATATCGGCGGCCGTGCCCTGTATCGGTGCGTTGATGGCGTTTCGCTCGGCGAAGCCGCGCACGGTGGCGTTGCGCGAGTTGATGTCGGGCAGATAGCGGCGTCGTCCGAACAGTGTCTCCACATATCCGCGGGCGCGCGCCGTCTCTTTGGCCTGCTCCATGTAGTCGTGCACGTGGGGGAATGTTTCGAAATATCCGTCTATCAGCTGCTTGGCTTCGTCGCGGCCGATGTTCAGCCTGTCGGCCAGTCCCCACACGGTGATGCCGTATATTATACCGAAGTTGGCCCGTTTGGCCTTTGTGCGCTGGTCGCGCGTCACGCTGTCGATGGTCTCCTTGTATATCTTTGCGGCCGTGGCGGCGTGTATGTCGTGCCCCTCGCGGAATGCTTCTATCATGTTTTTATCGCCGCTGAGGTGGGCCATGACACGCAGTTCTATCTGACTGTAATCGGCAGAGAAGAACAGGCTGCCCGGCTCGGGAATGAAAGCGCGGCGTATTTCCTTGCCGTCCTCGCCCCGCACGGGTATGTTTTGCAGGTTGGGGTCGCTCGACGAGAGCCGTCCCGTGGCCGTCACCGTCTGGTTGAACGACGTGTGTATCCGTCCCGTTCGCGGGTTGATGAGCTTCGGGAGTGCGTCTACGTATGTGCCGAGCAGTTTCTTCAGCCCCCTGTGTGCCAGTATGTCGGCCACGATTTCGTGTTTACCTTTCAGTGTCTGGAGCACCTCCTCGCTTGTGACATACTGTCCCGTCTTTGTCTTCTTGGGCTTTTCGATGATTTTGAGTTCGCCGAACAGAATGTCGCCCACCTGCCGCGGCGATGCTATGTTGAATTGCCTGCCTGCCAGTTCGTATATCCGCCGTTCGAGTTCTTCCATCCGTGCGGTGAGTATGGATGAAGTCTCGGCCAGCGACCGTGTGTCTATCAGCACGCCGTTCATCTCCATTTCGGCCAGTACGGGCATGAGCGGCATCTCTATTTCGTGGAAAAGTCGCTCGGCACCATATTTCTTTAATTCCGGTTCGAGCTTGTTTTTCAGTCTCAGTGTGATGTCGGCGTCTTCGGCGGCATACTCATATACCTCGGCGGGCGACAGGTCGCGCATGTTTTTTTGGTTCTTTCCTTTCTGCCCGATAAGTTCGTCTATGTGTATGGTTTTGTAGCGGAGGTATGTCTCTGCCATGTAGTCCATGTTGTGGCGCAGCTCCGGTTGGATGAGATAATGGGCTATCATCGTGTCGAACATCGGGCCGGCGAGCTTCACGCCGTAGTTGGACAACACTTCATAATCGTACTTGATGTTTTGCCCTATCTTGGTTATTTTGTCGTTTTCGTATAACGGTTTAAATATATTAACAATTCTTTGAGCTTCTTCACGATTTGCCGGCACGGGCACATAAAAAGCCTCTTTTTCCTCGACTGCGAAGCTCAAACCCACCAATTCGGCGTCAATTGTGTTCGTTGAGGTCGTTTCTGTGTCTAAACTGAGATTTTGTTTTGTAATAAAATAGTCATAAATTTTGCGCATATCATTCTCATTATCAATGAGTTGATAGTCGTGAAGGGTCGTTTTTAGGCTCTCATAACTTGAAAATTTTTCATCAACTGTGTCCTCGGGCGTATTTTTTGCAAATAAATCGAGCTGAACATTGTCGTTTTTTTGCTTATTTTCAGTTTTTTTTAGAATTCTGCTTGCAAAGCTCTTGAATTCCAATTCGTCAAAGATTTTTCGCAGTTCGTCTTCATTCGGTTCGGCAATCGCGAGAGCATTGAGATCGAGTTCAACCGGAACATCGGTTTTGATGGTGGCGAGGAATTTCGAGAACGTGATTTTCTCACGGTTGTCTTCCACTTTCTTTTTCATCGCACCTTTCAGCCGGTCGGTGTTTTCGAGCAGGTTTTCGATGCTTCCGAACTCGTTGATCAGTTTCACGGCGGTTTTCTCTCCGACGCCCGGACAGCCCGGAATGTTGTCCGACGAGTCGCCCATCAGTCCGAGCAGGTCTATCACTTGCAGCGGCGATGCGATGCCATACTTGGCTTCCACCTCGGCTTCGCCCAGTATTTCGTATCCCGCATTGCCGTGTCTCGGGCGATACATGTATACATTCGGGCGGATGAGTTGTCCGTAATCCTTGTCGGGAGTGAGCATGTATGTGGTCACGCCGGCCCCGGATGCTTTCACGGCGAGCGTGCCTATGACGTCGTCGGCCTCATATCCCGCGGCCTCGATGATTGGTATGTTGAATGCGGCGAGAATGTCTTTTATTATAGGTACGGATGCTTTTATGTCTTCGGGACAAGCCTCGCGCTGCGCCTTATACTCCGGATAAGCCTCGTGTCGGAATGTGGGTCCGGCCGGGTCGAATGCCACTCCGATGTGTGTGGGCTTCTCTTTGGTGATTACTTCGTGCAGAGTGTTTACAAATCCCATCACGGCCGATGTGTTGAAGCCTTTCGAGTTTATCCTCGGATTGCGTATGAGGGCGTAGTAGGAGCGGTATATCAACGCATAAGCGTCTATGAGAAACAGTTTATCCATAATTCTATTTAAATTTAATTGTAAAATTACTAAAAAATAATCAGTATACCGATAAAAATCAGTACTTTTGTGCTTAAATTAAATTCGATGGACTATTTATCACTGATAAAGACACCAATAGAAACCGAATTGAGCGATTTCATCGGATTGTTCAACGAGTCGCTCACGCATACCGACGGGCTTCTTTCGCAGGCTTTGGAGTATATTCGCCGCCGCACGGGCAAGCAGATGCGCCCGATGCTGATATTGCTGATGGCGAAAAACTACGGGCTTGTGACCGATGTGACGCTCAATGCCGCCGTGGGATTGGAGCTGTTGCACACCGCGAGTCTCGTGCACGACGACGTGGTGGACGAGAGTGACAAGCGGCGCGGACAGGCATCGGTGAATGCCGCATACGACAATAAGGTGGCGGTGCTCGTGGGCGACTATCTGCTTTCCACAGCCTTGCTCCGCGTGGCATGCACAAGAAACGTGGCGATAGTGGAATATCTGTCGCAGCTCGGGCGGATATTGGCGAGCGGAGAGATATTGCAACTGGCCGCGACGCATAATGAAGAGATATCGGAAACGGTTTATTATCAGGTGATAAAGCAAAAGACGGCAGCTCTGTTCGAGGCCTGTTGCGCTATGGGAGTGATGTCGGCGGGAGCCTCCGAGGCCGATATCGAGGCGGCAAAGATGTTCGGCCGCAATCTCGGAATAATATTTCAGATACGCGACGATATATTCGACTATTATCAATCGCCCGAGATAGGCAAGCCCACGGGCAACGACATGGCCGAGGGCAAGCTCACTCTACCTGTGATACATGCGCTGAAAGTGACGGGCGATGAAGTCATGCGCGGCCTTGCCATGAGGGTGAGAAACCGCACGGCCACGGCAGATGAGATAAGTATGCTGATAGATTTTGCGAAAGCAAACGGCGGAATAGAGTATGCCGAGCGCCGTATGGCCGAATTGCGGAGTGAGTGTGTCGCTTTCATCGACGGGAATGTGACCGACGAAAGCATAAAAGCCGCCCTTACGGCATATCTTGATTTCGTAATAGAGCGGAGGAAGTGAGACCCCGGGAGATAACGAAGATATTCAAATATCTCCCATTATCTCCCATTGTCTCCCATCATCTCCCATTTCCCTTAAAAGAAATTCGTTTCCTCGCCCGTGATTTCGCTCAGCAGCATGTTGGCCAGTCGGCTCGTGCCGAGGCGGAACCATTGGTTGGTGAGCCACTTCTCGCCCAGCACTTCCTTTACTATCGTGTAGTATATCAGCGCGTCCATCACGCTGTTGATGCCGCCGGCGGGCTTGAAACCTATCTGAATGCCCGTTTCATCGTAGTATTCCTTGATGGCTTGACACATCACGTAAGCCGCTTCAGGGGTGGCTGCCGGGTCGAGCTTGCCGGTGGAAGTCTTGATGTAGTCGGCTCCGGCATACATCGCGAGGATTGATGCTTTCTTGATGTTTGACGCTGTTTTGAGGCATCCTGTTTCGAGAATAACCTTCATTTTCTTGTCGCCGCACACCTGTTTCAGCTCGTTTATCTCGTCGGCAACTGTCTCGTAGTCGCCGCTGAGAAACTTGCCTACCGACATGACGATGTCTATCTCTGTGGCGCCGTCTTTCACCGCGAGCGCCGTCTCGGCCACCTTGACCTCTATCACCGCCTGAGACGACGGGAAACTGCCTGACACGCAGGCCACTTCAACGCCGTCTACTTCGAGTGTCTGGCTCACTACGTCGGCAAAACACGGGTATACGCAGATTGTGGCTACGTGGGGTAGGTCGGGGTAGGTGTTGTCAAATTCGTTCACGCGTTCGGTGAATGCCATCACACTCTCCGGAGAGTCGGTCGTTTTCAGCGTGGTGAGCTCGATGCTGCCCATGAGAAATTTCTTCACTTCGGGCGTGTCGTTTTCGTGCACTTTCTCGGCGATGATGCGTTTTACGGCTTCGCGTACGCTTTCATCGTTTGCGGAAAGGTCGTATTTTTTAAACGCCTCTTCGATTTTGTTCATGCCGTGAGCATGGCTGTGTGCGTGCTCATCGTGGTGGGAATGATTGTCTGTCATATTATATTTGTTTTTAAGTTATGATTTGCTAATGCTTTAATTTCTTGTTGTTTACGTGCCTTTCCTTGTCTCGGGCAGTCTTTTTGGCGATGTTTCGCCGCAGCTCTTCGGTGAGGTCGGTGCCCGTCTGGTTGGCTATGCAGAGCAATACCCACAGCACATCGGCCATCTCGTCGCCGAGATTATCCTTGTCGCCGGGCTTGAAGCTCTGCTCGCCGTAGCGCCGTGCCATCACCCGTGCCATCTCGCCCACTTCCTCGGTGAGCACGGCCATGTTTGTCAGTTCGCTGAAATAGCGCACGCCGAATGTCTTAATCCATTTGTCCACAAGCTCTTGCGCCTCGCGGATGGTTATCTCCGGAGCCTCTTTCTCCGGCTTCCCGGCATCGGAACGAGGTTCTGCCGGCATATCGTTTTCTTTCTTCATTGTCAGATATTCAATATCAATGTCCTTTTGTCTTCCGGTCGTTCTGCGCAATCTCTTCCCTTGGGGAGTCGGCGGGTGCTCCTATTCCGGATGTTTCGAGTCCATGCAGATGGTCACGGGGCCGTCGTTGAGCAGCTCTACTTTCATGTCTGCGCCAAACTCACCGGTGCCTACCGGCCGCCCTATGGCTTCGCCAAGCAGCGCGCAGAACTCTTCGTACAGCGGAACGGCAATGTCGTGCCCCGCAGCGCGTATCCACGACGGGCGATTGCCTTTCTTGTACGATGCCATGAGGGTAAACTGACTGATAACCAGTGCTTCGCCGCCGATGTCGGTTATCGGGCGGTTCATCACACCGTTGTCGTCTTCGAAAATTCTCAGTGCGGCCGTTTTTCTCACGAGCCACGCCACATCTTCACTCGTATCGTCGGAGCACACGCCGACAAATATGAGCAGTCCGCGACCTATTGCCGACTTCACCTGCCCGTCGATTGTCACCGATGCGTGCGCCACGCGCTGTATTACTAATCTCATGCTTTTATCCTAATTGTTTCGTTTGACATACCGATATGCAAACTTACATATTTTTTCAGACATAACGGCGATTTTTGGATGAAGAGTTTAGAATTACAAATCCGAATCTTGAATATATCTTAATAATGTTAAATTTTTGTGGACATTTATTCGAATAAGTGCTCTGAGAATCGATTTAAATTCACGAAAAAATATTTTGGCGAAAATACGCGAGTTTTGAGGCGTTTTGCGCAAAACGTTGTCTGTCAGTCGCTTACCTACAAACCCCACCTTCCCTACCACCCCTACAATCCCTCCCGTTTTCCAATTAGGCCGTAATTGCATTCCAATTAGGCCGTAATTGGAACGCAATAAGGCCGTAAATGCAATGCAATTACGGCCTTATTGCAAGGCAAAAACGACCCAAAAGCACCTTTAACCCCGAATAATTGCACCCCAACCATCAAATAATGATAAGGAAATGTCAATTTAAATTCTCGGCTTTTTCTAAATGGTGACTTCAAGTCGCACTTTTTATGTTTAACAATTGCCTCTCGATTTTTACATTTATTAAATAAAAGGATACTCTTAATCTACCCAAATTGGAGATTAAGAGTGGCTGAAATACTCACATATTATCTTTGCTTTCGCCGCACCGACGATGCCGGCGAGCGTCTCTTCCGATGCTGCCTTTATCTGTTTCACGCTTTTAAGCTCTTTCAGCAGCGCGTCTTTCGTCTTCGGACCGATGCCCCGTATGTCGTCAAGTTCGCTGTGCAGGGCATGTTTGGAGCGTTTGTCGCGGTGAAAGGTGATGGCAAAACGGTGCACCTCGTCCTGTATTTGCGTTAGCAGACGGAACAGTTCGCTGTCGGTTTTCATTCCCACGGTAACAGGCGGAAAGCCGTATAGAAGCTCGTTAGTGCGGTGGCGGTCGTCTTTTGCCAGTCCGGCAATGGGTATTTGCAGGCCCAACTCGTCTTCGATAACCTCGCGCACCACCTCCATCTGGCCGCGGCCACCGTCGGTGATGATGAGGTCGGGCAGGGGAGAGCCCTCTTCCACGAGCCGGCCGTAGCGTCGCCGCACCACCTCCTGCATCGAAGCGTAGTCATCGGGGCCGGTGACGGTCTTTATGTTGTACTTGCGGTAGTCGCGTTTGCTCGGCCGCATCTTTTTAAACACTACACAGGCAGCCACGGCATCGGTGCCGCTGATGTTTGAATTGTCGAAACACTCAATCTGATACGGCAGTTTAGGCAGTTTGAGACAGTCTTGTATCTCTTTCATGAGCCTCACGGATTTTTGCTCGGGATTGAGCTTTTCGGCCTGTTTCAGGCGGTCAAACCGATACTGGCGGCAGTTCATTACCGAGAGCTCGAGCAGTGTCTTGCGGTCGCCGCGCTGCGGGACGGTGAGTGTCACGCCTTCGAGCGGCAGGTCGATAATCGACGGAAGAACAATCTCGCGCGATGTGCTGCCAAACCGTTCGCGCATCTCCACAATGCCGAGGGCGAGCAGTTCCTCGTCGGTTTCATCGAGACGCTTGCGATATTCGAAAGTAAACGACTGGTTGATGCTGCCGGCCGTGACGTGGATATAGTTGATGAAAGCCGTCTTCTCGTCGCTTGTGATCGAGAAAACGTCCACATTGTCGATGACATGGCTCACCACTTCACTCTTTGTTCGGAAACTTTCTATCAGCAGATATTTCTTTTTTATCTCTTCCGCCTCCTCGAAACGCAACTCATTGGCAAGGCTTTCCATCTCTGCCCGCATGTCGCGGAGCACGCCGCGGGTGTTTCCTTTAAGTATCTCCCGGGCCCGGGCAATGTTTTTGCGGTATTCATCGGCTGTTTGGCG
This sequence comes from Prevotella sp., assembly GCA_017623155.1. Lineage (GTDB taxonomy): Bacteria > Bacteroidota > Bacteroidia > Bacteroidales > Bacteroidaceae > Prevotella. The sequence goes on along the minus strand of JAGAPR010000003.1, from coordinate 189,791 downwards.
GCCGATGCACGGTCCGCCGCAATTCTTGATGTGATACTCGAGACACACGTCGTATTTATGCTGCCTGATGCCCTCTTCGGTCATCGGCATGCGGCAAGTGCGCGGCCGGCAGAGCTTTTTTATCAGGTCGAGCACGGCATACATCGACCCGAGGTGCGAGTAGGGCCCGTAGAATGTGCCCCACGACTTGTTGATGTTGCGGGTTTTGAATATGCGGGGAAACGGCTCGTTTGTCACGCAGATGCTCGGATATGTCTTGCCGTCTTTCAGTAAAACATTGTAGCGGGGATTGTATTTCTTGATTAGACTGTTCTCGAGTAGCAGCGCATCTTCCTCGGTGTTCACCACAGTGTAGGATATATCGTGTATCTTGCTTACGAGTACCTTGGTCTTGAAACGGTCTACCTCGGTGTGGAAATAAGACGAGACGCGGTTTTTTAAGTTTTTTGCCTTGCCCACATATATTATGGTTCCATTTTCATCGTAGTACTGGTAGCTGCCCGGCTTGCCCGGCATGCTGCTGACTATTGCTTTCAGTCGCGCTAACCTTTGCTCGTTCTCTTTCTTTGTCATGCCTTAACTTGTTTATTTACAGGATGTTTATCGGTTAAAGTTTCACGTGAAACGAGAAGTGGGGAAAATGAAGAATGAAGAGTGAAGAATGAAGAATTTGCTACCGCGATGACTCTGTATATCTATTTTTTTTAGATTACAAAAAAGGTCACCGCGGTAGCAAATTCTTCATTCTTCACTCTTCATTCTTCATTTAATTAAACCGTTATCAGTGTGGTTACTTCGGTCTCTTTGTCGAAAATATCGCGTCCGTGCAGTCCTTCATCGGTTATCTCTATGATGAAATTCACCATTATGTCTTTCGGATTAAACTTGCGAACGAGGTTGTATGCAGCTTTCATTGTTCCGCCGGTAGCCAATAAATCATCGTGGAGCAACACGACATCGTCTGATGAAATGGCGTCTTTATGTATTTCAATGGTGTCGCTTCCATATTCTTTTGTGTAGCTCTCCTGTACTGTTTCGGCCGGCAGCTTGCCCGGTTTGCGGCATAAGATGACTCCCGCTCCCAATCGGATGGCAAGGGCAGAGGCCAATACAAAGCCACGACTTTCTATTCCTACAATCTTGGTGATACCCTTGTCTTTGTAAATTTCGTAGAGTTCATCGACCATTATGTTCAAACATTTGTTGCTTTTGAACAGTGTTGTCACGTCGCGAAACATTATTCCTTTTTGCGGAAAATCCGGAATGCAACGTAAATTCTCGATAAGTGTTTTGTTGTTCATACTCAATAGTTTATTATTATGTTTTTAATTATACTGTTTCACGTGAAACTTTGTGCGGCGTCTATCGTTTCATGAGCACGAGCATCACGTTTATGTCGCTTGGTGAGACGCCGGGGATGCGGCTCGCTTGAGCCAGAGTCTCGGGGTCGATGGCTTGCAACTTCTGTCGGGCTTCGGTAGACAGTTGCTGCATCTCGGAGTATTTGAAGCGACCTTTGATTTTTATGTTCTCGAGTCGGTGCATCTTTTCGGCCACCATTCGTTCCCGTTCCACGTAGCCCTTGTATTTTATTCTTATCTCGACGGCCTCTGCTATTTCTTCTTTTCTGTCGGCCGGTGTGTCAAGTACGGCTTTGAATGCCGGCAGTATGTCGGCAAGTGCTTGAATGCTCAGTTGCGGCCGGCTGATGAGATCTGCCAGTTTGCATCCTTCGCGGAGTGGGGTGGTGCCGAGTTTTTCAAGTGCCGGGTTTATATCCTGTGTCTTTACGGGAGTGTTTTTGCAGAAGCTTTCGATGCGTTCGATGTATTCCTGCTTCTTTTTCCAGTGGTCGTAACGTTCTCTTTTTGCCAGTCCGAGTTCGTAGGCACGTTCCGTAAGTCGTGCGTCGGCATCGTCTTGGCGCAGCAATATGCGGAATTCGGCTCTCGAAGTGAACATCCGGTAAGGCTCGTCGACACCCTTGGTGACAAGGTCGTCGATGAGAACTCCGATGTAACTCTCGTCGCGGTGCATCACGAACGGGTTGCCGCCACCGCATGCCATGGCCGCGTTCACGCCGGCAACGAGTCCTTGTCCGCCGGCTTCTTCGTATCCGGTGGTTCCGTTTACCTGTCCGGCGAAGAACAGTCGGCTTATTATTTTCGATTCGAGAGAATGTTTCAGTTGGGTGGGATCGAAGAAATCATACTCTATCGCGTATCCCGGGCGATAGACTTTTATATCCCTGAATGCGGGGATATGGCGCAAAGCGGCAATCTGGATATCCATCGGCAGCGATGAAGAGAAGCCGTTTAAATACATTTCGTTGGTGTTTTCGCCTTCCGGTTCGAGGAAGAGCGGGTGTAGGTCTTTGTCGGGAAAAGTCACGAGTTTTGTCTCTATGGATGGACAGTAGCGCGGTCCGATGCTCTGTATCTGCCCGTTATATAGTGGGGAGTCGGCCAGTCCGCTGCGCAGAGTGTCGTGCACCTCGCGGTTGGTGTAGCATGTCCAGCACGGCAATTGTTTCAGAACGCGCCCCGTTCCCATAAAGCTGAAACGGTGGTAGTCGGTCTCTCCGTCTTGAATTTCCATGTCTTCGAAGTGTACCGAGCGTCGGTCTATCCTCACCGGCGTACCGGTTTTCATCCTTCCGGCCGTTATTCCGTGTCTTGTAATGCTCTCGGTAAATCCCGTTACGGCCGGTTCTGCTATCCGTCCGCCGCGTACCATCTTCCGTCCGATGTGCATCAGTCCGTTGAGGAATGTTCCGGCGGTGACGACCACGCTTCCGGCCCGCAGTTCCGCGCCCCATATCGTTCGTACGCCGACGGCCCGGCCGTTCTCGACGAGCAGCTCGTCGGCTTGGTCTTGCCATATATCGAGGTTGTCGGTAGCGTCGAGCGTGGTTCGCCATTGCCATATAAACCGCTCCCGGTCGCACTGCGCGCGCGGGCTCCATACGGCCGGTCCCTTGCTGCGGTTGAGCATTCTGAACTGTATCGCCGTGGCATCCGTCACGAGTCCCATCTGTCCTCCGAGCGCGTCTATCTCTCTTACGATTTGCCCTTTGGCTATTCCGCCCACCGCAGGGTTGCAACTCATCTGGGCGATTTTGTTCATGTCCATCGTCACGAGGCATGTTTTGGCGCCCATGTTGGCCGCCGCTGCTGCGGCTTCGCATCCTGCGTGTCCGCCGCCGATTACCAATACGTCGTAATTCATTTTCATAATTACCCGCAAAATTACGCATAAAAATTGATTTTTACTTTAAAAACTTTGAGTTATCATTAATTTATTGTAATTTTGCCGCCTATATAATAATGATGTGAAGACTTGCGTGTCCGGTCGCCATGTATCGGAAACGACATGTCTGCGCCTTGTTTGCGTCGGTCTCGTATGTGGCCGACACGTTCGTCTCGGGGTGTGTCTGGCACGCCGTATCGGTTTCGAATAATTTTAATTCTAACTTTTAAATAATTTAATTTCAATCATTTATGTGGTTATTTAATTCATCTATTGGTCGAAAGGTTGTGATGTCTGTCACCGGCGTCGCGCTCATTCTGTTCCTGACGTTCCACATGTCCATGAACATTGTCGCGCTGTTTTCCGGTGATGCTTACAACATGATTTGCGAGTTCCTCGGTGCCAACTGGTATGCGGTTGTGGCGACATTGGGTCTGGCTGCGCTTGCAGTTGCTCACATCGTCTATGCTTTTCTGCTTACGATGCAGAATCGTCGTGCCCGCGGTGCCGAGCGTTATGCCGTTACGGCTCGCCCCGCTAAGGTGGAGTGGGCGTCTCAGAACATGCTCGTGCTGGGAATAATCATCGTGCTCGGCTTGCTTCTTCACTTGTTTAACTTCTGGTATAACATGATGTTTGCCGAGTTGTTCCACATCGCCGACCCGCTCGGTGACCCGGCAAACGGTTATGGTTATATTCAGGAAACATTCGCCAATCCGGTGTTTGCCGTGCTTTACGTCGTGTGGCTGGTTGCCATTTGGTTCCATCTCTCACACGGTTTCTGGAGTGCCATGCACACATTGGGATGGAATGGCAAGGTGTGGTTCTGCCGTTGGAAAGTGATAGGCATTGCTTACTCCACTCTGCTCATCCTCGGTTTCCTCGTGGTTGTGTTGTATTTCGCCATCCGTCCGTGTCTCGGATGCTGTGTCGGATAAACCACTCATGTTCAAAATAAATTCATTTTAAGAAAAGAATATTATGGCAAAGACATTAAATTCCAGAATACCGGAAGGCCCCGTGGCCGAGAAATGGACCAACTATAAAGCTCATCAGCGTCTCGTAAACCCGAAGAACAAGCTCAAGCTCGACGTCATCGTTGTGGGAACGGGTCTTGCGGGAGCGTCTGCCGCCGCCTCACTCGGCGAGATGGGCTTCAACGTTTATAACTTCTGCATACAGGATTCTCCCCGTCGCGCGCACTCGATTGCCGCTCAGGGAGGTATCAACGCAGCCAAGAATTATCAGAACGACGGTGACTCGGTATACCGTTTGTTCTATGATACAGTCAAAGGCGGTGACTACCGTGCCCGTGAGGCAAACGTATACCGCCTTGCCGAGGTGTCTAACGATATCATCGACCAGTGCGTGGCACAGGGTGTTCCCTTTGCCCGTGAGTACGGCGGAATGCTCGCCAATCGTTCGTTCGGCGGCGCGCAGGTGTCACGTACGTTCTATGCAAAGGGCCAGACAGGCCAGCAGCTCCTTCTCGGAGCATACTCTTCGCTCAGCGCACAGATTAAAGCCGGCAAGGTAAAGCTCTTCGCCCGTTATGAGATGGAAGACCTCGTGATAGTAGACGGCCGTGCACGCGGTATCATCGCAAAGAACCTCGTGACCGGAAAACTCGAGCGTTTCAGCGCGAACGCAGTCGTAATAGCCACCGGCGGATACGGAAACGCTTATTTCCTCTCGACAAACGCCATGGGTTGCAACTGCTCGGCGGCAATGGCTTGTTACCGTAAGGGAGCTTATTTCGCAAACCCCTCTTACGTTCAGATACACCCGACATGTATTCCGGTGCACGGCGACAAGCAGTCGAAGCTGACACTTATGTCGGAATCTCTGCGTAACGACGGCCGTATCTGGGTGCCCAAGAAACTTGAAGACGCAAAGAAATTGCAGTCCGGCGAAATCAAAGGCTCCGACATTCCCGAGGAAGACCGCGACTATTATCTGGAGCGTCGCTATCCCGCTTTCGGTAATCTCGTGCCCCGCGACGTGGCTTCACGCGCCGCCAAAGAGCGTTGCGACCACGGTTATGGTGTCAACAACACCGGTCTTGCTGTGTTCCTCGACTTCTCCGAGTCTATCAACCGTCTCGGCATAGACCAGATTATGCAGCGTTATGGCAACCTCTTCGATATGTATGAGGAGATTACCGACGTCAATCCCGGCGAGCTTGCCAACGAGATTAACGGCGTGAAATACTACAACCCGATGATGATATTCCCCGCAGTACACTACACGATGGGCGGTATCTGGGTAGATTACGAGTTGATGACCACCATCCCCGGACTCTTCGCTATCGGCGAATGCAACTTCTCCGACCACGGAGCCAACCGTCTCGGAGCATCCGCCCTCATGCAGGGACTGGCCGACGGCTATTTCGTTTTGCCTTATACCATACAGAACTACCTTGCCGATCAAGACATCTGGCCGCGCCTTTCAACCGACCTTCCCGAATTTGAAGAGGCCGAGAAAGCCGTTGCCGCAGGCATAGACAAGCTCATGAACATCAAGGGCAAACGCTCGGTAGACTCCATCCACAAGGAACTCGGTCACATCATGTGGGAGCATGTGGGCATGGGTCGCACCAAGGCAGGACTCGAAGAGGGCTTGAAACTCATCAAAGACGTGCGCAAGGAGTTTGAAACAAACCTCTTCATCCCCGGCAGCAAAGACGGTCTCAACATCGAACTCGACAAGGCTATCCACCTGCGCGACTTCATCACAATGGGCGAACTGATAGCTTACGACGCCCTGCACCGTGAGGAAAGCTGCGGCGGACACTTCCGCGAGGAGCACCAGACGGAGGAAGGCGAGGCCAAGCGCGACGACGAAAACTTCTTCTATGTAGGCTGTTGGGAGTATCAGGGAAGCGACGAGAAAGCTCCCGAGCTCATCAAAGAGCCGCTCGAATATGAGGCAATAAAGGTACAAACACGTAATTATAAGAACTAAGAATATGGCTAAGAATATAAGTTTCACACTGAAATATTGGAAGCAGAACGGCCCGAAAGACGAAGGCCATTTCGATACACGCGAGATGAAGAACATTCCCGACGACACATCGTTTCTCGAAATGCTCGACATCCTCAACGAAGAGCTTATCAGCGAGGGCAGCGAACCGTTCGTGTTTGACCACGACTGCCGCGAGGGTATCTGCGGTATGTGCTCGCTATACATCAACGGTCATCCCCACGGACCGGCAACGGGAGCCACCACATGCCAGCTTTACATGCGCCGCTTCAACGACGGCGACGTGATAACGGTGGAGCCGTGGCGCTCGGCCGCATATCCCGTGATAAAGGATTGTATGGTGGATCGCTCTGCGTTTGACAAGATTATTCAGGCCGGCGGCTACACAAGCGTGCGCACCGGACAGGCACAGGATGCCAATGCCATTCTCATACCCAAGGAAAATGCCGACGAGGCCATGGACTGCGCCACATGTATCGGTTGCGGAGCGTGCGTTGCCGCATGCAAGAACGGCTCGGCCATGCTCTTCGTAAGTTCCAAGGTGAGCCAGCTTGCACTTCTTCCCCAAGGCCGTCCCGAGGCAGCCAAGCGTGCCAAGGCCATGGTTATGAAGATGGAAGAGCTCGGTTTCGGTAACTGTACGAACACCCGTGCCTGCGAGGCCGAGTGTCCGAAGAACGAATCTATCGCCAATATCGCCCGCTTGAACCGCGAGTTTATCAAGGCAAAACTGGCCGATTGATATTATTTTAATAGTTATTTAAATACTTGTAAAGGGGGTTGCGATGTGAGTCGCGGCCCCCTTTTTTATTATTATCAGCCTCTTTCAAATCTCTTTCAGGCATGTATGATTAAGCGTTTTGTCTGCGGTGTATGGTACTGGTTTTACTTGACAGTTTCCGAGTTAAATACTATATTACTTTACAATGATTAATTGTTATCACTCCGAAACTTGTCATTTGCTGCGAGTTCATAATTCATAATTCGTAATTCATAATTAAATTCACTACCTTTGCATTCCCAATAGGCTAATGATTATGAAACAGTCGTCTGATACAAGGAAAGGTCATTACACTGCGCTGCTCGGTCTCGGTGTGCCGATAATCATCGGACAGATAGGAACAATCGTTCTTAATTTTGCCGATACGCTCATGATCGGGCATCACAGCACGGTGGAACTGGCAGCCGCCAGTTTCGTGAACAACATATTGATACTTGTCATTATCTTCGCGCTCGGATTCTCATACGGGCTCACTCCCGTGGTGGGCAATCTTGTGGGGCGTGGCGAGCACGACCGCATAGGCGGCGTGATGCGCACGGCGATGGCGGCAAACACGATGCTTGCCGCGCTTATACTTGTCGTGGTATCGGTGCTTTACCTGTTTCTCGACCGTCTCGGACAGCCCGGTGAGCTGCTTCCGCTGATGCGGCCTTATCTGCTTGTGAACATCGTCTCGCTGCCGTTTGTCTGCTGGCAGAACACTTTCAAGCAGTTTTACGATACCATCGGCGACACCAAAACACCGATGTATGTGCTCGTCGGGGGCAACATTCTCAATATTTCGGGCAACTATGTGCTGATATATGGCGCGTTCGGATTTCCCGAAATGGGGCTTCTCGGTGCCGGAATATCCACGATGTTCTCGCGGATGGTGATGTTTGCCGTCTTTGCCACGTTGTTCTTCCGTGCCCGTCGCTACCGTGTCTACGGCCGGGGCTTCCGCCGCTCGCGTTTCGACGGCGTCGTGTTCCGCCGGCTTAACGCCCTCGGCTGGCCGATAGCGGCGCAGATGGGGATGGAGACGGCTGCCTTTTCGCTCACGGCTGTCTTTGTCGGGTGGATGGGGACAGTGTCTCTTGCCGCCCATCAGATAATGCTCACCGTGTCGCAATTGTTCTTTATGGTCTACTACGGCCTCGCCGCCGCGGTATCGGTGCGCGTGAGCTATTTCCACGGACAGGGCGACATGGGAGCCATCCGCACCACGACGGCAGCCGGTTTCCGCATGATTATTCTTGTGGCGGCGGTTGTGGCTGTGCCAATTTTCCTGCTGCGCGGCACGGTAAGCCTGTGGTTTAACGACAGTGTCGAGGTATGCCTGCTCGTCTCGCAGACCATCATCCCGCTGATATTATATCAGTTTGGCGACGGGTTGCAGTGCACTTTTGCCAATGCTCTGCGCGGCATGTCGTGCGTGCGGCCTATGATGTATGCCGCGTTCTTTTCCTATTTCATCGTCTCGCTGCCCCTCAGCTGGCTGCTCGGCATCCGTCTCGGCTACGGCCTTGTGGGGCTGTGGTATGCTTTTCCCGTGTGTCTCACCACCGCAGGAGTGTTGTATTATCTGATATATCGCAGGCAGATGCGGGGCAGTGCCGGGTGATTTTTCGGAAGCCGGGTAAGTTTTTTTTAGCTAAAAAACGTTTTTTCTCTCTCTTTATCACTCAAAAAATGCCTACCTTTGCGACAATAAAACGAAATAACGACATGCGAAAAGTAATAGGAATAGGCGAGACTGTGCTCGACATAATATTCAAAAACGATGTCCCGGTGGGTGCGGTGCCCGGCGGATCGGTGTTCAACGGAGTGATATCGCTCGGCCGTTCGGGCGTGAACGCCACGTTCATAAGCGAGACGGGCAACGACAGGGTGGGCCGCACGATAGTCGACTTCCTGAAAGACAATGGCGTGAATGCTGATAACATTAATATGTATCCCGACAGCAAATCGCCAATCTCGCTTGCATTTCTCAACGAGAACAACGACGCCGAGTATATCTTTTATAAAGATCATCCGCACGACCGGCTCGATTTCGCATATCCCGATGTGCGGCGCGATGACGTCGTGATGTTCGGGTCATACTATGCCGTCAACCCCGTTATACGCCCGCAGGTTGCCGGCTTTCTGGAATATGCCCGCGAGCGGGGAGCAATCCTGTATTATGATGTCAACTATCGGGCTTCGCATCGCGGCGAGGTGATGAAGTTGACACCCAACATTCTCGAAAATCTTGAATACGCCGATATCGTGCGGGGCAGCAATGAAGACTTTGACATAATGTTTCGCAAGACCGACCCCGATGTGATTTACCGCAGCGAGATAGCTTTCTATACAAAAAAATTCATCTGCACGCAAGGCTCCAAGTCGGTGGAACTGCGTGCCGACGGCGATTTCGCCAAGTCGTATCCGGTGCTGAAAACCGACACCGTGAGCACCATAGGGGCGGGCGACAACTTCAATGCGGGCTTTGTTTACGGCCTGATACGCTACGGCATCACACGCGACATGATAGAGCGCGGTCTCGCCGAAGAGCAGTGGGACAGACTCATCGGCTGCGCGCAGCGGTTCTCGGCAAACTGTTGCAAGAGCATAAGCAACTCGGTGGACAAGGAGTTCGGGGCTGAGATGCGCCGCGAGATGGCGTTGGAAGGAACTCTATGAGAACTTAGTCCTCCGATAAAGAAAAACCATAAAAACATCAAAAAGACTATGCAAAAAATAACAAACAATATCTATTATGTAGGCGTGAACGACCGTAACAAGCATCTTTTCGAAGGGCTTTGGCCGCTGCCCGACGGAGTGTCTTACAACTCCTACCTGATTGTCGACGACAAAGTGTGTCTCGTGGATACCGTTGATGCCGCGTTCTTCACACAGTATATCGAAAACATACGCGCGGTGCTCGGCGACCGGCAGATAGACTATATCGTGATAAATCACATGGAGCCCGACCACAGCGGCTCTCTTTCGCTGATAAAGAAGTACTATCCCGACGCGCGGATAGTGGGCAATAAAAAGACATTCGGCATGATGGAGGGCTTTTATGGCATCGGCGACGGATGCGTGGAGGTGAAGAACGGCGACACTATAAGCCTCGGCCAAACCACGCTCAGCTTCGTCATGACGCCCATGGTGCACTGGCCAGAGACGATGATGACGCTTGCAAGCGTGCCGGATGTCGGCCGGATGCAGACCGTTTTGTTCTCCGGCGACGCTTTCGGATGCTTCGGAGCACTCAACGGCGGCATCACAGACTCGCGCATCGACTGCTCTCATTTCTGGCTCGAAATGGTGCGTTACTACTCGAATATCGTCGGAAAATACGGCGTGCCGGTGCAGAACGCGCTGAAAAAGCTCGCCGGCGTGAACCTCGATTACATCTGTTCCACCCACGGTCCGGTGTGGCATGAGAACATAAAGCGTGTCGTCGGCATGTACGACGGCATGAGCCGGTATGCCACCGAGCCGGGACTTGTAATCTGTTACGGCACGATGTACGGCAATACCGAGCGTGCGGCAGAGGAGATTGCACGTGCGGCGAGCGAGGCGGGAGTGAGAAACATAGTGATGTATAACGTCTCGAAGACACATCATTCGTATATCATCCGCGACGTGTTCCGCTACCGCGGACTGATAGTGGGTGCCCCGACATACAACACCGGACTGTATCACGAGATGGATGTGCTGCTCAGTGAGCTTGCCGGCAGAGACATAAAAAACCATCTCATAGGCTGGTTCGGCAGTTATGCGTGGGCAAGCAAGGCCGTGGCAAAGATAGAAAAGTGGAACAACGACCACCTTCACTTCGAGCATGTGGGGCCTGTTGTCGAGATAAAACAGAGCCTCGACGATGTTACCGCCGCCCAATGCCGGGAGCTCGGACGCACCATGGCAGAGGCGTTAAAAAATCTCTTCCACCGAGTTTGCCACCCTGATGACATTACGCCAGTTGCCGCGGATGAAGCCCCGGCACTGTAAATCATCGAGCGTGGCGATGAGTTTATCCCAAAATCCCTTGATATTAAAAAGCACGACGGGCTTCGAGTGATATCCTATTGTGGCCGATGCCGCCACGGTGAATATCTCGTCGAGCGTGCCGATGCCGCCCGGCAAAGCCACGAACATGTCGCTTTGTGCCATCATGAGGTCCTTGCGGTCGCTAAGGTTGTCGCATGGTATGTGCACGTCCATGTGTCGGCTTGTGCGGCCCCGTTCCTCCACTTTCGACGGCACGACACCTATCGTGCGCCCGCCGTGTTCCCGTGTGGCGCGCCCGATGCACTCCATGAGTCCCAAGTCACATCCGCCGAATACTATCGTGTGCCCCATTTCGGCCGCGCGGCGTCCCAACTCTTCGGTGGCGGTGAAGAAATCCGGGTCGATATCGCTGTTGGCCGAGCAAAAAATACATATCTTCATAATTCCGTAATTGTTTGTTTATGCTTGTTTCCGGTTTGGCATGATTGGCCAAATCGCGGATAATTGATGATTTATTCTTCCAGTCCGTTGAAGTCTTCCGCCATCCATACGTCCATGCGTCCCGCTCCGCGATGGTTCCATGCGTAGTAAGGAATGAGCGTGAGAGCGACATTTTTCGAGGTCAGCGTGCCGTCGGTGCCGATAGATGCGCATTGGGCGTTGTCTATTGTTATCTTGGTTACGTGGAAAGGCCGGTTGCCATTTTCCGTATTGATGATTTCGTGGCCGTCTGAGACCGTGAATTTCGGTTTGCGGCTCAGCAGCACGTGGTGGCTGTCGAAGCCCTTGTTGTCGGCCTGCTCGGCGCAGTAAACAAGCGGTCCGCGCTCTATGGCAATCTTGCCGCGGTCGTCGGCAACCTTGGCGTTGGCCTTTACCACACGCGGCTGCATGTCGAAGTTTACGCGCACCACGTCGCCGTGTTTCCAGCGCCTGTTGAGGGATACATATCCGTCGGCTGTCGGTCTGCCTTTCACCTCTTCGCCGTTCACAGTTATGGTGTATGCCGTCTTCACGTCGTCGGCGTAGCTGTAGAGGTCGCTCGGCACGACTTGTCCGCGTACCCATCCCGGTATGCGCACCTTTATCGTGAAATCCTTGGCCTTGCTTTTCAGCACACGGATGGTGATGTCGCCGTTCCATGGGTATTGCGTCTCCTGTTGCAGTGTCACCTTTCCGCCGCCCACACTCATCGTTGCCGTGTTGGCGGCAAAGAGATTGACATACAGGTTCTTGCCTTTCACGGCATAGATATATCCCGGCAGCGACGGAATGAAGCGGCTGATGTTGCTCGGACAGCATGCGCATCCGAACCAAGGTTGCCGTGTGGTGTTGCCGTCGGCATTGAAAGCATACTTGCCGTCCGATGCCAGCGGGTTGGGATAGAAGAAGCGTCCGCCGTCTACCGACATGCCGCTTATCACTCCATTGTACAATGTTCGTTCGAGACAGTCGATGTATTTGCTCTCACCGCGGAAGAGAAACATTCGGTGAAACAGGTATACCATTGATATGGCGGCACATGTCTCGTTGTATGCCGTGAGGTTGGGCAGCTCGTAGTTTGCGCCGAACGACTCGCCGGCATGGCGTGCTCCCACGCCTCCGGTGATATAATATTTTTTGCCGATTATGTTTTCACAGATGCGGTCGATGGCCTTGATGTACGAGCTGTCGCCCGTAAGTGCCGCCACGTCGGCCATTCCGGCATACATGTATCCTGCTCTCACGGCATGCCCCACGGCCTCGTCCTGCTCGGTGACGGGCTTGTGGCTTTGGCTGTAAGCGTTCTTGCGCTTTGTCCTGCCGCGCCTGTCGAGGAAAAACTTTGCCTCGTCGAGATTGCTCCTGTTGCCCGTGAGCACGTACATGCGGGCCAGTGCCATCTCGGCAATCTGATGCCCCGGCACCACGTGCGCCTGTCCGTCGGCCGGTCCCACCTCGCGTATCACGCAATCGGCATAGCGTTTCACTATATCGAGAAATTTGCTGCTGCCCGTGGCCTGATAGTGTGCGCAGGCGGCATCGGCCATGTGTCCGAGGTTATACAGCTCGTGGCTCAGGTTTTCTTCGGCCACCCAGCGCTTGTTGCCTGCCCACGGATGCGGCTTCTTTGGGTTGATGGTGCGTGCCGTATACAGATATCCGTCGGGTTCCTGTGCCGCGGCAACGATGTCGAGCACGCTGTCTATGTATTGTTCCAGTCGCTTGTCGGGATATGTTTGCAACAGATAGCTTGCCCCTTCGATGGTCTTGTATACATCGGTATCATCAAACGAGAAGCCCATGAATGTCTTTACGTCATAGTCGTCGCCCGGATTGGCCGCTTTCACGAAGTTGGCGTATCGTCCCTCGCTCTCGCATTTGCCGAAAGCCAGCGGGATGGTGGTCTCGCGCACGGCCTTGATGCGGTCGCCCCAGAAAGTCGCTGGGGCTATTTTCACGGCCGTGAAAGGCACCGGTGTGTTGGGATAGCCGTACTTGTTGTCTTGTGCCGTCACACCGCACGCCGTCAATACGAAAGTCATTGTGATAATGCTTTTTCTCATGTCGTTGTCGTATTTTATCAGGTTTTTAATCGTTCCGTATGTTATATAGGTCTTCTATCCGCAAAGATAAGAAAAAACGGGAAGATAAAATCCGTTTTATGGAAATTTGTCGCAGCCGGCATGATTTCGGTAATATCACAATATCGGATGAACGGCATTTGTTTGTATTCGGAGTACAAGACATTTGTAATCCGAGTACAAGGCATTTGTAATCCGAGTACAAGACGTTTGTAATCCGAGTACAAGACGTTTGTAATCCGAGTACAAAACATTTGGAGATGTATTATAAATTGTGTTTTTGAATAATTTTTCAGTGTATGTTTTTTCATCTGTACATCAAAAAAACTTTGCTGAAATCATCCGCAATACAGAAAATTTCAGTAACTTTGTCATCGGTAAGCATAGCGGTTATTGTTTGTAATCTGTTAAGTTTCAATATCTTAAAGTTACAATAATTTTCGCCAATCATCAAATTCCCGGACGGTTACAATTCATCGGGCTCACCGTCAGGTATTTGTAATCAGTGTAAAATTATCGAATTTATAATATATCAACGACAATGATAGTAACAACAACACCAACGATAGAAGGTAAGCGGATTGTGGCTTATCATGGCATAGTCTCCGGTGAGACGATAGTAGGCGCGAACTTCATGAAAGATTTTTTTGCCGGCATACGCGATATAGTGGGCGGACGCAGTGGCAGTTATGAGAAAGTGTTGCGCAAAGCCAAGCAAACCGCTATGCAAGAGATGCAGGAACAAGCCCATGAGACAGGTGCCAACGCTGTCGTGGGCGTGGATTTCGATTATGAGACGGTGGGCGCTTCGGGCAGCATGCTGATGGTTACAGTGACGGGTACGGCCGTGACAATCGAGTAAAGATATATTGGCAATACGCCGATTATTGACTTTTCGTCGTGTTTTATGATATCGTGAACTTTGCGTTGTTTTGCGGCTTGCGGTAAAATAATTGTCTTGTAGCTTATCATAAGTCATTTATTTTCATTACCTTTGCAGCCGTAAAAGCCGCATTCAGGCATGGGTTGGAGGGCGAGCGAGTGATTTTTCAGCTTTTCACTGCGTTCGTTTTAATGTCTTTTAGCGGCTGTGTGTCCCGGTCATACATTTGGTTTTTGACATGTTTCGGGGCTGTTAGTTATTTTATAAAGACATTTTTTAATTTGAAGACATTTGAAGAATTGGGCGTAAGCGAAGAGATTCGCCGCGCCATCGAGGAGCTCGGATTTGAGCATCCCATGCCCGTACAGGAAGAAGTAATCCCTTATTTACTTGGTAATAAAAACGATGTCATAGCGCTTGCGCAGACAGGAACGGGAAAGACTGCCGCTTTCGGTATACCCGTTTTGCAGCGCATCGATGCCGGCAGCCGCGAGACTCAGGCCTTGGTGCTCAGTCCCACGCGCGAGTTGTGCCTGCAAATAGCCGATGACCTGAAAGATTTTTCCAAATACATGCCCGGTATCAATATCGTGGCCGTATACGGAGGTGCGTCTATCGAGACCCAAATCCGCTCGCTGCATCATGGCGCACAGATTATCGTGGCCACTCCGGGCCGTCTCATCGACCTGATGAATCGCGGCAAGGCTAAGCTCGATGCCGTGCGAAACGTGGTGCTCGACGAGGCCGACGAGATGCTCAACATGGGTTTTTCGGACAGTATCAACGCCATATTCGAGGGCGTGCCCGAAGACCGTAACACGCTGCTTTTCTCGGCCACGATGAGCCGCGAGGTGGAGAAAATAGCCAAAAACTATCTTCACGACCACAAGGAGATTGTCGTGGGCAGCCGCAATGAGGGTGCCGAGAACGTAAATCACGTATACTATATGGTGAACGCCAGGGACAAGTATCTTGCCCTCAAACGTGTTGTCGACTACTATCCGCGCATCTTCGCCATCATTTTCTGCCGCACGAAGCGCGAGACTCAGGAGATTGCCGACAAGCTGATACACGACGGATACAACGCCGAGTCGCTCCACGGTGACCTCAGTCAGCAGCAGCGCGACCTGACGATGCAGAAGTTTCGCCAGCACATGACGCAGCTGCTCGTGGCCACCGACGTTGCTGCGCGCGGTCTCGACGTCGACGATTTGAGCCATGTGATAAACTTCGGTATGCCCGACGACATAGAGAGCTATACCCATCGTAGCGGCCGTACCGGTCGTGCCGGCAAGAAAGGCACGTCTATCTCGATTGTGCACAGCCGTGAGCGCGGCAAGATAAAAGCCGTGGAGAAAGTCATAGGCAAGCAGTTTGCCGTCGGCGTGATACCCACTCCGCAGGAGATATGCACCAAACAGCTCTACAAAGTGATGGACGAGATTGTGAAAGTCGATGTCAACGAGGACGAGATAGCTCCGTTCATGACGGAGATAAACCGCCACTTTGAGTACATCGACAAGGAAGACGTGATAAAGAAAATCGTCAGTCGCGAGTTCGGACGCTTTCTCGCATACTATGCCGATGCCCCCGAGATAGAGCCGGTGACGGGCAGAAGCAAGGAGAAAAGAAACGACAAAGGCGAAGGCCGCGGCACAAGGAAAGCGCAGGGCGGCAAACGTCGCGCCGAGAGCGGTTATCGCCGACTGTTCATCAACCTCGGCAAGGCCGACGGATTTTATCCCGGCGAGGTGATGCAGTATATCAACAAGCACGTGCAGGGGCGGCAGGAGATAGGTCATATAGACTTGCTCAGCAAGTTCTCGTATATCGAAGTGCCCGAGGCCGATGCCAATAAGGTGATGCGTGCGCTCGACGGTACGCGCTATAAAGGGCGCGAAGTGCGCTGCAACGATGCCGACGAGCGTGGCGCACAGGGTGGCCGCGGCGGCTCGCGAGGCGATGCGCGCGGCGACAGAAACACCGGCGGTAAAGGGCGGAAGGCGTTTGGCGATGCCGAGCCGTTCAAGAAAAAGAAAAACGGCAAGGGTCGCGGACAGTCGGAAGCGCGCCCCGAGAGTGGCGACACCAACGACTGGCGGCAGTTCTTTCAAGGCCACGACGTGCAGCTGATAGGCGAGGAGCCCGATTTCAGCGAGGAGGGATGGGCACGCCGCAAACCCAAGAAGAAATGATGAATGCCGCGTATATCGGTGCTCAAGTAGTTAAAAATAATTAAATAGGAAAGCGGTACACGGTGCGGTATCGCTTTTTTTCGTATATTGTCGGCAAGAAAACGTATGGCGCAAACTATGATACGGGTAAAGCATGTCGCGGCAGCGGCTTTTGCGATACTGTCCGTTTGCTGCATCGGCAGGCGGGGCGAGCGGTGCATATTGCCGCCGACGGTGGAGCTCAAGGCCGGCGATGTGGTGTTCAGACAGGGTGGCGGGATTACGAGTCATGCCGTGATGTTCGCCGATCGTGGCGGCACATATTCGCATCTTGGTATCGTTGTCGATTCGGCCGGCACGAAGATGATAGTGCACGCCGTGCCCGACGAGCATGATTTTCCCGGCGATTCCGACCGTGTGAAGATGGAACGGCCCGAAAAATTCTTCTCGTCGATGAATGCCGGAGCCGGTTTGGTGATGCGTACGGCCGACAGTGCGGCGGCATCGAGGGCGGCACGTGCGGCCGTGGCGGTTTACAGGCGTGGCACCGGTTTCGACCATGACTACGATGATGCCGATACCGTGAGGATGTACTGTTGCGAATTGGTGGAGCATGTCTACTCCGCTGCGGGCCGTCCTCTTACCGGCGGCGTGCGTCACAAAGTGGAAATGCCCGGTTTCCGATACGACAGCGTCATGTATCCGTCTGATTTCGTGCGCTCGCCGCGATTGAGGGTGATTGCCGAATTTTAGCATATTCTTATAAAACAACATTATTAACCAAAAACAATTAGCGATTATGAAGAAATTATTAGGACTATTGTCACTCGTAGTGGTGATGTTTGTGATGGCGGCATGCAGCGGCGGAAGCACTCCGGGCGATGTTGCCGAGAAAGCCGTGAAATGCCTTAAAGACAAAGACTATAAGGGCTATGCCGACTTGGTGGAATTTCAGAAGAAAGAAGACATGGATGTAGACAAGGCTCGCGAGGAACTTGCTGGGCTGCTCGAAAGCAAGCTGTCGAAAAAGGTTGAGAAGAATGACGGCATCGCGTCATATAAAGTTCTGAGCGAGGAGATAGCCGAAGACGGCAAGAGCGCTGTGGTGAATATGGAGATAACTTTCGGAAACGGCGATACCGAGAAGTCGAAAGTGAAGCTCATGAAGAACGACAGCGGCGACTGGCGGCTTGACATCGGCAAGTAAACGATTGCCGGCCGGAAAGCATACTCCTGCCGGTTGCCGGTATGAAGAAGCCGGCATGTCATGATATATCTATCGTGATAAAAATGTTTTTCGTATCCTTTTTCCCGTGAAATCATCGGGAAAGAGGATACGATTTTTGTTTGTTTCAATCGTCATGTCAATAAAAAGCGTTAAAAACCGGCTATAAATGCCATATAAACAATGTATGTGGCGATAAATGATTAACTTTGCAAGTTGGAATTATACGATATTGTAAAAATCGTGATATAAATCATTTTAATGTAAATAATTGTTTATGAGAAAGTTCAAACTTTTAGCCCTGTCATTATTGTTGGCAGGTGTGGCTGTCGACGCAGGTGCTCAGGGCAAGGCTGCGAACGGCTTGAAGCGTTTTGATAACGCCGGTCGCAACTTCGTGGCAGTACACAACAAGGGACAATTGGTAAATCAGCCGGTTGCCAAACGTCTTGAAAAGGCCGGGTTCGCTCCTGCCTCTATATCATACGCCCCCAAGCGTGTAGCGGCATCAAACGACCCCGTTTTCACATTGAAAGGCGAGGATTTCGGTTATCTCGAGGGTCCAGACCATACGGTATGGATGTATACCCGCAAGATAACGCCGCGCGAAAAATACTATTATGGAGCCGTGGAGGTCGTGGTATACGACAATTACCACAAGGAGCGCGGCCGCATAAACATCGATATCCCCGAGGGTAAGATTGTCAATGCGCTTGAGCCTTACGGACAGATAACGAGCAAATTGTTCGACAAGAACGACAAGACGTTTGAGTTGCAATTATACTATCATGAAGTGCCGAAGCCGGGAGTAAACGTCGACTCGACATTCGCCTACAACATGGAAGGCAAGAAAGTGGCCGCGTTTAAAGGCGCCGGTCAGATAACCGAGTCTGCGAAAAACTCTTGGGACGTGTATCAGCGTCTGCTCATCACCAACTCGTATATAAGTGGGGAAGCCCCCTACATACAGGTGGATGTGTACAAACCGGCCGGATGGAACGGCACGACACCCGAGTTGGAGCATACTTTCAAGATTGATTTCGATAGAATCAACTACTCCGATGGCGCAGCGTTCCACGCATACGACGTGAACGGCACGCCCTATTATCTTATCACCCACTACGACAAGCCGTGGGTATCGGGATATCAGATAGACCCCGACAGCGGACTGGAACTCGACCCCATCCCCACGGAGAACAACTCTTACGTGATAGAGACATACGACAAGAACTTCAATCGCATCGACTCTTTGGCCGTGCCTCTCGAGAAATCTGCCGACGCTCTGTGGCCGGCATTCGCAAAGTTTGGCGAATTCTCTTATGATGATTTTTCGGAAGGATACTTCACCGGCGACGGAAAATTAAATCATGTAATTATATTCTACGACTACATCAAGTCGAGCGACAGTTACAGATACTACTTCAACGTATACTCGGAAGGCAAATACGTGAACACCATCTGCGACAACGTGAAAGACAACTACTTCAAGCTGGCTTCGATAAAGGGACACAGCGAGCAGTACGCTTTCCTGCAACAGATAGGCAACGACAATTTTATCCAGATGGTGGACCTGCCCTCTTGCGAGAAGAAAACGTGCATACCTTCGTCTATCGACGGCAACAAGATAACGATGGACTTCAACCGCGCGCCGGTGGGAGACACATATCAGTATGTCATTAAGATGTCATATGCCGAAGGAGATGACGACAAAAACGTGATAGCATTGCTCGGATGGTACACCACCGACCTTAAACTCGATCACTTCACCAAGTTCAACCTCGGTCCCAACGCGCAGTACTTCACACCGCTTCTCGACATGGATACGATGGATCCGTATACATTCGACACCGATGAAGAGCGTGAATATTGCTTCATGGCAAAAATAAAGCGCGATGACAGCGAGGCGCTCGACAACATGATTGTCATAGCGAAAGAGAACGGAGAGTTTATCCGCAAGTTCGTGGGCAACGACAATATAAAGATGGTGACAGGAACGATACTCGACAACAAGACCGATAACTCGACATTCCTCGTGGGTTATCAGGACAATAACACGGGCGAATACATCTTGGAATACTATAAGTTGCCTTTCAACAAGTTCGCGAAAGGCGGCGACGGAACGGCAGCCAACCCGTACCTCATATCCACTCTCGGCGACATGCAGCAGATACAGGTTGAGCCGAAAGCTTCTTATAAGCTGGTGGCAGACATCGACATGAAGAACAATATAAGCACATGGACACCCGTTGAGACATTCGGCGGTACGCTTGATGGCGACGGTCACAAACTGATGAACTTCGTGATAGACGACAACATCGGCACAAGAACCGGACTGTTCGGCCACTCCGAGGTCGGTTCACAGGTCAAGAACCTCATCATCAGCGACCCGACATTGGTTGTAAACGACAGAAATTCATACGCCGGACTGGTATCCGGAACGGCGACACAAAGCTCTTTGTCAAACGTTCATGTATATGGCGCGCGCATCGAGAGCCAAAGTGCATCGGTGGATTGCATCGGCGGATTGCTCGGTCAGGGCACGATGCACACAGCCATCGAGTCAAGCTCGTTTGACGGAGTAATCGATTTGCCGACAGGATCTACCGTAGGAGGTATTGTCGGTAACATGCGTACCGGTACAACCGTTAACAACGGTGCCGTGACAGGCTCGCTGACAGCCGCCACCACTCTCGGAGGTATTGCCGGCGACAAGGAAAAAGATGCCTCGGTGACCAACTGTCGTGTCGATGCTGCCATCAAAGCCGGTAACACCGTGGGCGGTATCGCCGGCGTAAGCAACAACAAAGGCAAGATACTCAACTGTATAGTAAACGGAACCATCGATGCCGACGCTCCCACACGTTGGGGCAAATTCGCTGTCGGCGGTATCATCGGCGAGATTGTGGAGAACGGCGATACAATCGTCGGAAACGTCATGAATGCCGACATTACGGTAAAAGCCGAACCTAACGTGACCGTCGATCCCGATACAAACGAGGAGACAGACCTCACCGCAAAGGCCATGAAGAGCGTTCACCGCATAGCCGGATACACAGTGGTAAACGCCGCGGAGGAATACGGAACGACGGTAGAGCTCGCAGGACTCGACAAGAACTACGCCACGACAGGCGTGAAATGGAACGATGCAGCCGTTGAGTATACCGACGACAAGAGCGTTGAAGGCGCCACGAAAGCCGTTGCCGACATTACCACCGACTTCCTCAAAGGTCTCGGTTTCGCATACGGCAACAATGCGGCAACACCGTGGAAAGAGGCCGAGAGCATGCCCGTTCTCTATTACGAGAACATCCCCATGGTGCTGACACTGAGCCAAACGGCTGTCAATGTGGTTGAAAACGAGAGCGTGCGCATCATTGCCACACTCTACGGAGCCGACCCGAGCCTGATAGAAGCAGTGTCTTCCGACAACAGCGTGGCCGAGGCCGTAATCGTGGAAGAGGGCGACAACAACGTGACGATAGAGGTTAAGTGCAAGAAAACGGGTGTTGCCACAATCACGGTGACAGCCGGCGACCTCACCGCCACATGCCTGATAAACGGTGTTACCACCGCTATCGATGATATAACAGCCGACAGCGACAGGCTGACAATCACGTTCCGCGGTGGCGAGATAACAGCTGCCGGAGCCTCCAAGATTGCTCTTTACAACATCAACGGTCAGATTGTGGCAGGCAATGCCGGCTCAACAGTGGCAACCGCAGGCCTAACCAAGGGCATATATGTGGTTACCGCCACCGATGCCGCAGGCAACACGACGACAAGCAAGTTTATCATCAAATAACAAAACGATAATCGACAACCGATAAAAGCGGGGCGGATGCAACGGGGCCGAAAGGCAACGGCGCTCCGTCCCGCTTTTGTTTTAACGAAAAAGGGCGGCCGTGACGCTGTGACCGGACATATCCCGGTTGTCACCGCATGCCGCCGGACAATAAAAACAGGCAATGTTATGAACATAAAACAACTTACACTCACCGTAATGGCGGCAGTCACTCTGTCGCAAACGGCCGTGGCCGTGCCGGCCGATCCGCGTCCCAAGCTCGTGCGACAGGCCGACGGAAGCTATATCACTGTGGTCATGGCGGGCGACGAGCACGCGCATGTCACACTGACGGCCGACGGCATTCCGCTTTATTACAATGCCGCCACGCGCAATTTCGAGTATGCCCGCCTCTCTGCCGACGGCCGATTTGAGGGCAGCGGCATATCGGCGGCCGACGCACGGCAGCGCGACAGCAGGGCAAAGGCATATATCGGCACGCTCGACATAGCGCGGATAGAGCGTGCCGCGCTCGCCACGACAATGAAAAACGGCACGGCGGGCAATGCGTCGCAGGGCGCAGCTGGAGCCGGAAGCGGGGCAGACAAGATGCAACGCATAAAGCTCACCGACTTCCCGACAACAGGAAAGCAGAAAACCCTCGTGGTGCTTGTGGAGTTCGACGACCTCGCTTTCACCACGACATACAACCCGCACGACTTCTATACCCGCATGCTCAACGAGGAAGGTTTCACGTATGACAATGGGGCGACGGGCAGCGCGCGCGACTTTTACCTTGCGAGTTCAAACGGTTTGTTCGACCCCGAGTTTGTCGTTGTGGGCCCGATAAAGCTGGAAAAGTCGGCCGATTACTACGGCGGCGACTATCCCGGCATGGATTATTATGCCCACGAGATGATTGTGGAAGCGTGTAAAGCCATCGATGAAACCGTGGATTTCACTCAGTTTGACGGCGACGGCGACGGATATGTGGACAATATATACTGTTTCTACGCCGGTCCCGGACAGGCCGACAGTCCCGGAGCCACGCTGTCTATATGGCCCCATTCGGCCGAATTGGCCGACCGGGGCGTGGAGTTGGCATGCGACGGCAAGAGAATAAACCATTATGCGTGCAGCAACGAGGTGCGTTATCATCCCACGAAAAAAATCCCCGCCGGCATAGGTACGTTCGTTCATGAGTTCGGCCACGTGCTCGGACTTGCCGATCACTACGATTCCGCCGACTCGCGAACATTCACCGTGGGCGAGTGGGACACCATGGCCACAGGCTCATATAACAACGACGGCAACACTCCGCCGGTGTTCTCGGCCTTTGAGCGTGCCGAACTCGGCTGGCTGTCGTATACCGACATCGCGCCGGACGAGGCGGGAGTGAAGACGCTTGCCGACCTGAAACAGGCCAACGCGGCATTCCGCGTCACCGTGCCGGGCAACGAAAACGAGTATTTCATATTCGAGAACCGTCAGCAGACGGGCTGGGACGCTTTTCTCCCCGGCCACGGCATGCTCGTATGGCACATTGACATGGACAGGGATGCATGGACAAACAACACGGTGAACACAATCGCCAATCACCAGAGAGTGGACATTGTGCCCGCCGACGGGGTGAGAAATACCGGCACGCGCAAGGCCGACCCGTTCCCCGGAACGGACAATATAAGGCAGTTTGACATGAAAGCATGGGACGGCAGCACGCTGCTCGCGCTCGATGATGTCGTGGAGCGCGCCGAGACGATACGTTTCGCGTTTGCCAACACCGGCTATAAGCAACCGGCTCCCGAGGCTGTCTCGATAACGGAAACGGCCGACAGCAGTTTTGTGATGGCGTGGAGCGAGGTGCCTTCCGCGGCATATTATATCGTGAATGTGAGCACGACGGGAGCCGACGGCACGCAAACGCCTGTACCGGGCTTCGACAACGCCGAGTATGGCGGGGCGCAAAGCGTGGCCGTGACGGGCCTTCTGCCGGCCACGGAGTATACCGTCAGCGTAGTGGCGGGCTTCGGCAGCTATCGCTCGGAGCCGCGAACGGCAGTCGTGACAACGCTCGAACTGGCCTTTGAAAAGGTCATTCCCACGGGATTGATGGTCGCCGAACTGTATTCCGACGGCTTTACCGCCGCATGGGATGCCGTTGACGGTGCCGACGGATATGTCGTAAGCCTCTGCAAACACTCGCTGTCTGCCAACGCCGAGACTTCCGGTTATGACTTCGGAGAACTCGCCGAGGGCATGCCCGAGCTGTGGTCGACCGCCGGAACATCGTTTTATTCCATCAGCGGATACTATGGCGAGGCTGCTCCGTCGCTGCGAATGTCGGCCGACGGCGATTGTCTCGAAATCGCTTATCCCGACAGTATGATTAACGGTCTGTCGCTTTGGTGCCGGATGAGAAACGGAAAGGGAAGCGTATGTATCGACCGTCTCGTCGACGGACAGTGGGTGGAAGCCTCCGTGATAACGCCGGAAACGGCGGGAGGCACGGCCGAAGCCGCATTTGAACCGGCCGAACGGGTGAGAGTGAGATTTGCCCGCGAGAGCGGTTTCCTGCTCGTCGACGATGTGAAAGCGAGCGTTCTCGGAACCGTGCGCACGCCGGTTGAGGCCTACAACGGCCTGCAAACGGGCAACGTGCAGTCGTTCACGTTCAGATCTCTCGACCATAACGCCACCTACGGCCTGCGCGTTTCGGCCACGTCGTCCGGCCGCCGGTCGCTGCCATCGGCCGAGAGCGTCGTCGTGACATCGGGCAACACCAGCGGCATCGCCGACATTCGCAATGATGCCGACCGCAATACCGACCTCTACGACCTGTCGGGAAGAAAGGTATCGAAGGGCAATCATAAGAAAGGGATATACATCGTGCCGGGCAAAGGCAAGATAGTGAAATAGGGGGGGAGCCCCTCCCGCGACCTCCACGAATGGGAGGAGAAACGCCGGACCATAGAGCTTCTATTAAGATAAAAACACAAAGGCATTAAAAAGAAAGAGCCGTGTCGCCCGCAAGCGGGACTGACACGGCTCTTACTTTTCACGAAGTAAACTTGGCCGCTCCGTTACTCTCCATATTCGTTGGGATCAAACTTACGCATCGTGCCGGTAAACGAGAATGAGCCCGAATAGAAAGTGTTGCTGTCGCCATTATTATCCACAACCTTCATATTGGCTATGCTGACGGTATACTTCCCGCCGTTCTCCGTTATGACAAGATTGCCGTTTCCTGTGCCTGACACCTTCTCATACTGGTTTGAACCTTCTGTTACCGATGCCGATATATTGAACGCACTGTATACACTATAATCTCCCGGGGCGAACTCTCCGGTAGGCAGCGATGCGGATGAAACCGGCACATTAAGGTCTATATATACTACAGAAAATCCACGGCCCATAATGCTGAAATCGCCATTCATGCATGCCGAGTATATATCAAACGTATAAAACTCCATGCTATAAAAGGCATTCTGCGTTCCACTTTCCTCTATATGCCAGGTACCATAGTTGAACCCCGACTTCGATGTGCCGTTGACAACAGAGAAAACGCCGTTTCCTTTGTTTCCTCCGTTACCGCCTTCATCGTCATCATCACTGCAAGCCGTAAACGTAAAACAAGCTGACATGGCAAACATGAGCATTGCCAAAAACTTTAATTTTTTCATAAATAACAATTGTTTGAGTTTAATTTTTTTGGTTTTTATCGGTTGCAAATATAATAAAAAACATCGGCACGGCCAATGTGTATCGGCCTTAAAGCTCAATCACTGTCGAAAAATGTGATTGTTTGACAGTAATTTGGTTTATCCGATATTTTCGAGTGATAAACATAATATGTTATAAGTTATTGTTGTTCATAACTCTTCACTTCTCCTCCTCTTTTTTTTGGGGGGTGGGTTTCTTAATATATCTTAATCCCTTTAACATCTCTGATATTATATTTACAAAATAAGGCCTCATAATTGCGTTCTTTTCAAAAAATAATTTCCTCGGCGAAAAAAACGCATTCTCAGAGTATTTAGCGTAAAATGTTGTATATCAGTCTCTTATCTATAAAATCTACCTTCCCTATACTCCCTACAACCCCTACCGTTTTCCAATAAGGCCGTAATTGCATTCCAATTAGGCCGTAATTGGAACGCAATAAGGCCGTAAATGCAATGCAATTACGGCCTTATTGCAGAGCAAAAACACCCGAAAATCATGCCCGACCCCGAATAATTGTAGCTCAAGCATCAAATAATGATATAAAAATGTCAATTTAAATTCTCGGCTTTTTCTAAACGGTGACTTCAAGTCGCACTTTTTGCGTTTAACAATTACCTCACGATTTTTACATTTATTAAAAATAAGGAGCCAAAATTGAGTGTAGAGTTATGATAACCAATAAGTCTTGAAGGTAATCATAACTCTACACTCTGCACTCTGCACTCAAAAAAACTCTTCACTCAATTTGGGGCTCCCCCCAAGTTTTTTCCTCACGTCTTCCAGTATTCCCGTCAGCTCGTCCACATTTGCCGCCCGCAGCATGGCGATGCGCGTCTGTCTGAAATCGGGAATGCCCTTGAATATCGGCGTGGCGGCAAGATGCCGGCGCGTGTGCAGTATGCCCCGATACTCGTCTATGCGCTCTACGTTGATGCGGAGTTGCTCTTCGAGGATGTCTATCTTGTCGTCGAGCGACAGTTCGGCAGTCTCGGATGTCGTGCCGTCGAGACGTGCGAAGTGGTCTTTAATCTCCTTGAATATCCACGGTCGGCCGAATGTGGCGCGGCCTATCATTATCGCGTCGATCCCGTAGCGTTCGAAAGCCGTGTGCGCTTCTTCCGGCGTGGTGATGTCGCCGTTGCCTATTATGGGGATGTGCATTCGCGGGTTGCGTTTCACCTCGCCTATCAGCGTCCAGTCGGCCGTGCCGGTATACATCTGTGCGCGTGTGCGTCCGTGGATTGTCAGGGCTTGGATGCCGCAATCCTGCAACCGCTCGGCGAGGTCGACGATGACAAGTTGGTCGCTGTTCCACCCCAAGCGTGTCTTCACCGTGACGGGCACGTTCACCGCCTTGACCACCTCGCGTGTGATGTCGAGCATCAGCGGAATGTTTTGCAGCATGCCGGCTCCGGCGCCTTTGCCCGCCACTTTCTTCACCGGGCAACCGAAATTGATGTCTATCACGTCGGGTTGTGCCTGCTCCACGATGCGCGCCGCCTCGACCATCGACTCCGTGTCGCGGCCGTATATCTGTATTCCCACGGGGCGTTCGTCATCGCTTATCGTCAGTTTGTTCATCGTAGACTTCACCGAGCGCACCAGTGCCTCGGCACTTACGAACTCGGTGTAAACCATGGATGCCCCGAAACGCTTGCAAAGCATTCGGAAACCAATGTCTGTCACGTCTTCCATCGGCGCGAGAAACACCGGCCGCGGTCCGAAATCTATATTACCTATTTTCATGTTCTATATTCTTTGGGGAGTTAAGGAGTCAACTTCTTAACAGCAAATGATACATTCCTCCGGCGAGCGGCTTCACCACGCCTTTCATTTCGAGTTGAAAGAGCAGAGCCGTGACCCGGTTTATCGGCATGTTGGTTTTCGCTGCGATGATGTTCACCTGCAGATCGTTTGCCGTCTGCAACAGATTGACCACGGTGAGCTCCTCGTCGGAGATGTCGGGAAAGAGCGAGCGTTCTATTCCCGCTTCCTTGGCGCGGCGCAAGGTGGCATCATTTTCCCAGCCCATGGCATGCACGAAATCGTCGGCAGAGGTGACGAGAGCCGCTCCGTTGTCGCGTATCAGGTTGTTGCAACCCTCTGAATAACATGCTCCCACCGCCCCGGGAAAGGCAAAGACATCTCTCGAATAGCTGCGGGCGATGCCTGCCGTGATGAGGCTTCCGCCCTTGGCTGCCGACTCCACTACGACGGTGGCATCGGCAATACCTGCTACGATGCGGTTGCGCCTCACGAAATTAACCTTGTCAGCGTTTGTCGCCGACATGAATTCGGTGAGCAGTCCGCCATGGTTTAGCATCCTTACAGCCGTGTCTCTGTGCGAGGCGGGATATATGGTGTCGAGTCCGTGAGCCAGCACGGCCACGGTGTCGAGTTTGTGTGCGAGAGCGTTACGATGGGCACAGATGTCCACACCGTATGCCAGTCCGCTGACGATAAGCGTGTCGGGGCACAGCTTTTCGAGCTCTGTCGTGAAGCGGCTTATCAGGTCCTGTCCGTAAACGGTGCATCGGCGGGTGCCCACAATGCTCACCACCCGTCGGGCGTTAAGGTCGGCCGTGCCCCGGTAATAAAGCACGGTGGGCGCGTCGTCGCACTCTTTCAGTCGCTGCGGATAGTCGTTGTCGTCGATGGTGAGTGCCCTGATGTCGTGCTTCCGCATGAATTCCATTTCCGCTTCGGCACGCCGTAACGGCTCATCCCAGCATGCGAGTGCAGCCGTCAGCCTTGGCGGGCAGCCCTCGATGATGTCGCCGATGTCGGCACGATGCTCGTAAATGGCGCGTGCGCTGCCCAATTCCCTGTGCAGAGCGAGCGCCACCGCACAGTTGAAATGACTGATGCGCGTGAGCGCCATGGCGTATATCGTATTTTGTATATCGCTCATAATATCGAGTCGTATTCATCGCATGCCGCCATCTTTCCGTCTACGAGGCACACCACTTCCGTTACAGCCTTGAAGCAAAGCCGCTCGTCGGGCAGGCGATAGAAGTCTTGATGAAATACATATCGCAACCCCACTTTCTCCACAAACAGGCGCGAGATGAACTCATCATCGCATCTGAGTGCCGCCTTATACTGCAAGTTCATCCGCGCGACGACGGCGTCGATGCCGCGGCGGTGCATCTCGGCGAAGCTCAGTCCCCGCGCTTTCAAGTACAAATGGCGGGTATGCTCGGCGTAATGCAGGTAGTTGGCATTGTTCACTATACCTTCGATGTCGCACTCATAGTCGCGAACTTCCATCTTTGTTTCAAACTGATAATTCATAATTTTATTTATTTAGGAGTTATCGGAGTTATCGGAGCTCTCGGAGGGCTCGGAGTTCTCGGGGAATACTTGTTGGTAATCTTCACTCTTCACTTCTCCTCCCCTTGGGGAGGTCGGGAGGGGCTCCTTCCCCCTCTTCAAATACTCATATCCGAAGCGGCACCGCAAGCAGTCTTTGCGGTCGCAATACTCGTTTTTCAACTGTATCAATGCCTGCGTGTCGCTGGCCGAGCGCACGTCAAGACCACACTCGCGCCACATCCGTATGATGTGGTTGCCCTCCGGTTTTAGACTGTCGAGCATGTCGCCGGCGCGCTCGCACAACCGCTCGTCCGACGTATGTCGCCCGTAAGCGAATATCATCGGGATGGCGGTATTTATCAGAAGAAGGTTTAATGAGAATGGTGACATCTGCTTTTCGTTCTTAAAACTCTCCGATGCAAACGTGTAATGGGTCTCCCAATAGGGCGTGACGTGCGTGCGCATCATGTCTCGCAGTGCGTCGACGGTGTCGCATTCGGTGAGTGCCCGCAGTCCCATCCGCCGCCCGTGATACAGGTTTGCCAGTTGGGAAATGCGTATATGCGGGAAGTTCTGAGGCCTCAGCCGCAGAAATTTCCACTGTTTATAATCCATGGGTGAAAGATTGAACTTATGCGAAAGATAAGTATATTCGGTGCATAAGCGTTTGTAATAATCATCGGCAAGCGCTTGTGCGCGGTATCGTTCGGGTATGGACATCGGGTCGAGCAGTCCCGCCTGTCCCATAAAAATGGCTTCAATCTGAAACAAATCGTCGCGATGGTGAGCCACGGCGGCTAACGGCACGCGGCATGCCCATTGCTCAAAGGCATCTCCATTGACTCCGAAGCCATAGTTGCGGGCCAATGTTATGAAGCAGGCATCTTCCCAGTCGCCGCCCCGAAGCTCCGCCCTGCGCCTTATATCGGCCGTTTTCCGTTCGAGACGCTCCGTCTGTAAGGCGGCCATCCATGAGTGGACAGTGAGCCGCGGCAGCGATTTTATGATGCGCCGGCACGGAGGATATCTGTCTTCATGCGACAACTCGGCGTAGTTTTCAAGCACATGGCGCGGCACTTCGAGCCTTATCTGCGGAATGGAGCGTCCTTGCGAGTCGATAACGTCACAGTCGACATCTCCCGCCACATGCAGCACAACATTATCGTATGCCCTGTCACGATGATGTCCGTGCACTTCCCAGTCTGTCGAACGGTCGTGAATTTCTACATTGCCGACCCACAGCGTGCCGTCGATTTTCACTTTGGCATTGAAGAAATCGGGTCCGGCACCGTTGTTGGGAAGCCCCGGGTCGATAATCTCCACCGCCCGATTGTCTGTCGTTGTCAATGCTGCGGGTATCAGACGGTGTCGCCAAACGTAATGCAGGAGTTGTTCCATGATGCCGGTTGTTTCATGTTTCGCTTATCGTAAATCGCTTTCCCCGTTGTCAATTCTCTTCATCCTGAGGTTCAACTGGTATATCGCCGGCAGGAGGATGCACAGCGAGAAGAGCACGCTTGAGAGCATGGCGCGTGTGTTTCCGTCGAATATCACGATGAGAGGAATGTCCGGGTCGGGCATTATGTTATACAGGATATAGGCTATCGTGTTGTTTATCCAGTGGAAAGCCACACCCGGCACGATGCTGCCCGTGCGGTAATACATCCATCCGAGCAGCAGTCCCACGATGAAGGCATGAGGCATCTGTGCCGGATTTCCGTGCACAAGGGCAAACAACAAGGCCGATATGGCAATGGCATACCAATGTTTTTTCATCCCGGCAAGCAGCGCGCGGAGTATCGCTCCGCGGAAAACAAGCTCCTCGACAAGCGGTACAAGCAGGCCGACGACAAAATATCCGTAGCGGTTTTTCATTATCATGGCAAACTGTTCGTTGAGCAAATTGGGCAAATCGGGCAACTGTTCTTGAAACCATACGGACGGTATCACCATGCCGATGGCGGCCAAAACGCACCAGAACAGCACGCCCCAAGGGCGGGAACGCACATATTCGCCCGACACTTTGCCCCATCGTGCGAGCAGGAAAACGGCTCCGGCAATAACACTCGAAGCGGCCATGGAGATGATAAGTGGTGTGGCCGACAGGGGCCCGGGCTCGCCGATGAGTTTCATTATCAACATTATCACCGTGCTCACGCCTATTTGCAGGCCGACGAACACGAACAGATATACCAATGCTTTCTTCATAATCGTATGCTATTCTTTTGTTTTTTTTATGTCTTCTTCAAGTATCTCAATCGCCATGCGGGCATCTTCGTGCAGTTGATTTGCGAGTTCCGAAGCTCCGCGGAACTTGCGTTCTGTGCGCAGATGCCCCACGAACGATACCGTGATACGCCGCCCGTAGATGTCGCCGGAGAAGTTTAATATGTGTACTTCGAGTGTTTTGCGAGTGCCGCCGAATGTCGGTCGGAAGCCGATATTCATCATTGCATGACATCGACCGGTAACCCCCTCTATATCGACCCATACGGCATAAACGCCTGTCGCGGGTATTAACTTGTCGGCATTGTCGGGCTCTATGTTTGCGGTGGGGTAGCCCATGCCGCTACCTACATGCTCGCCAGCAACCACACGCCCTGCCAGTGTGTAGTGGCTTTCGAGGCACAGCGCGGCCATCTCTACCTCGCCGGCTTCGATGAACGACCGTATCACAGACGAGCTGACGCTCACTCCGTTCAAGACAAGCGGTTTGGCCTTGATTACCGCCATGCCGATTTCATCGCCATAGCGCACATAATCGTCAAAGCCATCGCTGCGATTGCGCCCAAATCTGTTGTCGTAACCCGTCACGAGAGCCCGCGCTCCTATCTTGTCGCGCAGCACGGTGCTCATGAACTCGCTGGCCGTAAGGCGCGACATGGCCTCGTCGAAAGGCAATATCACACAACGGTCGATGCCTGTTGAGGCTAATAAAGCCGTTTTCTCTTCAAGAGTGTTGAGCATTCTCGGGCGGTAATCACATCCGAGTACCTGCCGGGGATGGCGGTCGAAAGTCACTACCACCGACTCTGTTCCGAGTCGGCGAGCCTCGTCTGTCACCTGTTTTATCAGATAGCGATGCCCCCGATGCACTCCGTCAAAGAAGCCCACGGTGACCACACAGGGTGCGGAGGTATCGTCAACATTGTTATATCTAACGACTTTCATAATATGGATGTCTTTTAATTCCTTTCTTTCTTACAGGCACTTACACGATATTTTTCTTTTGTTTGTCATTCGCGCCAGTTCACCTACTATCATCACGGGCGACGTGGCGGCCATTATGGCGAGCCATGTGGCAGGCGACAGCGGTACGGTGCGGAACATCTCGCCGCCGAATGTCACTATTATCCATTGACCTGCGAGCACTATTGCGAGCACAAGCAGAAGACCTTTGTCTTTTTTGAAACCACGGAAAGCCGACTCGCATGTGCCCCATGCCTTGGCATTAAACAGGTTCCACCATTGCAGCATCACGAAAACGGTGAAGAAAACAGTGAGTTCTTCCGGCGAGACACCCGCCACAACCTCGAAGTAGTAGAGCATGGTCAGCATCACGGCAAAGAACAGCACGCCGACGATGATAATCGCACGACCCATCGGCCGGCTTATGATGAACGCATCGCGGCTTCGCGGACGCTCGTCCATCACGTCGCTTTCGGGTGGCAGCGAGGCAAGAGCCATCGCCGCTAATGTATCCATTATAAGGTTTACCCACAACATTTGCGGGATAGTGAGGGGAAGTTCGGTGCCCACCAGCGAGCCGCCGAGCACAAGCAGCAGGGCCGTGATGTTGACGATAAGCTGGAAAAACACGAAGCGTTGTATGTTGCGATAGAGAGAGCGTCCCCATTGAACGGCTTTCACAATACTGTCGAACGAGTCGTCGAGCAGTGTCATGTCGCTCGCGTTCTTGGCCACGGCAGTGCCCGAGCCGAGCGATAATCCCACATGGGCGTGGTTGAGAGCCGGTGAGTCGTTGGTGCCGTCGCCCGTGACGGCCACCACTTCACCGCGCTTTTGAAGCAGGTCTACAAGGCGCATCTTGTCCGTAGGGCGCGCACGGCTCATTACTTTTATCTCTTCGGTGCGCCCGTAAGCCTCTTCGTCGGACAGTGCGGCAAACTCCTGTCCGGTGATTATCTCCCTCTCGTTTATGGGGTTGTCATCGTTGTTTCTCGCCACTATTCCTATCTGCCGTGCTATCTCGACAGCCGTGGCTGCCGTATCTCCGGTCACGATTTTCACCGAAATGCCGGCATCGCCGCATCGTCGCACGGCATCTGGCACCTCATGGCGCAACGGATCGCTGATGGCGGCGATGCCTTGCAGAGTCATGTTCTCGACATCCATCATCGTGGTTTTCTTGCAGGCGAAAGCCAGAGTGCGCATCGCTTTGTTCTGAAATGCCGTGAGGCGGGTTGTCATTTCCGTGCGTTTCTCGTCTGTCATGGCGCATCGGCTCATCACAATCTCCGGCGCACCCTTGACAAACAGCCATCTCGTGCCGCCTATATCGCAAAGCGTGGCCATGTATTTGCGTTCGGTGGAGAAAGGAAGACGTTCGATGATATTGATGTTTTTTCTCAGCGAGGTATAATCCTCTCCGTTCCCGTCAAGCCATAACAATAAAGCTATTTCCGTGGGATTGCCTATTCCCCGGCCGCCGTTCAGTTCGGCGGTGGTGTTCCCCGCGATGGCCAACGACAGGTCCGGTGCAGTTTCGTCATTGGCTGATTGCACCATTTCTGCCACCTGCATCTTGTTCTGTGTCAGTGTTCCCGTTTTGTCGGTGCATATCACTGTCACCGCGCCCATCGTCTCGCAAGCGTGCAACTTGCGCACGAGATTGTTGCTTTTGAGCATCCGTCTCATATTAAGTGCGAGTGCGAGTGTCACAGCCATGGGCAGTCCCTCGGGCACGGCCATTACTATCAGTGTGACGGCCATCATGAAATATTTGAGCACCACGCCCGTCATGCCGATGTAGTCGGATGTGTGCCACAGCGGGTTTGTCAGTATGTCGTGTGTCAGGAATATCACGAGGGCGGACAACGCAACGCCTGTTCCCACTTTACTTATTAATGAAGCAAGCTTGTCGAGCTGCGTGTTAAGCGGTGTTTTCACGGCTGTCATCTCCGTCGACCGGCCGGCAACGTGTCCTATTTCGGTGTTGTCACCGACAGCCGTCACCGTCATTCGGCCGCTGCCGCCCATCACCATGGTTGAGCGAAGCACCACATTTGCCGGGTAAGCGGCATTGTCTTCGCCTGCCTCCGTGTTCTTATAGGCCATCGGCTCACCTGTCAGTGCCGACTCATCCATCTGCAAGTCGGTGGCTTCAAACAGTATGCCGTCTGCCGGAACTTCGTCGCCTGTCTCTATTATTATCACGTCTCCAACCACCACATCGCGGCGGGCAATCTCGCATACGGTGTCTTCGCGCACGGCTTTCACCGGTTGTTCCTCACCGATGGCCGTAAGTACGTCAAATTTTCGTGCCGCGTCGCGCTCGAAATAAAAACCCACCGTGGTGGCAAGAAATACGGCGAGGAATATTCCTGCCGTCTCGGCGAAGTTGCCTTCCACAAAGGCCAAGCCCAAGGAAACGGCCGCTGCGACGAGCAATATCTTTATTATAGGGTCGTTATACTTATCCAAATATAGCCGCCAGAGTGATACACGGGTGGGAGGGGTGAGTATGTTCTCACCGTGTTTGGCGCGACTTTCCGCCACTTCGGCAGCCGTCAGTCCGTTTTTTCTCATATCAATATCATCCAAATTAGTTCGCATCCTATTCGTCATGCAAGTTATTCTTATCGTGAAAGATAGTGCAAAGGTAGTTAAAAAAGGACGTAACAACAGCCCATTGCAAAAATATTTAGTTTCTTTTTACATAAAAAATTTGCATATTTAATTTATTAAACGTACCTTTGCACCCGAAATCAGAACACTAATATGATTTTGTCGGGCTTTTAGCTCAGTTGGTTAGAGCAACAGACTCATAATCTGGAGGTCCTAGGTTCAAGCCCTAGATGGCCCACCGTCAAAGGGAAATGCCGAACGACAGTTGTCGTTCGGCATTTTTTTATTGCTTTTATCGGCAAAAAAATGCTTTTGCATTTTTGCATTAGAAAGTGGAGTATGGTTGTCATTTAGTCTTTTAGGCATCCGATAGGTATGACGAAAACCCCGTCTTTGCGTCGATAAGCATATTTCCCCACACCGGTGATAATGGCCATAAATGCCGGAGATTTCATTTGTTTCGTGTCTATTTTATTGGCAAGAGCTTTCATGCAGGTTGCTCCTTCTTCTATTCGCTGTTCTCCGCCGAGTTTTACTTCAAGAAGCGCATAGGTGCCGTTGTGTCTGTGTAACACCGTGTCGCACTCCAACCCGCTACTGTCTCTGTAATGATAAAGCTCTCCGTCAAGAGCCTCGGCGTATACACGAAGGTCGCGCACGGCCATGGATTCAAAGAAAAGTCCAAATGTCTGAAGATCGCTTATCAGGTCTTTTGGACCTAACCCCAATGCTGCAATGCCAATACTTGGGTCTACGAAATGTCTCGTGTCGCCGGTACGTATCGCTGCTTTGCTCCTGATATTGGGGCTCCATGCTTTCAAGTCTTCTATGACAAACAGTTTTTTCAATGCCTGTATATAGTCGGCCACGGTGTCTTCATCCAGAGTGCTTGTGTCGTTGGCCAACATATCCTTGCGGATTGTGGCGTATGACACCTGCTGAGATATATTTCGTGCGTATGAACGCAGCAACGCCCGGGCACGATCCGGACTCCGCCTTATATTGTCTACACGCTGTATGTCGCGATCTGTGACGGAAGTATAATAGTCGGATGCCTGATCGAGAGCTACCTTTTCGGGTATCAATGTTGCCCACGGCCATCCACCACGGCATGTCAGATAGGCAATATCTTCAACTTCAAGATGGTTTTCTTGCGGGGTGATTTCCTCGCCATCGAATAATGAGCGCAGACTGATTGTTCCTGATGATTCACCGGACTCGAACAGACTCATGGGGCGCATCATGATATGGGCGAAGCGGCCGGTGCCGCTATGTACTGTCTCATTGGCATTGGGAAGTACCGATGAGCCTGTGAGAATGAATTGGGAGGGAAGTCCGCGGCGGTCTACTTCGCTGCGTATAGAGTCCCATATTGTGGGAAGGGCCTGCCACTCGTCAATAAGGCGCGGTGTATCACCGTTCAAGAGCATGCCCGGACTTATCTCTATCATCTGCCGACTTTGTATCAAAACCGCCGAGTCTCCCAAATCCAATACACTCTTAGCCAATTGCTTTGCAGTGGTTGTTTTGCCGCACCATTTGGGACCTTCTATCAACACGGCTCCTTTGCCAAGCATCTTATGCTCCAACAGTATGTCTGCTATTCTCCTTTTATACTCTGCCATAATACTTGTTTTACTTTGCAAAGATAGTTATAAAAAATCTAATAACCAACGTTTTACATAGAAATTCGGTTATTTGTGAACGTTTTGTTCGGTTATTTGTGAGCGTTTTATTCGGTTATTTGTGAGCGTTTTGTTCGGTTATTTGTGATTTTTACTGTGTTTGTTCATATAAAAAGCGGCACGGAGAATTGTCGGCCACTGTCGTCCGCCGCTCTTTGTGTGCCGCTTGGTGCATCTCTTTGAGTGAAATATGATAATGCTCCTGTATGAAAAATAATAACCTCCGGCCGCGTATCAGATAAAAACTCAATTATTAATCGACGGCCGGAGGAAGGAAAAATCTGTCTCACGACAGTTCTATTTACAGATATTTACCATATCAGAAACGATATCCGAGAGTGACGGATGTGGTGTTGATTTTCGTTTTCCGGCATATTTCCGAAAAGTCGGAACCGTAAGAAAGGCCAACAAGGAAGCTCTCGCCGAAGTGCGCGTTCACGCCAATTTGCCATCCAATCTGAAAACGCTTCCATTTCTCTTTGCTTCCCATATCCTTCTTGTCGAACAAATCATACTCCGTATCCTCTATTCCATCCAAATCATAGTCATCGTCCGTAACGCATACTTTTTTCTTCGCGCTTATATTACCACGCAGGGTCGCACCCACGAAAGGAAGCAAAGATACCGAGCTGTTGGGGATATCAAATTTATAAAGAAGGTTTACCGGCACTTTGACGGAGAACATGTTGAACTTTTCCTCGCCGTCAACAACGTCGTATTCGATATCTTCATAATCTTCATCATAGAAATACATCAGCACTTTTCCGTCTTCAGTATAATGCGAATATTGCAGCGCAGCGCCCACTTCGAGGAACAACGGAGTTTTGTTGGCGATACCGAACGCTTTGTTGTAACCTATTGAGAAGCCTGTGAACGACTGATTGTCGACATCGTCAATATCGAAATTAAACGAACTCGGGTTCCATTGCACGTAGAAATAATCCCATCCGGCGGTTTTAACTGTTTTCGATGAGCTTCTCTTGTGTGTGTTTGTAAACTGCGCCGAAGCTGTTGCGCTCACTGCTAAAAGCAGGGCGACGAGAATAGATTTCATTGTTTTCATAATCCTTTAAGTTTTTGATTAATTGTTGAACTAAACTGTTTTGTATTGTATAATATGAATATTTATCAACGTCAGGCAGGCCGCGAGAAACAGAATTAGTGCCGTTGAATATCTTTGCATCGGTTTCTTATGTTTTAATAAATGATAAATACTATTAAATTACCGATGCAAAGGTATCTCTTTTTCATACAAACGGGATAAAAAACAGTGTATCAAAAGCGCGACATATATGTACCGTTTTTGTTACAATCCGCATCCGTTGATATCGTCCGACAATTCTTTGAAAAAGTCGTGGCCCAGTATTCGAGATATGCTTGCCAGTGTAGTGGTGTCGATGCTGTTGCCGTGCAGTATGCGATATACCGCCGTACGGTTTCTGTTGAGGTTGCGTGCCAGCCAGCTCACGCTTCTTTCCTGCCTGTCAAGCTCTTCTTTTATGCGCTGTCCTATATTTATCATTGTCTTTGTTGTTAGTGTTACGGTATTTCCGTTTGTCGGGAAACAACAAAAAAGGCCGGTCCACCGCTTGCTTATTTCAAGTCCGGTCAACCGCCAAGTAAACCGCAATACACCGACAAGCACGAGCAGACCGCGCCCAATAAGGACACCGACCAATTCGTCACTTGTTCTCGTGTATTGAATAGTTTGGCGGTTATTCGACTTGTGAGAACAAGGACTTCAAGTCCCAAATCTTCTATAATAAGTAAAGAGCGGGGAAACGCTTTTCCGCTGTTTTCTTTGTTTTCACTCTTTTTTACAACGGCAAAGATACTATATTAAACCGATGTATCAAAAATATTCGGCGAAAAAACAACACAGCCCATGAATACGACTGCCTTGCAGTGACAGCGATACATGGGTGCATGTGCCTGTGTTATAAAGAACCTCCGGCCGCGTATCAGATAAAAACTCAATTATTAATCGTCGGCCGGAGGAAGGAAAAATCTGTTTCACAACAGTCTTTTTTATCAGGATGTAATGTCCTGATTTTATCGTATTTTATTGTCTCACTCTTTTCAGAACCGTTAAATCACCGTATTCATCCAAGACTTTCATCTCATTTGATGTGATACTTAAAACGGTATATTTTTCCCGTTCTCCGTCTGTGTAATCCAAAATGAGTGAGCCTGTGGACTTGGAATAAGTATAGGTAAAGCGCAATTCGTCACTGAACGAACCGTCTTGCTCGCGCATAACGCCGGTTCCATTTGAATTAAACGTCATAAATACATACCCTTCCATTGCGCCATGGCTTGACTCATAGCTGTATCTCCATGTTCCAACTATGCCGGAAGAATACTTGTTTCCGTCGTTATTGTCATCATCTTCGTCTCCATAACTGTATCTTTCCCAAATCTGAGTGTCACCATCTTCATCTTCAAGAATCATACGGCTTTGGGATATACTTTTAACGATATATACTTCTGTATCAAGTTCATCATCGTCAATGTATTTTATCGTGAGTTTCCGGGTTCGTTCATTATAAGTCCAGTCAAAATGAGTTAAATATCCGCCGGGGGCGTAGCCTTCTTCGTACTCCGTACCACTACCGTCTTTATTAAAAGTCATCTCGATATATCCGTCATAATAAGACTGACGCCATTTTCCAACAAGTGCAGACAAGGATGTTTCGGTACCGTTATTATTATCATCATCATCACTGCAACACATGAAGATGTTGCAACAAAGAAGTATAATCAAAAAATATCTTATTGTCTTAATCATTATTATTTAAAACTTAATGTGTAACATTCGGTTGCTTTAACAAATCAAAATTTGTATCCAAGAGTAATCGACGTAGTGTTGATCTTAGCCTTTTTATACAATTCCGAGAAGTCGGAACCGTAAGAGATACCCAATAGGAAGTTCTCTCCGAAGTGAGCGTTCACGCCTATTTGCCAGCCAATCTGGAATCGTTTCCATGTCGCGTCCTTGCTTTCCATGTCTTTTTTATCAAATAAATCTTTCTCTATTTTGTTATATTTATTTTCCCAATACTCTTTGTCTATCTCATATCCCGCATCTTCGTTAAACTCAGTCTTGCTCTTTCCGGATATATTAAAACGGAGATTTGCGCCAAAATATGGAGCGATGGCCACATTGCTGTTGGGAATGTTGAATTTGTATATTAAATTAACCGGAACTTTGGCCGACAACATATTATATTTATCCTCCGGATCGCAGTTTGGTACTGTTGTTTTTAAATCATCCTTCCAATTAACCGTATAGAACGAATACTGAAGCGCAACACCTGTTTCAATGAACAAAGGCGTGTTCTTTACGATGCCGAACGCATGGTTGTAACCAACCGAAAATCCGGTAAACGACTGGTCATCAATGCCATTGACATCTATTTTTATGGTACTCGGGTTCCATTGCAAGTAGAACGTTCCCCATCCGTTGGTGTCCACTGCCGATGAAGAGCCGGTCTTCGCTGTGTTAGTAAACTGGGCTGACGCCGTAGCACTCACTGCCAACATTGCTGCGGCGATAAACAATTTAGTCATTTTCATGTTTTCCTAATGTTTAAATTAATACTGTATTTAGCTTTATATGTGTCAATACGCGAATGTCATGCGCCACACGTTCGCGGCGGCCTCGGCGCTTCCGCGCTGCGAGATGAAGTATATATACCGTCCGTCGCGGCTCCACACGGGACTGAGGTCGTCGGCCGCATGATATGTGAGCTGGGTGAGCTGTGTGCCGTCGGTGCGGCATACGAAGATGTCGGTGTTGGCATACATGAATGTGCCGGCAGAGAGAACGTTGCTTC
Organism: Prevotella sp.; assembly: GCA_017623155.1. GTDB lineage: Bacteria > Bacteroidota > Bacteroidia > Bacteroidales > Bacteroidaceae > Prevotella. The sequence goes on along the minus strand of JAGAPR010000003.1, from coordinate 149,807 downwards.
CCACGGCGAGTATCCACCGTCCGTCGGGCGACAATGTCGGTGACGTGAAGCTGCGGTTGGGGTCGGAGAGTATGCACTCTTCCATTCCGGTGGAGTAGTCCACGCGCCATATCTCGCCGTTGCCTTGCGCGTTTATCCGCGTGCAGAGTATCGATGTCTGCCCTGACACGGGGCACGGGTTCATGCCTTTGGTGTAGCTCGAGAGGAAATTGTTTGATATGTTGTAGCTCCACACGCTCACACCGTTGGTTTCCTGCCGTGCGAAGAATATGTTTTTCATGTCGGCCGAGTACACGGGAGAATAGTCTTTATTATTGCCTGTTATCTGCCGGCAGACGTATCCGGCGCGTGCTCCGGTCTGGAATATCTGGTTATAGCGGCCGCTCTGCTCCGAGAAGCAGATGTATTTGCCGTCGGGAGAGTACGAGAAGTCGAGCACGGCCTGCCTGTTGGTGCGCTGCACGCTGCTGCCCTGCTTCCCGATATCCTTTATAAATATGTTTGTCGTGTTGTTGCGGGCCGACAGATAGGCCAGCTGCGTGCCGTCGGTGGAGATGTCGAGTATACGGTTCGACAGCCAGTTGACCGTGCTTCCCGAGCGGTGCACTTCCGGCATGCACACATAGTCGTTCTCGGAGGTTATGCGTGTAAACTCCATTCCGGACTCTTCGTTTACCGACACCACGGAGTAATCTACCTGTGCCGTCGACGGTACCGCCATGAGCAATGCACCGAAAGCCGCTAACATCTTTTTCATCGGGGTGTAATGTTTTTAGTAAATTGTAAATACATTTGTGTTTAATTCTCGATGCAAAGATATGCCTTTTTCATGCAAGGCGGCTGTAAAAGGTGTGTCGTAAATGCTACAAATCTGTAGCGTTTATGTCACAGTCGGGGCCTCCGAGGTCTTCAGAGAGGTCGGTGAAGAAGTCGTGACGTAGTATTCGCGAGATGCTTGCCAGCAGTGCGGTGTCGATGCTGTTGCCTCGTATGATGCGGTACACGACGGTGCGGTCGCGGTTGAGATTTCGTGCGAGCCAGCTGATGCTGCGTTCCTGCCGGTCGAGTTCTTCTTTGATGCGTTGTCCGATGCTTATCATGCTCTTTTTCGTTATGCTCCGCCATCTGCCTGCGGCCGTGCCGTCGGCAGAAGTGTGCGGAGATGTTGGGTTTTCAAGTGAAGTATAACGAAAAAAGGCGGGCCCACTACATACTCGTCTTCAACTCCGGTTAACCGCCAAGCAAACCGCATATACAAACAAGTATGAGCGGTCCGCGCCCCAAAGGGACACAGACCTGTCATCACTTGTTCTCGTATATGAATATTTTGGCGGTTATTCGAGTTGAGAGAACAAGGACTTTAGTCCTGATATCTTCTATAATAAGTAAAGAGCGGGGAAACGCTTTTCCGCTGTTTTCTTTGTTTTCACTCTTTTTTACAACGGCAAAGATACTACATTAAACCGATGTATCAAAAATATTCGGCGAAAAACGACATGCCGATGCGTCTTAAATGATTTGTCAGTACTTGTCTTTCGTGCGTATCTCGTCTTTCCATGAGTGGTCTCTGTCGAACGGGTCGCCGCCCCATGCCTTTTTCTGGGTCCACGGCTCGGCGGGCGAAGTCCAGAAAATGTTGTCGGCGGGTAGGCCGAGCGGCAGGAATACCAGAGCTGCCATGTACAGGCTTCCGTTGTTTGTGTATCGGTCGGAGATGCCGGGCTGGCTGCCGCAGAAGCCCAGCGTGAGATACCCTCCTGCGTTGAAGTTGTCGTGATTGTCATACATCCGGTGGAGCACGGCCGTAAGTGCGCACCGTGTCTGTGCCGGTGTCAGCTCTTTCGGCAGCCGTTCCATGCGTGCGAGCAGGGCGAGCGGCTGCAAGGCTGCCGTGCGGTAGGTCATCGAACGGCCGAATACGGGGAACGTGCCTTCGGGCGAAACAAACCGTTCGAGGATGATGCCGAAGCGCTGTGCGCGGCGCAATTCACGCTCATAATATTTCGGATAGTCGATGCGCGAGCCCCGTTTCGAGTCGATCATGTTGCCGAGCGTTTCGAGGTACATCGGGTGAAACACGTAGCTCGAATAGTAGTCGAAAGCGAAGTCGGGCCCGTCGGAGTACCATCCGTCGCCCACATACCACTCTTCTACCTTGCGGATGGCCGTGTTCACGCGGAACATGTCGAACGGCGCTTTCACCTTGGCGAGAAAACTCTCTATCATCGACGAGAAGAGAAACCAGTTTGTGTATGGCGGGTCTACCCGTCTGAGGCGGGTGAACTCCTCTATATATCGGGCTTTGGTGATGCTGTCGAGCGGCATCCACAGCGCGTCGTAACCGCGCACGAAACTTTCTGCCACATAGGCGGCGTCCACGAGAGTCTGCCCCTCCTTGCGCCACAGCAGATAGTCGGGTGATTTCGGGTCGACGGCATTCCTGTAACTTGCCAGTGCCCACCGGCGCAACTGCCGCCGTTGTGCGCCCTCGGCCGTGTCGTCGTCGGGCAGGGCGAGCCATGGGGCGATGCCGGCCATCAGGCGGCCGAAGCATTCCATGTATGTCACACGCCTGTCGCGGCCGTCCCATGTGGGACTTACCTCTACCTGCATTTCCGCCTGCAAGCGTCCGCCGGCCATCTTCTCGAGCACCGGCCGTGCCGTCTTGTAGGCTAATGAGCACCAGTATTCGCGGTCTGTCTGCGGTTTATGCTTTTTGGCGGCGCAGGGCTGTGCCGCGAGAGCGAGCAGAACGATTATCGACATCAGTTTTTTTATCATGGGCGTATAGGTTTTTTGTGATAGTAAATATAATGTTTTTTCGGTTTGTTTATTGTTCCTGCGTTTCAGAGTTGCCTGACTTTAAAATGGCCGATAACGCAGAGGCAATATCGGTTCTTTAAGCCTCCGGATTATAATGCAGAAACTGCTGTATTTCGATTTCTTTAGTCATACAGATATGCTTTATCGGCTCAAAGTTACTAAAATCCGCGGAAAATAGGCTCATATTGAGCCGATAAATGCCATTTTTAGAGGGTATTTGAGCCGATAGGAATGAAAAGCCTGTGTCGGTGACAGGAAGTTAGAGAGCTGTTTAATCTTTAAATATTGTAAAAATCGGGAGGCAATTGTTAAACGTAAAAAGTGCGACTTGAAGTCACCGTTTAGAAAAAGCCGAGAATTTAAATTGACATTTTCGTGTCATTATTTGAGGGTTGGGATGCAATTATTCGGGGTTGAGCGTGATTTTCGGGTGTTTTTGCTCTGCAAAAAGGCCGTAATTGCATTGCATTTACGGCCTTATTGCGTTCCAATTACGGCCTAATTGGAATGCAATTACGGCCTAATTGGAAAACGAGAGGAGTTGTAGGGGGAGTAGGGGAGGTAGATTTTGTAAGTAAGAGGCTGACAGATAACGTTTTACGCGAAATGCTCTGAAAATGCGTTTTTTTCGCCGAGGAAATTATTTTTTGAAAAGAACGCAATTATGAGGCCTTGTTTTGTAAATATAATATCAGAGATGTTAACGGCGTTAAGATAAATTAAGAAAAAGGAGCCCCGCCCGACCTCCCCAAGGGGAGGAGAATTAGTTAAGGGAGTTATCGCTCGCGGTGCTCCATCAGCTCCTAAATAAACTCCTAAATAAAAAACTCCTAAAATAAAGTAAAATTGCGGGCATATATACTGTTTTATAAGGCGCAATTGCTATATTTGCACCGTTGGCAGTTCGCGATGACATTTGCGCGGCGTTTTGCCATCGAGTAATAACAATGTAAAAGGAAAAAGATTATGAGAAAGATTACCATTAGCGTGTTTGCGTGTCTCATGGCGGGTGCCGTGCTGACGAGTTCGTGTATCGGATCGTTCCCGTTGTTCAACAAGACGCTGAATTGGAACAAGAATTTGAGCAACAAGTTTGTAAACGAGCTGGTGTTCATCGTGGCGTCGCCGGTATATGCCCTTTTCGGTGTGGCCGACCTGCTTGTGCTCAACAGTATCGAGTTCTGGAGCGGCAAGTCGCCTCTCGCAAAAGTGGGACATGTGGAGAATGTGTGGGGACAGGACGGCCGACAGTATGCCGTGAAGACGCTGAAAGACGGGTATGAGATAACCAAGCCCACCGGCGAGAAAGTGCTTTTCACCCACGACAGCAGCACCGACTCATGGATGTTGGAGGTCAACGGCAGTGAGACAGAGATTTTCCGTTTTAATGACGACGGCACGATAAGAGCCTGTCTGCCCGACGGCCGCCATATTGATGTCACTCCGGATGAGGCCGGAGTATACGACTTGCGCATGGCCGTGAACGACGGTATGTTCTTCGCCGCGCGATAGGGGGGATGCTCCTCTTGCTCTCCCCGAAAGGGAGGAGACCCTCTTAATTTCCTCAAAGGGGAGAAACGGAGTGCAGAGTTATGATATGCTTTCACGACATGAAAGTAATTATAACTCTGCACTTTTCCATTCTCCTCCCCTTGGGTGAGGTTGGGAGGGGCTCCTTATTTAATAACCAGCGTTGTCAGTTTGTCGGGCGCGAACACTTCGGTGCCCACGGCTGTTATGTCGTTTGGCGTGATGGCGTCGATGCGGGCAAACAGTTTGTCGACATCTTTCTCCGTGCCGAAGTTGAGATATGTGCGTCCTATGTCGAGTGCAAATCCCTCGCGGTTGTCGCAGGCGATGGCTATCTGTCCCTTTATTTGTCGCTTGGCGGCTTCGAGCTGATAGTTGCTGAGCGGCTGTGCCGCTATTCGTTTCAGTTCGTGGAGCACGAGCCGCCGGCACCGCCGCACGTCGCCGGGGTCGCACCCGAAGTATACGCTCCACACTCCCGTGTCGCGATAGCTCGCCATGGTGCTCTCCACGGTGTACACAAGGCCGTGACGTTCGCGGAGCAACATGTTCAGTCGCGCGTTCATGCCCGGTCCGCCGAGTATGTTGTTGAGCAGATAGAGAGCCATTCGGCGCGGGTCGTGCATGCCGTATGCCCGGTTGCCGATCATCACGTGTGCCTGATGCGTGGCTTTGTTGAGCGTCACGTTGGCGGGAGTGTATGGCGGCAGTCCGCTATCGGCGGGCTTGCGGATTAGCGGCTCGCCATCGGGCATATCTTTTGTGGCCCGTCGCAGCAGTGACGTGAGCCGCTTGAAGTCGACATTTCCGTAGGCGAAAAACACCGCGTTTGCCGGCCGGTAGTGCTCTGATGCGAAGCGTCGCGCGTCGGCCGTGGTGTATTCGCGCAGTCGTGCCGCCTCGCCGAGAATGTTGCGTCCCAGCGGATGATTGTCGAAGAGCAGACTCTCAAACTCGTCGTATATCAGTTCGGCGGGCGAGTCGTTGTAGCTCTCAATCTCGTCGCATATCACCTCCACCTCCTTGTCGATTTCTGTTTGCGGGTATGTGCTGTGAAACACTATGTCGGTGAGCAGGTCGACGGCCTTGGCGAAGTGGTCTTTCAGCACCGCCGAATAGTATACCGTGTGTTCCTTTGTGGTAAAGGCGTTCAGTTCGCCGCCCACACATTCAAGGGCGTTGATGATTTTTATCGCTCCGCGGCGTTCAGTTCCCTTGAATGTGAGGTGCTCGCAGAAGTGCGCCATGCCCGGTTCTTCCGGCCGTTCGTCGCGCGTGCCGGCGTTCACCGCATATCCGCAGTACAGCACCGGCGAGTCGGTCTGCCGGTGAATTACCCGCAGGCCGCATGGAAGAATTGCTGTGTTGTATGTCATGATGTCATTTGTTTATTGATACAGAGTACTTTATTGTTCCCTTTGACGATGCCCGTTTCACGGTGAACACAATCCTGTGGAGATTGTCTTTCCACACTTCGCGCAGCTTGTCGTCGAGCAACGGCGACACGGATTGCGTCTCGACTGTGAGCTGCGACGGGTCGTAGCTCACGGCATGCGCTCCGAGCGATATCCTGCCGGGCACCGAAATGTCGGGTCGCAAGGCCGTCATGAGCACCACACACGGCGGTACGCGGCACTCTGCAAGCTCGTAGTCTTCGGTGATGTTCACTCGCCCCGAACGCTCCACCCGCACGTCGCGCGTCCACCGTCGCACTCCCGCTTCCGGCGGATATGCTCCGGCGATGTCGAGAGTCATTCGTCCATGCGCGTGTTTCACGCCCGATGCGGCATATTTCGCGCCGTCGCGCTGCCCCGTTCCGTTTATTATCGGCAGGTTGTGATATTGCGATTGCATCGTCCAGATGGAGTAGCGGTCGCGGCCGAAAGTCTTTGCCGTGTAGCTGCCCACGCCGGGATCAACGATTACGGGCTTGCCGCCGCCGTAGACTATGAAGCTGCCCACATCGTTGTGATTGTGGCTCTCGCCGTTTGTTCCGCCTTTCATCGCCACGTAAGTGGCGGCCCGCCGGGCGGTCATTATCTGCAAGTTCGGCAGCCATACATCTGCAAGCAGCGGCTCGCCGGGCGTTTCGGCCATTAGTCTTGTGACATTGCGGAGCATGAAAAGCTCACGTGCGAGCGCAGGCCAGTTGCCGCTCCGGTCGTAAATGTCGGCGGCATGGCGCGCGAAATCTTTATCGTGGGCAATGTGCGCGGCGAAAGCTGTCATTGTGCGGTCGCCGGTATAGAGCCCGAACGGGTATGCTACATTTAGTTGGAGAGCCATCGTGTTGATATTGGCATCGGCGAAATTCACGCATTTTCCGTCACCCACATACAGTTTATAGGCATATCCCGCCATGGCACGGAGCTTTGGGTGCGTGCCGATGTCGATGCGTCCGCCGGTGGCTGTGCGCAGCAAATTGAGACAATCGAACAGCGACGCGGCGGCGCGGTCCCAGTAGTTGGGACCCTCGTCGCACCCGCCGTCGGCCGGATACGAGTCGATGAACGTGTCGAGTGCGGTCATTATCTGCGCCACGGCCGCCAGTTGTCTGCCGCGGTCGTGCTCGCAGAGGAGCACGCACGCCAGCCAGTTACTTGCTATCCACGGGTTCCAGTTCATGCCGGCACGTTTCCACCAGTAGTTTGTTTGCAGTGCGGGGCGCAGCATCCGTCGACTTATCTCACTGTCGATGCGCTTGCCAAGCGACGGGAAAAGGCTGTCGAGCTCGTCGCGGAGCATGTATGATGTCCATGCGATGAGGCCGGCCGTCTCGGCGTTGAAGAGGTCGACGGTCTGTCGCCCGGGGTCGGGCAGCGGCTTGTCATAGTGTGCGGGTATTCCCCACCATGTCTCTTCGAGCAGTGCTTGCAATCCGTTTGCAATGTCGGGAACGAAGCGTCGTCGGCCTTCGGCAATCTCGGCGATGACCAAAGCGGCCAAAGCCCGTCGCCGGGCGAATGAAAGTTGTTCGTAACCTGTGCGGTTACCGTCGGTCTTGAAACGTGCGAACTCGGTGGCGGGAAGTGCCGGCCACCGGTAGCCGAGATACGTCTCGCCATACGATATATAGCTGCGTCGCACGCTCTCGGGCACGGAGTCGCGCCAGAAAGCGGCCGCGGCACGGGGCAACGGCTCGAAAAGTCCTGTGCCGACGAGCATCGTGTCGAGCGCGGTCTCGGCCTTACCGCCGCCAAAACGGGCGGTAAGCAGCTTCTTGTCTTGTGCCGATGCGCCGGTGAATATGCATAGCAGAGCTGTTATAAGGATATTTCTCATCGTGCGGATAATTTGATGTTGCTTCGCTTTCATACCGATATCGGGGTGCAAACAGGCTGCCGCCTGCCGGAAAATGCGAAAGCGCGGACACCTGGCCGACAACCCGTCAGGCGGTGTTGTCTCCGTATGTCCGCGCTTTCGCGATATAGTGTTATCTGTGTGGGCATGCCCTCACGGTGTTAATGAAGTTTTATTTTGCGTTTATCTCTTTCAAAAGTCGGTCGGCATGTCCCCAACGGTCCATCATGAAGAGCACGTAACGGATGTCGACACCGATGCAGCGGGCCAGTTTCGAGTCGAAGAAGATGTCGCCCGAGAGACTGTCCCAGTTGCCGTCGAACGCCAGTCCGATGAGTTCACCCTTGCCGTTGAACATCGGCGAGCCGCTGTTGCCGCCCGTGATGTCGTTGTTGGTGAGGAAGCAGAGCTGCATCTTGCCCGTGGTCTTGTCGGTATACGGGTCGAAGTTCTTTGCGGAGAACAGAGTCTTCATTATCGGCTCGGCAAAATAATCGATTACTTTGTCGCCCTTGTTCATCTTGTCCACGATGCTTTCGGCCGTGGTGTAGTATCCCGACGGCTTGCCGTTGAGCATAAATCCGCCCACCTGTCCGTAGCTGAGGCGCATCGTGAAGTTGGCATCGCTGTAATGGGGCATATCCTCTTCCATGCGTATCTTGGCCGCGCAGAGGTAGCGCTCCTGCACGTCGATGGAGTCGACGGATGCCGTGAGCGGCTCGCCGAGGGTGGCATACATGCTCATTATGTCGAGTCCCATCTGCACGCCGAGGTCTTTGTTAAAGCTCTTCTTGTTGATGTATATCTTCTTTCCGCTCTTCATGAGCATCGAGTTGGCATAGAGATAGTCAACATAGCGGGCGTAGTCGCCGCCGAAACGGCTGTCGATGGTCTTGTAGAAGTCGGGCAGATACTTGGCGTCCACCTGCTCGCGGTAGTTTTTCAGCAGCACGGCATAAACCTCCTTGTCAAGGGCCTCGTCCCACTCGGCACTGTTGTCGGCAAACTCTATGTACTGCTTAGACTTCTTGTTCTCCGGTCCCTTCACCTCCGAGCCGTTGTGTGCGCGGAGCGCGCGGCTTGCCAGTTCGTTGGTGCGGAAGAATGTTTCGGTGAAGACGGTCATTGCGCGGCGCACGGCGATACGCTTGTCGTACAGGCGTGACATCAAGTCGAAGTCGAGCTTGCCTTTCAGATAGCCCGTAGAGTCCTGATACCGGCGTATCTTCGCCTCGAAATCGGCTTTATGACGTATCAGTTCCGTGCTGTCGATGCACTTGTTCATGCCTATCGAATTCTTCCAGTAGTTGGAGCTTTGGGCATATTTCGAGTCGTACTTGATGCGCACGGCCTCATCGGCGCGCATGTGACGTATCATCACATCCTGCTTCACACCGCGCACTTGGGCACGCGGTTCGTTGATGGCGTCGCGGCGCTGGCGTATGCCGTAAGACGAGAGATAGCGGCTTGTGCTGCCCGGATATCCGATGGTCATCGAGAAGTCGCCGTCTTTATAGCCCTCCATCGACACGGGAGCCCATGACGACGGGTGGTAGGGCACGTTGTTCTCGCTGTACTCTGCCGGGCCGTTTGTCTTCGGGTCGGCATAGATGCGGAACACGGAGAAATCGCAGGTCTGCCGCGGCCACATCCAGTTGTCTGTCTCGCCGCCATATTTTCCCATCGACTTGGGTATGGTGAAGACGAGTCGCAGGTCGGTGAAGTCACGGTAGGTGGTGGCGTAATACTTGTTTCCCTCATAGAACGGCTTTATCTCGAGGCGCAGCGTGGAGTCGTTTGCCTTGACGTCTTTCGACCAAGCGTTCTCTACCGAGTCGAGGAAAGCCTCCTGACGCGACGGCAGCATCGTGTTGATGCCCATGCTGTCGAGCTTCGAGGTGATATCCTTCTGCTCAATCATGAAGCTGACGAACATGTCCTTGTTGGGCAGTTCGTCGGCGTAGCTCTTGGCGTAGAAGCCGTTGAGCATGTAGTCGTGCTCTACGGTGGAGTGGCTCCGGATGGCCTCGAAGCCGCAGTGGTGGTTGGTAAACACGAGTCCGTCGGGCGATACGACCACTCCCGAGCAGTATCCGCTGAAATTCACCACACAGTTCTTGATGGCATTGCTATTGTTGTAAAGGCCGTCGTAGGGCATGGTGAAGCCCTCTGCCTGCATCTGTTCATACACGGCATTGGGCAGATCGTAGAGCGTCCACATACCCTCGTCGGCCTTTGCTGCCGTCACGGAGAGCATCAACGCTGCTGCTAATGTAATTCTTTTCATTGTTATTTATCTTTGTTTTATTCTTTTATATCTTTTGCAAAGATAACCATTTTCCGCCAAATTCACTTCTTATCGCGGAAATACTTGCCCACAACAGGCAAAGACGACAGCGGGAAATCGCGTTTCACCACGACAAAGGCAAACAGAGCCACGAGCAAAGTATTCGTTCCGATGGCGGCCGCGAGCGGCAGTTTGTCGTTTGACACAGTGATACCGGCAAACAATGCGGCGGCAAGCAACACGTAGAAGGCTATTTCGCCGAGCGGGTATCGTATGGGATAATGACGCTGACCGACAAGATACGACAGCGTCATGGCCACGCCATAGCCCGCCACTCCGGCCCATGCGCAGGCCATATATCCGTAGACAGGCACGAAAATGATGTTTGTTGCCACGAGCACGGCACATCCGATGCCCGAGAACCATGCGCCCCATATTGTCTTGTCGATGAGCTTGTACCAGAACGAGAGGTTGAAATATATGCCCATCATTATCTCGGCCACCATCACCACGGGCACCACGCGCAGTCCCGACCAGTAGTCGCGGCCGATGATATGGCGCAGTATTCCCATGTAGCCCGATACGAGAAGGAAAGCCATGAGTGTGAAAATGATAAAGTATTTCATAGCCTTGGCATACACCTCTCGGCTGTCGCCGTCCTTGTCTTTTGCCTTTCCGAAGACAAACGGTTCGTAGGCATAGCGGAAAGCCTGTGTTATCATGGCCATGATCATGGCTATCTTAGATGCCGCACCGTATATTCCGAGCTGTTCGTTGGCGTTTCCGGCATCGTAAATATAAGGAAACAGTATCTTGTCAGCCGTCTGATTGAGTATCCCCGCTATGCCGAGCACGAGTATCGGCCAGCCGTATGACAGCATGCGGCGCAGCAAAGCACCGTCGAATTTCACGCCGAGCGCCGTCTTTATCTCCTTGGCAAAGCAGAAAGTAACTATCATAGAACATGCGAGATTGATATAAAACGCATACCCGACATCGGTGGAACGGTCGGTAAATTCGGGTACGACGACGAAGAAGAAGATATTGAGCGAGATGTTGAGAATGATGAAAAACAGTTTGAGTGCGGCAAATTTCACCGGCCGTTTCTCGTAGCGCAGGCGTGCGAAGAGTATGCAGTGAACGGCATCTACCGCCACGGTGACAGCCATGGTCCATATATATGCCGGATGTTCGGCGTAGCCCATGATCGCTGAAAGGGGCGAGATGAAGACCAGCACGAGTGCGATGAACGTCAGTGATGTGAAGGAAACGGATTTCAATGCCGTTGAAAATACTGTATCCGCGTTCTCACCATCCTTGTTGGAGTAGCGGAACAGGGTCGTCTCCATGCCGTAAGTGAGTATCACGAGTATCAGTGCCGTATAGGCGTAGACATTCGTTATTACTCCGTAACCGCCGCTCTCGGCCGATAACTTGGCTGTGTAGAGCGGCACGAGCAGATAGTTGAGGAAACGCCCCACGATGCTCGACAGGCCATAGATGGCTGTGTCCTTTGCCAGTGATTTTAATGATGCCATTGTTTTTTTGTTTTTATTATAGGGTAGAGAAAGTAGGGGCTGTAGGGTGGGTAGGTGTGGTAGGGATTTTCTCCCCTAAAATCCCTACTTCCCCTACAACCCTTACCATCTGTTTCCTTTGCTTTTGTCTTCTCTTGCCTGTATCCTTGCCTTGTATCTCTGCTCTCTTATCCCTCCATTTTCAAGAAATAGGCGGTCTTGCCGGTCTATGAGTCCACGCAGCAGGGCGAGAGTCTGGTATATCACAATCAGCGCGATGTTGGCTATATCTTCCGCACTGCGGCCTTCAATCTGCCGCCGGTAGTATGCGCTGTCGTTATGCCGGCGGAACAGCGGCTGGCAGGCCTTGTATTTCCAATGCTGCGCATCCCATATCTCCATGTTGTGATTGCGCAGATAGTCCTTATAGTCTTCTTTCAGTTCCTCAAGGCTTCCCTTCGCTATCACAGTCAGCTTGTGTTCCGATTCGGTCGAGCCTTCGGCGTCGCTGTAGCCCTCGACGATGTTCTGCTTGCCCGAGCGGGCGGCCTGCTGCATCTGATCGGCCGTGCGGTCATGGCCGCGGTCGAGGAAATTACAGACGAAATAGAATGTGATATCGAAAACACATTCAGCCTTTTTATATGCCGTAAGACTTGTATAGCCGTTTATTTCTTTCTTATTCTCACTCATGAAGATACCTTTTTACCTTTAAAAGAACATATAGCAGATGCTTATCGCGGCGATTATTCCGGCGGCATCGGCCAGCAGGCCGCAGGTGACGGCATGGCGGGTGTGACGCACGCCCACGCTGCCGAAGTAGACGGCGAGGATATAAAAGGTGGTGTCGGTGGAGCCTTGAAACACGCAACTCAGCCGGCCGACGAACGAATCGGCGCCGTAGGTGCTCATGGCGTCGACCATCATGCCGCGCGCTCCGCTGCCCGAGAGAGGCTTCATCAGTGCCGTGGGCAACGCTCCAGCGAAGTCGCTGTTGCCGCCGCAGGCCTCCACGCCCATGCGGATGCCGTCGATAATGGCATCCATCGCTCCGGAAGCACGAAACACTCCAACGCCTACAAGCATCGCCACGAGATAGGGGATGATGCGCACGGCGGTGGAAAAGCCGTCTTTCGCGCCCTCGATAAACGTGTCGTATACATTTATGCGCTTGCGGACGCCTGCCAGTATGAACCCCACAATGACAGTCATCAGCAGTATGTTGGCCGTGCTCACGCTTACGGTGTCCATCAGCGCCTTGTCCATCCGGCCGAAGCCCCATACTATCGCGGCCACTGCGGTGCACATTCCGCCGAGCGTCAGTATCATTGTTCTGTTGAGAAGGTTTATCTTTTGATACGCGCTTGTCACGACAATGCCTGCCAATGTGGAGAAAAATGTGGTGAGAAGCAGTGGGATAAACACGTCGGTGGGGTTGGCGGCTCCCATCTGTGCCCTGTATACCATGATACTTACGGGTATCAGTGTCAGTCCGCTCGTGTTGAGCACGAGAAACATTATCATAGGGTTTGTCGCAGTGTCTTTCTTCGGGTTCAACTCTTGCAGTTGCTCCATGGCTTTCAGTCCGAGCGGCGTCGCGGCGTTGTCGAGGTTGAGCATGTTGGCGGCGATGTTCATGAAGATGCTTCCCGTAACGGGATGGCCCTTGGGAATATCGGGAAAGAGACGGGTGAACACCGGGCTGAGCAAGCGCGCCAGTGCCGATACGATGCCTCCGCACTCGCCGATTTTCATGATGCCGAGCCACAAGGTGAGCACTCCCGTGAGCCCTATCGATATCTCAAACGCCGTTTTTGACGATGCAAACGTGGAGTCCATCATCGCGGGAAACACTTCAAGGTCGCCCATAAACACAAGGCGTATCGTCGCCACGGCAAACGCAATGACGAAAAACGCTATCCAAATATAATTCAGTACCATCTTGTTTCCTTTTCATCCGGTGAGCCGCGCCATGGCAAGACAACGCCACCGGATTTATAATATACGGCACAAAGTTAATCTAATTAGGATTAACGACAAAATAAAAGGAAGAAAAAAGCGACCGGCATACACGCCGGTCGCACAAATAAAAAATAAATATGAAATTAAAAATGTTTATCTAAACTGCTAAAAGCCATTATATGCCTTTTCAGGTTGGCTCCTTATTTGCCTACAAAGGCGTCTGTGTGCCGCTGAATTCCGGCCATACGGTAAATCCGTAAGAAGTACTGGACGTACTGGAATGTCCGCACACATGATATCCGTTTGGCAGTTCCTTACCGGTGCCTATCTCATATTTTCTTCTGTTATCAGCGTAGAATATCAAACACCTTCCGTTGGGTTGAAGTGCAGTTGTCGCGATATATGTCACGTTACTGAATGCCGGCCATGTTGAATTTAAATCAAAAGCGGAGGGTTTGGATGGCCAATTGGCTGCTGTCAGGCAATAGTCGCGCACTCCCGTTGGATAAATTCTCACCTTGGCGCCTTGGTTCCCGTATTCTGTGGAAGCAACCCAGCATTTTGAATCGGAATCCCAATAGAAGCTACCGTCATCGGGCATTCTATTGTCATAATAACCCTTGAATATCTGACTTGCCATGCCCCTAAAAGCGTTTGGGTTAGGCACGTTAAAGCCCGGCGGGCACGGATCGTAAATGGTTTTTGTCACTTTCTGGTTATTATACTTTCTATCGGTTTCGTTATAAATGCCTCCATACTGATAAGCGGTTGAATTCCATGCATTATGCAATGTTGTATCCGTAGCCGCATAACTGGCGCCCCTCAATGCGTGCCAATAATTGCGGAATTTTTCTACGCTCACAGGAACTGTCGGATTTCCCATTGTAAAGGCGTACGGATGCTGGATTGTCTCGCCGATATTCATTCCTCTCTCATAACCGATCTTTACAGAGCTGCAAAACTCATATCCTTCATATTGGTCGTATATGGGTTTGTTATACATGGTGAACTCATATAGGTTTGGTGTATATGTATAAGGTTTCGAAAAAGGCTTCTCATATACACCGGGGAGCATGGCATCCTTGCGTCCCCACTGATAGTACGTGTTGTCGCCGACAACAGAGGCCATGATGGCATCCTGCTGACCGTCAAAGATAATCTGACTGCCGGCAATGCCTTTCAAGCCAAAGTCAAACTTCACCTTCAGAGACCTCGACGCATTCGCGCCATGTGAGGGGGAATATCCGAGAGTGGAGTTCATCAGATGATACTCCGTCTTATTGCCGGAACCGCTATCTTCCTCTGAGCGCGTTATCACAGGATTGCTGCAGTGATTTGACCTTGTCACCCATATATGCCAGCTCCACACAATATCATATTTGTTGCCGTTTTTCTTGCGCAATGCTATAACCGCATTACCGTCTGCAATGGAGCTTTTCTGTATGCGGAACTGTATTTTGCCCTTGCCTGATGACTTGTATTCCACTTTATCCACCAGTCCGGGAGAGTCTGACCACAGCAATATGGCGTCATACTCCCCACTGCCTAACTGGTCTGTTATATACGGTCCGTTTATTTTATTGTTGTTATGGTCTACAAAATACGACAATCCGGAAACAGCCGGAGTTGACGACGGGTTTACGGTGTATGCGCTTGTGTTATTTGTTTCATTTTTCAGAGCATTGCCGTAAATGGCAGGGAAGGAGAAATATCCCGGGTCGGTAACGATATAGCTGTTGGCGGTTTCGTTTTCATGACCGGCAGGATGGTTGTAAGTGCCAGACAAGTCTATCGGGGCTTGATATGAGCCTTTCACGGTAGAAGGGTATTCCGAATGAACACCGTTAAACACACTCTGCCCCTGCAGCACCAATGAGCCGCGTCGTGGTTTTGTGAAGTCTGTCGGTTGCGTTGCGGTCTCATCGTTATCCCATGAGCCCTTTATGTAGGTGGTTCCGCCGTCAGTGGATGAATACACGTTTACATCAGCGGGCACGTTCTTTATATTGGTCTCCTTGTTGTCGCTGTCATACTGGAAAACTTTAAGATAAGCCGTCATATCCAGTCCATGCATGACGCCGGTGAAAGGTATTTCCTGTTTCTCTCCGGTGAAGAGCGACGCGTTGTCTTTCTTTATCTCAAGCACAGGAGCAACTATCACTCCTGTCGAGGATATGGAGTAAGTATACAGTTTGCCGGCATCCCATTTTTTTCCGCTTCCTCCTATGGGCGCGGAGAGAGTGCGCTCCGTGGCAGATATTTCGTCGGTAAATACGATGGTGAGCTTGGCATCCGCCTCAAGCTGCTGCGGTATCATAAAGAAAGTAAGGCCGTCATCTGTTCCTGCTATGTTCAGGTTGCTGCCGGTATATGGATTCTTGTCTGTATCATAGCTTAGGGATACTTCTGTTTCCGCGGTATAAGTGGCATCCGCATTGCCGGAAACAGTCCATGTGCCGGTGTTGAGTTCCAGTTTACCCGAACCGTGAACGCCGGAGATGATAACCTTGCTTATATCGCCGGCAAGCATGGCGTCACCGGTGCGTATCGTAATGGCAGACAGAGCATGGCTGAAGTTCAGCGCCACGGGGGTATCCTGCCTGCCGGGAGCGTCTGCTTTTGCCGTAAGCAGGTCTGTCTGGTCTTTCACTTCCGGATTTACGGTAAAGTTCAGGCATGGCATCCCGGTGGTTGAATAAGATATATTGCTTTTTTCGGGCATGTACGGAGCGTATGCGTTGAAAAGCAGGCGTCCTGTTCCGATCCATTCGAGTCCGTTCCCGTCTGCCTGCCACAGATTGCCGCTGCCGTGCTTTTTAATCTCCACATTCCGGGCATAAACGGTTCCCATGGAACTGTTCATCTGTGAGTCCATGTCATAACAGATGGCAAATAATCCGAAACTCGACGGGAAATTGCTTTCCGTGATTGTGGTGCCGCGTGTCTTTGCATTGCAATCTGTCGGGGCAGAATATGTATCCAGTGTTTCCAATTCCGTCACGAGATAGAGTTGCCTGTCATTGCCGCTGTCCGCAATCTTTTCTATATTTATGTCGGTGCTTTCGCTACGCGTGGTCACATTTCCTTTATTCCATGATGAATTTACATGCACATCAAAGGCGGGCTGTGCTGAATACATGCCGCTTTCCAGATCATCGTCACATGATATGAGTAATGAGGCAGCCACAACTGCCGCATATCTGAAACCGGCGCAGAACCTGTGATAAATGAAATGTGCCATACTACTTGTTTATGTTTTGTATTACAAAGGCAAGGAATGCCGCACCTGACTATCGTGCGACACTCCTTACGCTATCTATTATATTTATTAATTATACTATCAACAACTGCTTGTACTTGCACTGTTTGATGTCTTATTCATTATTCACCGACAGTGCTTTGGTCTGTGTTGTCACTGCCGTTAACCCATGTATCGCCAGCTTCCCAGTTACTTACCGATACGTTGAACTGGATGGGATCGTCAAGCACATAGTCTCCTACATTCTTACCGGCCGGTATGTCGGTAATGATATGAACACTTTCTCTTATACTTTCGGGAATGAACTTTGTAAGATAATCAGCCAATTGACCATTGTCTGCAGGTATGTTTGGCGGATACTTTCCGGCACCTGTATTGTCACCGCACATATCGAGACTATATGTATATTTCTTGCCGATAGCCCAATCTACAGGGATTGGTATGGCGGAAAGTCCATAGGCAGCTCCGTCATAAGAATCCATTACGGGGAAAAGCTGATGATAGTGATATCCTGTCTCGTCATCAGGCTGATATATAGGCTCACCCGGCTCTACTGCAACTGTTCCGGTGTGCTGCAGCTCTACACGGCAAAGCAACAGCAGGTAAGTACCGGTCGTGGTTGTGCTTACGCCATCCCATTGGGGCATCTTCTGCGGAATGAGCATCAGATTGCCGCGTCCGTTGATACCCAGAATGTTGAGAGGTGCCGTTGGTGTTGATGAACCTTTAATACTTACCGGCACTTCTCTGTCTTCGACATAAATCGTACCATACGATTCCAGCTTATTTGCATCTGTAACAGGAGTCCATGACGGTTTGTCAGTAGCTTCCTGAGTCTCTTGGTTATATGAAAATCCTGCACTAAGAGTTCCGTATGGTGATACGTTTACTATCCACGCTCCCTTAATATCCACTTTGCGGCTGTTGTGCTTGTCGTCCGACAGGCGCTTACTGCTTGCCGTAATCTCTATCTGGGAGAGCAGGTGATGGAAATTAAGATTGACGTGCGGATTCTTGGTCTGCTGACAGAATGCGCTCACAAGGTCTTTTTGATTGTCTCCGTCATACCATCCCTGATCGTTAGTCACCACCTTACTTAAGTCTTCTTTTGTCGGAGTATAGTTTTCTATCGAAGGACCGGAGTAATTGTCAAATTTCACCACACCTTTCACACAGAGGCCGCTGGCGGGGACTTCTTCGTCTACATGCATGTCGGAAAACGCCCAGAACAGTGCTTTTTCGATATCGGAAGGCCAATAAACATTATTTTTAAGAGTCCATTTACCGGAAGTTCCCGAAACATTACCTCTTATTGCTACTTCCGGCTTACCCGTGGCGTTGTCACCTACAAGGAACGGACTGAACAAAGAACCGCTGGCAACGTGAATACCTTTGGCATACACATTGAAAGCACCGAGATTGGTAATCGTTGTTGTCGTAGCACGCGTCGTCCCGACAGAAGGCAGGAAATCAATAGCCTCGCCTGTCGGGTCGGCATTCGTCTCCACAACCTCTTCATTTGAACAGGATGTAGCAATCACCGTTGCCAACATCGCTAAAGAAAAATACTTGATTCTCATAATTAACAATTTTTTGTTGGTTATTTCTTACATTTGAATATCTACATCTTCAGATTGCCCCCAGTCATTTACCGACACACCCATGCCGTCGCTGTTGTCCGGCAGCGTGACACCGCTGAGGGTTATATTTATATTGTATGGGTCGGGAGCAGAGTGTATCTGCTCCGTAACATCAAAGTCATAATAATACTTCACTGATGTGTAGAGTCTGAACCTGTGCAGTATGTCATGCGGGGCATTGTCGCCGAACACCTCCGCACTTCCTTTCAGACTGTTCGGACCGTCAGGAGTGAGCAGCAGCGGCACAATGACATTCCTGCCGCCGGGCATGCCGGTGCACGGATACCATGACTCGGCAAGTCCCGATATCACAGCACAATATTCCATTCCGGCCACCATGTTGCTGACATTCTCTATCCTCACGTTTATCACCGTACTTTTTCTACACGGTTTCATTACTATCACCGTCGGCTCACCGTCATTCGGCTCCAATAGAACCGGCTCCGGAGTAGTATATGTATATAGTCTGCTCGCCTGAGCACGCACCGGCTGGCCGTCTGTCTCTTCCGGCCGCGGCGCATTGTCAGACCTGTTGAGCGGAGCCAGCAACTTGTCGTCGTATGTGGTTATGTTATATTCGGAAAAGGTTTTGCCGTTCTCGACATTATTTTCCGTATTACCATTATGGCATACAACATAATATACCCCTTCCGGCACCTTTATTTCGGAGTTAAAGCAGCTTCGCGTACCGGACCCGTCACTGCTCAGCTCAACGCGCATGCACTGCGAGTTGTCGACAGGAAAGAAGTAGACCACCATGGTCGCCGGGTCCGCATCAGGAGCCTCCGACCAGTCAAACTCTATTCTTACATTTGCCGAGTGAGAATGGTCATAGCATAATTCGCGCTGTGTGCATCCCGTAAACAAGAGCATCGACAGAACGCATGCCACAAAATGCCGGATGCGGCATTTGGACAACAGATTATTCAGACATCCGACACCGGTCATCTGCCGCCTCCTTTCCTGCTGTTGGTTATAGAATTGCCTATCAGCCACACGAGCGAGACTCCGGCTCTTGTGGGGCCGAACCATCCCATCTTATGTGTTGACAACCAGACATCGCAATCGTCGATGGGCATGTGCTTCTTGTAGGTACCCCACAAATAGCCGATGCCGAGACTGAAATCTATATTGAGACGGGTGGCTACCGGCATCGAGTATGTGTATGACACACCCATGGCATAATTGTATTTATCCGATAGTACGCCTTCATGGCTGCGCCCTGTCTGAAAGTCATAGCAGGCCATTGAGCAATAGACACCCACATGATGACCGGCAAGCGGCGAGTGCCCCGAACGTTTGCCTATACGGTATCTTGCCTCTATATCACCGCCATATATCCTCCAATAGCGCCGCTTGTCGCGGTTGCTCCACCATGCGCACATCCAGTCGGCCATGACCGTGATTCTGTCTGTGACGCTCATGCCGACACCTATGTTCGGAACAAGTGCCGCATCATATAGCATATTGGTGGTGAGGAACAGCCTGTTGCCTATGGACTGCACACCGTGCGGCAGCGAGATGCTTTCCGTGGGTTCCGCTGCTAAGGTCGTGCCGCCATCGGCATTCACTTCGTCAACGATGCTTTCGGGCTGACTTTCCTGTACGGCATTTTCTTCCACCGGCGAAATAGTATCGCTTACTGTTATATTCTCCCGGACATTCCGATATACGACCTGCAACTCTGCAAAACGCTGCTGCTTGAAATCTTTGCCCCGCACCGGATGGCTGACGGATGTCACCGGGTCGAGAGACGGATTTAGCCCCTTTACGATATCGGCCATTGCCGAAGCGCGGGCCTTGGCCAGTCTGGTGTTGAAAGCGTATCTTCCTTCCGGAGAATAGGAACCGATGACTTTCACGCTCAGGAAGTTTCGCTTTTCAGAACTTGCAAGGAAAGAACCGATTGAATCTATATGCAAGTGGTTTCCGGCAAAATCACGTGACACTACGGCAGAGGCTTTCGGGAATAATATCTTACCGATAAATGTGTGCGTCGTATCTGGTAATTGAATCTGGGGGTAAAAAGCATTACATGGCAAAGATACAAATAGCATCCAAAAAAGCGATAATACGCCCCTACGGTAAGTAGCTATTGTTTTTGATCGATGAAATAATACAATGTCCATACAAACAAAGTAACCTATCTACAAAATGCTTCTATCTAAGTAAATATATCGTTATATTATCGTAAATCGTGGCAAAGTTATAGAAAATTCCAGGAAATACAAATTTTGGCATGTTTAAAACAGTTAAATAATATTAACACGACACTCTCCTTGACTTTCTTTTCATAAATTTGTAGATTGATAATACGATTAAGAAAATGCGAAAGACATCATCTAAGCTGTTATTCACGGCTGTATTGACGGTTCTCATTACTTCTTCGTGCCGTGACAAGGAGTATTTCGATCAGGGAAAGTATGAAGAGATTGTGAGCGGCTCTTTTCCTGTGGCGAATGTCGACCCGGCACATACATGGGAGACAGTGTCCTCGGTCACTGTGAGGGCCACACTGAAAACACCCGACAAGGCACTCTATTCTGTCGGGATATACGATGGAAACCCGGCCACCGGAGGATGGGTGACTCTGCTCGCCGACGGTAAGGCCGCAGGGCAGAGCTTTTTCGAGACGGCGATAAGCCACCCAGCGAGAATAAAAACCGTATATATAGCACTCACCGGCACCGACGGGCGGGCTAAGGTATACCGTCGCACAATCGACGGAAATTCGCTCGTCACGGAGATTGGCGGAAGCGATGCCGTGGGACAGATAGCCAAGACGGCTGTCAAAGCGCGGCCGCAGAGCCTCAGATACTGTTTCGAGGAGAATTTCCCGGAGCCGGGCGACTTCGATTATAACGACATAGTGCTGTCACTGACACCCGAAACGCCGGGCGACAACCCGTATATCGTGCGGCTCACGGTATCGCTCGACGCCGTGGGAAGCCTCAGTCAACTGGCTGCGGCCGTGCGGCTCAAAGGTATCGGGCGTGACAGACTGCTCGGAGTGAGGACGGAGAGTGAGGATTGGTTCGATTTCTACAATCGTACCACGGCGAGCATAAACCTCATCGACAATGCCAAAATGCTTACCACGGCACGAAACGGCGATGCGGTGATATATCTGTTTAATGACGCACATTGGGCAATGAAGCCCCTGAAAGCAATCGACGGAAGCGTGGCACGCCCATACTACAACACATACAAAGACAAGATTAAGCCTGAAGACATGTTTGAGGCCGAAGACATCGCACCGCGGAAATGCACCGTCACCATAATGTTTGACAGCGAGGCAACCGCCCGGAGCGTCTGCGCGGCAAATCTCGATGTCTTCATGATAAGACAATATAACGGCGGCACATGGGAGATACACACACAGCCGTTCAAACTCGACAACGCCATGTTCGACTACTCGACGGCCGCATACAACAATCCGTACGTGTGGGCACTGTTGCTGCCCGGAGGAACGGCATACGCCCGCGAGACCAAACCGATAGGCACGGTCACGGGCGGAAACGTTATCGGGGGCGCGTTTCAAACATACCGACACTCGTTCGGCGAATGGGCACAAGACCGTAACGCAGCAGACGACTGGTATCTGTATCCCGAACGAAGCATGACTTATTAAAGGTAAAAAGTATCTGGACGAACTCATTTCCCTACGGCATAACGGCACTATAAAGGTTATAACGGGGATGCGTAGATGTGGAAAATCTTATCTGCTTTTTGAACTTTTTGTCTTTTATCTTGAAGATAATGGCATTGCTCCGGGCTTTTTGAGAATACGTAATGTTGATGTTTTATGTGACAGGCAGTAATGCAAAGTTTCTTTCAAAAAGTTTTATTTTATGTTTTTTGTCGTTGTGGGATGTATCGTAATTATCACGATAATTCATGATTTCGGAAATGAATATTTATGCAAAATCGGATGTGCGTTGGCTTGCATTATGTAATGAAACAAGAAAATATACTTTGATTTTTGATACGTTTTTGCTTGCCGCAAGGCTGATATCCGGTTGTTTTGCAGCGGAATATTAACTCCGCCATAACGGGATATTAACTGCAAGGTAATTAAATATTAACTGCGAGACAATTAAATATTAACTGTCGTGGAGTTAATATCCCGTTACTGCGGAGTTAATATCCCGTTGTCGTATAATTAATACCTCGTTGCCGGGTGAAATCATGCGCATAAAAAAGCGGCGAGGCTCCCGACAACGTGTGTCGGGAGCCTCGCCGCAAGCATGGATGAAGCCCCTCCCGGCTTCCCCATGGGGAGGAGAAGTGCATATATTATATGTGTGTCGTCATCGTCGGCGACACGTTATCTTCATCGTATCAAAAATTCGGGGCGCATCATATTGCATAAATATGCATTTTCGAAGGTCTGATATCATAAATTTTGTCGTGCTCTTGTTTGTTCTTTTCATGGTTTTTCGCTTTAAATGATTATTTCAGCATCTGCAAAGATACAAAATTTTAAAGCGGATTGCAAGAGTTTTAGATGTAAAAACAGCCTGTCCGTCCTCATGCAGATACCATTCCCCGGCCAAATCGGATATGGCGATATTCGGAGGAGTGGGGGGTGGTGTTTCATAGTTTTTACTATTGGTTATCTATATAATCTATATGTGCGAATATACGGATAATTCCGGATATATACAAAATGTTTAAGTGTTTTTACTGCGCTTTGAATGGAATAAAAAAAGAGAGACACAGAAGCGAAATGCTTCTGTGTCTCCGTATCTCTGTGTTCTGGTATGATCTTATTGCACAATCTTGTCGCTTACTGGCGATTTATACCACTCATTCTCGTTGGTGTCTTTCACCCAGTCTACGAACGAAGGATAAGCGGCGTCGATGCGTGTCCACTCGGTAGGCCAAATCCAGTCGCCCGGCAGGCAGAGCATCATCGGAGCCTTACCCGTCTCGGTGCCCATGGTGATAGTCTTGCTATCGCCGTTGCCCTCTACGGTGATGGTAAATCCGTGGTTCTCCATTGTGAAGTCGGTGGGCACGGCAACTTTTACCGGAGTGCCTGCTACGCCCTTAGAACCTCTCGTGTTGATAAACGGATACTTGCCGTCGTCGCCTGCCACGATGCTCGGGTTGAGCAGATGGTGTATCTCGGCGTTCTCGGCGATGGGCGTGCCGTTGTATTTGATTATGGCAGGAAGATTACCGCCTGCTGCGAGCGGAGTAACTGTGGCATAATCCTGACCGGCTACATAGCTTATGCTGAACACAACGTCGTTGAAGTCGAAGTCGCCCACAGAACCAAGGTCCTCGCATGCGAGTATCCATGTCTGTGCTTCGGGCTCGGGCTCCGGATCGGTTGAAGGAACTTTAATCTCCTCTTCGTTGTCGGAAGAGTATGCACCCTCTACCCAGAATACGATATCGTTGAGGTCCTCGTCACTTCCGCCGTCTTCAAATCCGAGGAAGCGACGGCCGTTGTATGTCCAAGACACAGCCTTGACACAACCGCGGGTTTTATCCTCTTGCCAAGTATCCTGACCGGGAACAATGCTGTAATAATGCTTTATTCGACGGTTTAATTCGGGAAGTGAATAGTTGTAATTGTTCAACTCTTCTTTACTACTGTAATTTTGCGGACAGATAAAGAATGCAATATGATATCCTGCGGGGAATTCATAGGTACCTGTCGTCATGTCGTGGTTTTCGCCGAAGAAAGTCAGTTTGTAGCTTGTACCGTATACAAGGTCATCACCTGTATGACCGTATATTGTCTTTAATTCAGGATAAGCCACATTCCAATTTGACAGTCCCATTCCGTCACCGCCACCGGCAGGTGTTCCTTTCCATTGTTCGAAATAGATGTTTTCATTAGGACGACCGTCGTTCATGAGTACATAGTGAGGCTGTGCCAGCGGGTCTTGTCCGTCTTTGTAATACACATATCCGAGCATGTTGGACTTTTGTGTAGCACCGTATATGAAAGGTAGTTCTATCTCTCCGCCCTCTGTTGTTATGGAGAAGCCCTGCTCAACCACTGCCAACTCTTCGGGAGTGCTGTAGAAGTTGCCGTATTTCGGAGCGAGATAATATTTCAATTTTTCCTCAAAGAAAGAGCCGGGACCGAAGTTCTCATATCCCCAAGATATCTTATAAGGATTGGTTGCGGCCTTCTCTACGCCGTTGAGATAGGTGATGTAAATATCCAATGGCTCAGTAGTAGGTACGGCATAGTCGTTTAATTTCGCGTTTGAAAAATCCCAGCCAGTTGGATTTCCCCATTCATCAAAAGTCACACAAGTCTCCCTTATAAACGGGTCTGTCCAATAATAATTTCCTCTTGCTTTTACTAATTCGACAAGTTCCTCATAAGTATATAAGTTGCCGCTATATGAATACTTAACATCGCCTGATAGACTCTCTGCACCGGTGATAACTAAAGCTCTCTCGCCCTTAGTAACATTGCATTCCCCAGCTCTTGTCTTCGGAGCGTTCTTTGCCATGCTTGTGGTGTTTGCACCGATATTCACGCTTCCGTTTTCGATACCGTAGTATCCGTAAACGCGTTTCATTCCGTCGTTCTCAACAGCCACAAATACTTGGTCCATGCTTTTGAGAGCGTCGAAGACGATGCTGCCCGTACCGTTGTTCAACTTAGTTTCTGCCATGAGATAACAGCCTTTTTCGAGAGGGTTGACTGTAAACACTTTCACTTCGCTCTCTCCTTTGAGATAGGGAAGATTGATGTTGAGCGATGTGCGTACAGCCATGTTCCAATCCTGCTCGGCAGATATGCTGCCGAACGCACTCTCCCAACTCTTTGCGTACTGTTTTGACGCATAGTCGGGATCATAAAAATCCGTCTCCTTCGAGCATGAAGAAAGGAGAACTGCACCTGCTGCAACTGCCAGCAGGGAGGCTTTGTTGAATTTATACATAATTATATTTGATGTGTTGTTAAGTTATTAACTTATGTTATATGACGGCAAAGTTATGTAAAAAAATCACAACCACCAAATATTCAGCATGTTAATTTTTAGACAGATTAAAATTTTAACAATAAAGGAATGGAGTAAAAGTGATGTTAATTACGAAATATTGAAGCGAAGTCTGTAAATTTTTTATTAATTTTGCATTAAATCTTAAAGAAATGGATACAAAAAAGAAAGCGACAACATTTGATGAACAAATAAACAAGCTTTTAGATAGAGGCGTTATTATCAATGATAAGGAAAAGGCAAAAGAGGTGTTGTCTGATATTGGGTATTACCGATTAGGCTTTTATTTTTTTCCTTTTGAAAAAACATATCCTAAATTAGATAATACAAGGAAACATACCGTACTGGAAAACACAAAATTTGAAGATGCGGTTGCGCTTTATTATTATGATTTTGATTTACGTAATATACTAAATAAGTATCTTGCGAGGATAGAAGTTGCTATCCGTACGACAATGGTTTATGAACTATCAAATAAGTATCATGAAGATCCTACTTGGTTTATTTCTCCTAAGATAGTAAATCAAAACTTTATCGATGAATTTTCGGAGAAAGTGTATAAGAATATTAAGAAAAAAGAAGTCATTAAGCGTCATAAACGTAAACACCCAAAGGATGTTTATGCTCCGGCATGGAAGACAATGGAATTTATGGTGTTTGGCAATCTTACCAAATTATATGATTCATTGCTTTTGGTGGATGACATGAGATTGATAAGTCTTCATTTCGGAGTAAAAAAAACAAAGGTGTTTATTAACTATATTGAAATCATAAGGCTACTTCGCAATGCTTGTGCTCATGGTAATGTACTTTATGATTTAAAGTTGGAAACTTCTACAAAGAAAGGACCGGCCGGGAATTTTACAATCGAACAAAGTAGTGGGTTGGCAAGTGCATTAGGTGTTGTAAGGTTTTTGCTTAAAACTATTTCTACTAACAGATTGTATGACATGGATAAGAAATTGAAAGAAGTTACATTGGAATTATATGGAAGATGTCCAAGCCTTCGATCTCTTATTGAAAATAGAACAGGATTTAAAATATAATCGTTAATTTACATTAATTTATTTGTCTGTATGTTTGTTCCTATGAAATAATTTTGTACCTTTGCACCACCAAAAATAGTGTGTACGGAAGCCCCGGTCGCTCCGATATGCACTTTAAAAAAGACAAATCGGGTTTCGGTTTTCATCACCGAAACCCGTATTTTTTTATTCTTTCAGCACGAAAATGCTTTCCGGTCCCATGTTGAAAAGGAGGTCGAGGATGCTCATGTTCGGCATGAAGCCGTGTCGTTGTGAGTATACCTGATAGTATTCGCGCGGGTGAAAGCCGTCGTCGGGCAGCGGATGTTTGGGCCTTATTGCTTCCCGATAGTCGGCGATAGTCGGCGGGATGTCTGCCGCGGCGATGTATTTATCGGTGTGTTGTATGTCGGGATGTATGTCGATAAGCTCGCAAACGGTGCGGCATATATCCGTGTTCATGTCGTAGAGGTATTTCCACCGTCGCTCGAAAAAGGGCATTATGTCGTCGGCGTAGAACTCGAAGAACGGCGAGTCGCCGTATGCGCTCATCAGTGCGTGGCGGTGAATGTGCCGCCAGTTGCCGTGGTCGCTTATAATAATATCGCGTATCGATTCGCTTGTTCCGCGCTCCACGGGCACCGTGAGTGTCTGCGTGCCGTTTGCCGTGGCTATCACGCATCGGTTGCGATATGTCTGTTTCGTGTAGTTCTCGCAGCTTTCGATGAGCACTTTTCCGTCGTTTGCCATCTTGGCATACCATTGCACGGGGCCGAAAAATGTCGTTGCCAGCAGTGTTTGCGTTGTCATCATCTTACTGTTTTCATCATCCGGCTCGCGTCGTAGCCTTCGTAAAACATCCGGTTGTCGTCGTGATTGTACAGTATGAGGCTCACGCGGCCTATTATCCGGCTTTCGGGCACGACGCCGAAAGTGCGGCTGTCTGCGGTGTTTGTCTTGTTGAGCGACTCCATCCAGTAGCAGTCTTCGGCGTCGCAGTTTATCTTTCCGGGCAGTGTGACGATGGCGTTGCCCGTGTTCACCGTGTCGCCGGGCAGGGCGGTGCATCGGCATACCATGATGCCGGGAACGGAATCCACCGGGCTGTCGAACGCCACTATGTCGCCGCGGTTCACTTCCGAGCGCCACAGCCGTCCGTAGCTGAACAGACTT
The DNA here is from genome assembly GCA_017623155.1 of Prevotella sp. Classification (GTDB taxonomy): domain Bacteria; phylum Bacteroidota; class Bacteroidia; order Bacteroidales; family Bacteroidaceae; genus Prevotella. Next base: position 122,314 of record JAGAPR010000003.1, on the reverse strand, counting down.
CCGTGACCGCCGGTGCGCAGTCCGTAGCTCCATCGGTTGACGACCACGCGGTCGCCGCGCCTGAGCGTCGGTTCGAGGGCGTTGCCGTCGACGGTGAGCAGGGTGAAAACCAGACCGCGAAAGGCGAGCATGCACAATGCCGCCACCGCGAAAGCGAGTATGAATTTCAGTCCGGTTTTCATCTTTTCACTGTGTCAATGTCTGTCGCCACCTTATTATTTTATGTTGTCTACGAAGCGGAACAGCCTGTTCCAGCGCACTCCGCCGAAGAAGCTCTTGTCCGGATTTGACGACCACCAGATGAATATCGGTTTGCCCACGATATGGTCTTCGGGCACGAATCCCCAATAGCGCGAGTCGGCCGAGTTGTGTCTGTTGTCGCCCATCATCCAGTAATAATCCATCTTGAATGTGTAGCTCCGTGCCTCTTTGCCGTTGATGATTATCTTTCCGTCGCGCACTTCGAGGTCGTTGCCCTCGTATGTGCGTATCGGCCGTTCGTATATCGCGATGTTGTCGAGTGTGAGGTCGATGCTCTTTCCTTTCGCGGGAATCCATATCGGGCCGTAGTTGTCGCGTGTCCAGTGCATGTTTCCGTTGAGCGGATATGTGTCGTTGTCGCTTGCCTCGGTGTTCAGCTCGATGCGTTCCACGATGTCTTTGCGTGCGGTCAGTGCCGCCACGGCACGTTTTGTGAGTGGCATGTAACCGAGAGTATTGAGGCTTGTGAGGTCTTCCATCGATATTCCGAGGTCTTCCATCATCTCGTCCGGTATGGCGCGGCGCAGCTTCACGTAGTAGGTATATTGCACGTTGTCCGGCTCTTTGTTTGCCTTTCCGTCGAGATATACTGTGCGGTTCTTTATCTGCAATGTCTGTCCGGGCAGTCCCACGCATCGTTTCACGTAGTTCTCGCGCCTGTCCACGGGCCGGGTGTCGATGTTTCCGTATTCCAGTTGGTTGCCCGCTATGTACGAGCGGCCGGCCGAGTAGATGTCGTTGAAGTAGCGCAACCGTTGCTCTGCCGACAGCGAGTCGGGGTTTGCGGCCTGCGGATACATCTGATAGCCGAGTCCGTAGCACATCATGTAGAAGTCTGTCGCCTGATATTGCGGCGCGGTGCATATCGTGTCGCCCGCCGGATAGTTGAACACCACGATGTCGTTAAGCTCCACCTTGCCCAGTCCCTTTACGCGGCGGTAGTCCCATTGCGGCCACTCGATGTACGACTTGCATTCGAGCACGGGCAGCGTGTGCTGCGTGAGGGGCATTGTGAGCGGTGTCTGCGGCACGCGGGGACCGTAGCTCACCTTGCTTACGAAGAGGTAATCGCCCGTGAGGAGCGACTTCTCGAGCGAGCTCGACGGTATCACATAGTTCTGGAAGAAGAACAGATTGATGAAATATACGGCCACGAGGGCGAACACTATCGCGTCGACCCACGACATTATGAAGCGCACTTCGGCCGCGGGCGACTCTTTCCACCATTGCCATTTTATCTTCTTCGAGATGTAAACATCATATATGAACGGGACAACGATGAGTCCCCACCAGCTTTTCACCCACAGGATGAATGCTAAGTACAGCACGAGCACGATGATAAACTTTATCCATTGCGTGCGCATATTTATTTCTTTTTTCATTGGTTCTTTTTATTTTTGGGGATGGGAGTAATGGGAGAACCGGAGTTAAAGTAGTTAAGGGGGTATCGCTCGCGGAGCTCGTTCGGGAGTTAAAGACAATACCTTTCAAGGCTTGATGGTAATCATAACTCGCCAGTCACCACTCACCATTGTTCATTGTGTGGGGCTCCTAAAACTTAAACATGTCGCTGATTGTCAGCAGGCCGTTGTGGTCTTTTGTGTATTCGGCGGCGAGTACGGCACCCAGCGCGAAGCCTTTGCGCGAGTGGGCATCGTGGGTTATCGTGATGCTGTCGGCCTCGCTGTCGTATTTGATGCTGTGTATTCCCGGCACCTCGTCGCGGCGTATGCTGTCTATGCGCAGCTTGTCGGCGGGTGCGTCTTTCGTGCCGTCCACGGAGCCGTCGGGGTTTGTTACCGTGCCCACCGTCCATCCGTCTTTGCGGTCGATGCGTTCCACGATCTCTTCGGCGAGTGTTATCGCCGTGCCGCTCGGGTGGTCGAGCTTGTGTATGTGGTGCGTCTCTTCCATTTCCGGGTCATACTGCGGGAAGCCGTTCATTATCTTGGCGAGATATTTGTTCACGGCCGAGAATATCGCCACGCCGATAGAGAAGTTCGATGCCCAGAAGAGTGTGCGGCCCTCTTCGGAGCACATGCGGCGCACGTCGTCGCCGTGTTCTTTCATCCATCCTGTGGAGCCGCTCACCACTTTCACGCCTTTGGCGAATGCTTTGAGATAGTTGCCGTATGCCGCTTGCGGCGCGGTGAATTCTATCGCCACGTCGGCCGACGCGAACTCGGGACTGTCGAAGTCACCGATGTTGTCCACATCTATTATACTAACAATCTCGTGTCCGCGGCTCAGGGCTATCTGTTCTATCATCTTGCCCATCTTGCCGTATCCTATCAATGCTATTTTCATGTCTTTTTTTGCTTAATTCCCGGCAAAGATACTGATTTTTAGCGATAAAGGGGCAAGAAAGGAGAGTTTTTTAGCCCCACCCGACCTCCCCAAGTGGAGGAGAAGTACACTCTGCACTCTTCACGCTGCACTAAAAAACTCCACACTTCTCCTCCCTTTGGGGAGGTCGGGTGTGGCTAAAACACCCTCCATGCCAGTCCCATTTGTGCCGTGAATGTGTTTGCCCTCACGTCGTCGCGATATTTGTAGTGAGTGTCGCGATGATAATATGATGCCGAGAGGTCTATTCCGAGCTTTTCGTTTATCGACAGGTGCAGGGTGGGTGTGAGCACGAGCAGCTGCGCGTTGCCCTTGTCGCCCTGTGCGTTGAGATATAGCGGGTCTGTGGTGTCAAGGTCTTTCCCCTCGTAGCCTTTCCATGTGTATATGTGGTAGTATTCCGCGGCGAACGAGAAGCGTCCGTAGCGTCCGAAGTCCATTGTCGTGGCTGTCTTGGCACTGTATCCGCTGCCCATGTTGTAGTCGCGGTCTATCACGTTGTAGTAGTCGCTCAGCGAGCCGCCGAGCAGTATTCCGCTTACAAATACGCGCTGTTCGAGGTGCGTGAGGTTGCCTATTTGCGGAAATCTGTATATTATTCCCGGGCCCACCGCCGCCGCTTCCGATATTCGGAATGGCACCATGCTCGTGCCGTCTTTCACCGGTTGCGAGTCGTAGTAGTTGAAATGCTGGAACACTCCGAACTCGGCCTGCATGTCGTTGCCCGTGTATACAGGCGCGCTCCACAGCTGTCCGAGCAGATGCACGCCGCTGATGAGCGGTTGGTTGGAGCTCAGTCCGAATGTCACGTCGGCCGTGAAATAGTCGTAGGGCTTGTTTGTCGACTCGTCGAACGGGTCGCCGTATACCAAATTCACGTTGACATACGGATTGCTCTCGCCGCGGAACATGGCGTTGTCGTCGGCAAGATAGCGTGCGCCGGCCGACAGGCTGAGGCTCACCGGCAGCCGTTCGTAGTCGTGATATTTATAATGTGTCGTGCGCACGCGCCACGCGTCGCCGCTGATGATTCTGTTAAGTGCTTTTATGGGGCACACCAGTGCGCCGAGAAATTCGCGTGCGAAGCGGCTTAATCCCCGTTGCCGGTCGTCGTAGATAAGGTCGCTGATTCTGTTGGTAACCTCGCCGATGCACACTCCGCCCATTGTCGTGGCGATGAGATCGTTTATCGCCGGCGGCTCCGTCTCGCACAGCGTTTCCCACATCAGGCTGCCGCCGAAAGCGTATGGCACCGACTCCCAGAAGTTCATGCCGTTGCTGCGGGCGGCGTTGAAGTAGAGTCCGCCGTGATAGGGGTGGGCGAAGAGGTTGGTGGAAAACTGGTCGTTGTCCCACACGAAGCCGTTCTTTATGTTGTGGCGCATGGTGGAGAGGCTCACCTTGGCGAAGTCGGCATCGAGCACGTAGCGGTCGAAGCCGAGCACAAGCATGTTTATTCCGAAAGTCTCGGCGGCAGCTATCCACGGTCGCTTGGGGGAGTGAACCCTTACGACATCTTCGGAAGCCCCTCCCGGTCTCTCCGAGGTGGGGGAGAGGCGGAAGTGTTGAGCCGGCAGGCTGCACTCGGCATCAGGGCCGCAGTCGATGAGCATGCCTCCACGCTTGCTGTCGTCGACGGCGAGCTTGAGATAGTGTGCCGCCATGCTGTCGAGCGAGGAGAATCCCCTCCCTACCTCCTCAAGGGGAGGAGAAGCGGCGGAGACAGAGTCTGTTGTCGCCGGTTCGGCGACAGCAGAACCGGTGAAGACCATAAATATTATTGTCGATAGAGATTTTTTCATTGCTTTTTTATTTAGGAGTTCTCAGAGTTCTCAGAGTCCTCTGAGAATTCTTATTGGTAATCACCACTCACCATCCACCATTCAAGAATACGCTCACTCCCGCTTCGAATATCGCTCTGTCGCGGTATCGTCTCGAGTGGTGATAATATCTCGTGTCGCCGTAACCTGTGGAGACGAAAGCTCCTATGGTGCGGTTTATCTGCACGTCGAGGTTTACGCGTGCCTGCAACGAGTAGAGCCGTTCGGGCTTGTTGGCGGAGTGCTCTTCGAATGTCTCCACGTGATAGTAGCCCACGTCGCCGCTCACGGTCAGCGCTTTCGCCACGCGGAAATATTGGCCGATGCGGTAGAATATGGCTCCAGAGAATTTCTCGTCGAGCCCCATGTAGTGCGTGCCGAAGCCTATCATGCTGTATGTGCTGCGGTTGCGGAAGCGCAGTGCGATGTTTGTCTTCGTCGACGAGCCGCCGTATGCGAGCAGGTCGATGCGCGTCCGCGGGTTGATGTTCACCAGTCCCACCTTGCGGCCCACGGTGTCGCGGCTGTAATTGATGATGCCCACCTGCACGCCGCGCGGATGGCTTACGCACACGTTCACGATACCTATCTGCGAGCCGTTGAGCGTGTCGGCATAGTTGTATGTTGCCGCTTGTATGCCGCGCATGTGCGATGAGCACACGTTTGTTGCGCCGGCGAGCTGAATGCCGCGTTTCACTCCCATGGCAATGTTGGTGATGCCGCTTATCTGCACGCCGCGCATGGGTGCGGTGCACGAGTTGGTGAGTGCCGACAGCTGCACGCCGTTGGCCTCTCTCGCCACGTTGCTCACCATGCTTATCTGCACGCCGCGCATCGTGGTGGCACTGTTGGTGATGCCCGCAATCTGCACGCCGTACATCCGCCGGTGGCTCATGGCGGCAAGCACTCCGATGTTCACGCCGCGTGTCTCGCGCCGTGCCACGGCCGTGAACAGACCAATCTGTGCGCCGTGCAGCGTGTCGGTATTGGCAAAAAGTCCGATGTTGGCATTAGCGAGATGCATGGAGTCGGGCGTGTGGCGGCACACACCCATGCCGATGTTGCCGGCCCGCCGCCCGATAGGGTTTTGTGCCGCACAGTCGGCCGTGCCGCAAAAAGCACCGAGCAGTGCCGCGCCGACCGATAATGTCATTTGCTTGATGTTCATAAAACCCGATAACCTGTTAAAGTTTTCTGTCTGCAAATTTATAATAATTATTTGGTAATAATTCAATTATGAATTATAAATTTATAACTCATAATTTATAATCAAAATGTTAATACATATTAAACGCATTAACAATTCTGATATTATATTTACAAAACAAGGCCTCATAATTGCGTTCTTTTCAAAAAATAATTTCCTCGGCGAAAAAAACGCATTTTTAGAGCATTTTGCGTAAAATATTGTCTGTCAGCCTCTTACTTACAAAATCAGCCTCCTCTACTTCTCCTACAACTCCTCTCGTTTTCCAATTAGGCCGTAATTGCATTCCAATTAGGCCGTAATTGGAACTCAATAAGGCCGTAAATGCAATGCAATTACGGCCTAATTGCAGAGCAAAAACACCCGAAAATCATGCTTAACCCCGAATAATTGTATCTCAACCCCGAAATAATGACACAAAAATGTTAATTTAAATTCTCGGCTTTTTCTAAACGGTGACTTCAAGTCGCACTTTTTGCTTTTAACAATTACCTCGCGATTTTTACAATATTTAAAGAAAAAAGGTGGTTTTAAAGGTAAAAAAGTAAAAAGGTAAAAAAGGCTGCGCTTAGAAACACGCCGCACGGTTTTTTACCTTTTTACTTTTTTACCTTTAAATCGCCTTTTTACCTTTAATCGGTCTTTGCGTTTTTAAATTGTTTAACGAAAAAATATAATAATTGAACTATATGTGCACATTCGTGCATTACCTTTGCAACCGATATAAAGCACTCGCGGCCGCAAGGCGGAGCGCACATAATTAAATAATTAACTTTAATAACTTAAAATCAATGATGTTTTACAACAACAAAACACACATGCCGGCCGACCGCGAAACGCGAATGGCCGTCGAGGCAAAGAGGGAAAAAGAGGCGCGCGAGCGTATCACCGAAGAGTTTGCCGCACTGTTGAAGCTCGACCCCGACGAGGGCGCGCAATGGAAAGGCTCTGTGGCCGACCTCATGGAGGCGGCACACATAGCCTACATGCAGGGCTCGATATGCGACACAGAGGGAAACGTATGCACGTTTGCGGGCATGGTGACCGAGGTTTGCCACACGCTGCACGTGAGAAAACCGCACAACCCGAGGGGAGCGGCCTATCAGGCGGCAAGACGAAAAGGAGTGCGCAGGGGCGCACTGATAGAGAGATACATGCGGATGATGCACGAAAAGGGAGAGCAGCCGCTGATGAGAAACATAACAAAACAATAAAAACAAACAACCATGAAACTGACAACACATTTTTCGCTCGAGGAAATGACACGCTCGGGCGTGGCGATAAGCCGGAAGATAGAGAACAACCCCACCGACGGCGACGTGGAACGAATGAGGATGCTATGCGAAAACGTGCTCGAACCGATACGCCGGCGATTTGGAGTGACGAGAATATCGAGCGGATTTCGATCGCCCGAGCTGAACAAAGCCGTGGGAGGAGCACCCGCCTCGCAACACATGAGAGGCGAGGCCGCAGATATACACATATCCGACATGGAGACGGGAATGAAGATATTTGACTTCGTCAGGCGCAATCTCGATTTCGATCAGATGCTGTTCGAGCACGCCATGAGCAACGGATGCCGATGGCTTCACATATCATATACCGCGCGGAGGGCAAACAGACGCATGGCCGCCACAATGGAATGCTGACGAAAACACCATCCGGCGGCAACGAAAAGACAACGGTATCGCAATGTGTAGCAGGATGTGTATCGGGATAACGCTTGACAAAGGCTTCAAAATTCACTACCTTTGCAATGTCTTCCGGAAAGACAAGCGACAAACAATTTTTCATTAACCATTTAAAAATTTAAGAAAGGAAAAAACTATGGCAGTACATTACAGACTTTACCAGAACAAGAACTCCAAGGCAGCAAACTTCAACAAGTGGTATGGACGCGCCGTCGCGCTCGACACCGTGACCACCGACCAACTGGCAGACACCATCGAGGCAAACTGTACCGTGAAGCGAGCCGACATTCTCGCCGTTATCAGTGAGCTGGTGGTGACGATGAAAAAGGAACTGCAAGACTCCAAACGCGTGAAGCTCGACCGCTTCGGAGCGTTCAAACTCGCTATCAGCACCAAGCCGAGCGACACGGCAAAAGACTTCAACGTGAGCCAGAACCTGAAAGACATACACGTGATATTCCAGCCGGAGATGAAAATATCGAAAGCCGGACGGCGAGTAAAGGCGTTCATAGATGGATGCAAGGTGAGCGAGCTTCCGATAAACAACGTGATAAAAGAGGATGCCGAGACCGTGGAGCCGGGAGCATGAGCTGATGAAAGGAGGACAGACTATGGACTGGAAGAAAATTCTTAAAATCGTGGTGGCAGTGGCAACGGCACTGCTGAGCGCACTCGGCGCAACTCATGCGGCAGGTATGATGGCCTGACGGAATACTTGAAAAACACTGACATGGCGGCACGTGGGAAGGCGACGGCTTTCTTACGTGCCGCTTTTTCTTTGCCGCTTGCCAAAAAAACACTATCTTTGCAGACATATATAATAAGGGTAGAGTAAAACCGAAAAACCTGATGAACGAAGATTTTGACATAAGACAGGAAAGAGCCGCGGCAGAGAAAGACTTTGAAAACGCGCTGAGACCGCTGCGATTTGGCGATTTCAGCGGACAGAAAAAGGTGGTGGAAAACCTTGAAGTGTTTGTCGAGGCTGCAAAATACAGGGGAGAACCGCTCGACCACACGCTGCTGCACGGACCTCCCGGACTGGGAAAGACCACACTGAGCAACATCATAGCAAACGAGCTCGGAGTGGGATTCAAGATAACAAGCGGACCCGTGCTCGACAAGCCGGGCGACCTCGCGGGCATACTGACATCGCTCGAGCGCAATGATGTGCTCTTCATCGACGAGATACACCGGCTGTCGCCCGTGGTGGAGGAGTATCTGTACTCGGCCATGGAAGACTATCGGATAGACATAATGATAGACAAAGGACCGTCGGCACGCTCGATACAGATAGACCTTAATCCCTTTACGCTCATCGGAGCGACAACACGTGGCGGACTGCTCACCGCACCGCTGCGCGCACGTTTCGGCATAAACATGCACCTCGAATACTACGACCCGGAGACGCTGACGAAGATAATAAAACGCTCGGCAGACATACTCAGAGTACCGATATACGACGACGCGGCGATGGAGATAGCGCGATGCAGCCGCGGAACACCGCGTATAGCAAACGCGTTGCTGCGCCGTGTGCGTGACTTCGCGCAGGTGAAAGGTACGGGAAAGATAGATATCGGGATAACAACGATGAGCCTTTCGGCACTGAACATCGACAGATACGGACTCGACCAGATAGACAACAAGATACTGCTCACGATAATAGACAAGTTCAAAGGCGGACCGGTGGGCATCAGCACCATCGCCACGGCGATAGGAGAAGACTCGGGAACGGTGGAGGAAGTATACGAACCGTATCTCATCATGGAGGGCTTCATCAAGCGAACCCCCCGCGGACGTATGGTCACCGAACTGGCATACCGCCATTTCGGCCGCAACCCGTACACAGGAAACATCATGCAGCAGGAACTGTTCTGAAAATGAAAGTATGCCGATGCCACTGCTGTTGATCATATTGATGGTGTTGTTTCCTTCCGCGGCATACGGAATGGCGGAAGAAGACTATGTGACGGACAATATCGATGATGTGGCAGACATATCCGGTCAGCATGTAACACAGATACTTCAAGACCGCAAGGGACTGTTGTGGCTGTCGTCGTGGAACGGGCTCTATCGTTTCGACGGATACGGTTTTGTCGTTTTCAAGGCAACGCCGGGAGACGGAAACGATATGGGCAGCTGTCGTTTCCGCAACATTGTGCCCGACTACGACATAACACCGGCGACGGCTGTGGGCAATATCTATTGTCTCGTTGACGATGATGTGTTCCTTTTCAATGTGAGGACATCGCGGTTTGCCCGTATCGAAGGCGAACTGAGCGATAAAGCGCGCAAGGTTTTTAAGGAACACGGTACACGGATAGGCGACTTTGAAGACAGCCGCGGCATACACTGGAAAATAACTCCCGGCGGCTTCTTTCGCAGTGTGCCGCGCATGAAGAAGTGGAACACGGTGGAGAATGTATCCGCGTCTGTCACACGGGGTATGTATCGCGACCGTGCGGGTAGACTGTGGATTGGAACAAAGGACGGGCGGTTGACTGTGCTTGATGAGAGACTGTCGCTCTTGGGATACATGGGAAAAGACGGCCGGTTACATGACGACGACAGTACACTGTTCCATCCTGTATATTGTATATGCGAGGATGATGAGGGCACGATATGGCTTGGAAGCAAACCGGCCGGTCTGTTCCGGCTGCACGGAGGCGATATCGAGCGCATAGACAGACTCAACTCCGAAGATGTCTACGACTTGAAAAAAGACCGCAAGGGCAGAATATGGGTAGCCACGCATGTAGGTGGAATAAGTGTCGTAAGCCGCAAAGGCGGGCGATATGCCGTAAAGGCGATAGAAGCGACAAAGGGGCTTCGCGTGAGAAGACTGCTCATCCTTGACGACGGAACACTGATAGCGACAACCACGACCGGGCTTCTTGTCGCGGACAATATATATAAACAATCGGACAAGATACGCTGGCGTATGCACGTAAGGGAGGCAGATAGGGCTGAAAGCCTCTCCGACAACGCCACGATGAACGCCATAACGGATGGCAGAGGACGGGTGTTTGTAACGACGGAGAGTGGCGGAATAAATCTTCTGCTCACCAAAAATCTTCATGCAGACAAGTTTTCTTTCATACATTACGGATTGGAGAACGGATTGGGAGCGGACGTTACAATGGCATGTGCCGTACTTACTGACGATGTGTTGCTCGTGCAATGCAACAACATGTTGTCGCTGCTGGACATGAAAACCTCACGGATAGAAAACTACGGGAGGGCGTTTTGGGGCGAAAACATACAGTTCTCCGATGCCGAACCGTTGCTGTTGCCCGACGGACGGATGCTCATCTCTACTCAAACGGGCGTGCTGACAGTGAAAATAAAAGATCTCTATGCAGTAGACTACAAGCCGCGCATAGTGCTGACGGAGCTTCGCATGGCCGGCACTACAACCGATTATACCGTCGATTACAGGGACACTATCGTCATCAGTCCCTCACAACGTGATTTTACTCTCAGTTTCTCGGCCCTCGATTATGCGGGAAACAAATATATACGATATGCCACGAAGTTTGATGAAGACAGTGTATGGAGCCATCCCACGGCCGTGAACAGCATCGACTTCCGTGATATTGCGGTAGGTACGCACACGTTGAAGATACGCTCAACAAACGCTCTCGGACAGTGGACGGACAATGTGCGCTCAGTGACAATAGTAGTGGAACCAACATTCTTTGAGGCATGGTACGGGCGGCTGTTCGTGGCACTTGTCATAGCAGGACTTATAGTGCTGCTGACATACGCCATAATATACGTCCGAAACTTGGAGAAACGCCGCAAGGAGACACTTGAAGCCTATCTGTTGCTGCTCGACATCAAGAAAGAAAACGCCAATAACGGTAGCAAGCCGGCGGTTGAAAAACATTCGACCCCAATCGTCATAGCACCTCGTCTGTCGGCCGAAGACGAGGCTTTCATGAAAAGGATAGCCGACTTCACGGAAAAGAACATCTCCGACAGCGACATAAACATCAACGATATGGCCGCCGCCGCTGCCGTAAGCCGCTCGGGACTGAACCGCAAGATGCGCCAGTTGCTCGGAGTGACACCTGCCGATTTCTTGAAAGAGGCAAGGATGAAACGCGCCGTGAAGATGCTGAAAGAGACTGATATGCCTGTGGCGGATGTAGCATACGCCTGCGGTTTTTCCGACCCGAAGTATTTCGCGAAATGTGTAAAGGCATCAACGGACAAGACACCGAGGGAACTTAGAAACAGTGATTGCTAACCGTCAAAAGAGCGTGGAAATCATGTTTTGACACGATTTTCCCCTCGGAATGACAAGACTTTACCCCTTTTTCTCATGCTGTGGCAATAATTTTGCACCGTCAAACTAACCAAATTAAAACAGCATGAAAAGAACCTTATTGACACTGGTGTGTCTTACAATGCTTTTCGTCGTGCCGGCTGATGCCGTGCGCAAGGTATGGATTCTCGGCGATTCCACCGCGGCCTTGCAGGACGAAAATGGAAACAAGCGCGGTTGGGCGCAGATGCTACAACAGTTTTTCAATGCCGATGAGATAGAAATCATCGACAAGGCGAAGTCCGGAGCATCCAGCAAATCGTTCTACAAGGAGACCGCTTATTGGCCTACCATCAAGCCGCAGATAGGCCCGGGCGACATCGTTATAATCCAGTTTGCCCATAACGACGAGAAATGCGGCGGCGCAGATGGCGACGTGCTTGAAGAATTCTTCAAGGCAAATCCTTCACAACGACCCGCCGACTGGGACTACTCTAACAAATATCGAGGAACCCATCCATCGGAAACTTTCCCCACCTATATAAAAGCATATATCGACGAGGCCAAGGCAGCCGGCGCGACTCCCATCGTTGTCGGCGCGATATGCCGCAAATACTTCTCCGGGAGCACGATAACGGCGACCGGCCAGCACAATCTGTGGCAGAAGTTCGACAAGATCGAGAATGGCGTCTACACGCCCAATTACACCGGAAAGCCATCTGATGACGGCACGATGAACTATCCGCTTCAGGCAAAGAAGGTGGCCGACTCATATGACGACGTGCCCTACGTGGACCTCACGGCGGCGACGAAGACGATGTATGAGAGTTTCGGGGCCGACTATTGCACGGAAAACATCTTCTGCGTCACCGACGAACAGAAGGGATGGCAGGGTGACGGCACCCATCCGTCGCCGTTCGGTGCGACACTGATCGCGCGCCAGTTCGCACAACTTGTGAAAGACCAGTGCGCCGCAGAGACGGACACAAAGAAGAAGGCCGTCCTGAAACTCCTTGCCGACCACACCCGTCTCTCTTCCGAAATCACATTCTCACCCTCGACGGGCAATCTCGGCAAGGCATACGTCGGCCAGACGCTGACAAAGACCGTCAGCGTGTCGGCTTTCTCGCTCGCTTCCGCCACGGGAACGTTCACGTTTTCGGCCACTGGCGGATACCTTGTCTCCACCGACGGCACCAACTACTCGACAGAAGTGACAGCCGGCTATACCGGTTCGACGCTCATCCAGACACTCTACATAAAGCTCGACGTCACCTCACAAGGCATCATCGCCGGCAAGCTCACGGCGTCGTGCGGCTCGCTCTCCGGCGAGATGGAACTCACGGCAGAGGCCATCTCGCTCGAAGGCGGCACGGCAGTAAAGGTCCTTTACGACCTTTCCTCAAACACCGAAGCTACGGTGACCGGCCCGTGCAATGCGCTCCCCGAGACATACAGCAACATGTATGCACGCGACTACAACACCATGAACGCGAAAGCCGATTGGACCGGAACGGCGTATGACGGTCAGAACCCGCGGGTTCAGCGCAACTGCATCACTGGCGACCAATGGCCTGCCGGCGAGGAGGACGAGAACAGCAACCGCTATATACAGTTTGGCATGACGGCTCCCGCCGACATACAGATTGCCGTCAGCAAGATTTCGTTCTACGCCGGCGGTGCCGGCGGTAACGGAATGAGGTTCAAGGCTTATTACAGCACAAGCCCCGACTTTCCCATAGGCGAGAGCAACACCACAAACTTTATTTGGCAGACAAGCATGACATCAAACAAGGCGTACTATGTATCGACCGTGCCGGTAGTATCCATTTCCGACGGCGAGACGATATATGTGCGCCTTTATCCGTATTACGGCTCTGCGGCTTCCGGCAAGACCTTCTGTCTGAAAGACGTGACGATAGAGGGCGTAGCCACCGACGCGGCTTCCTCCGGTGCGAAGTACACCCTGACGACGGCTGTCTCTCCGGCCGACGCGGGTACTATCACCGCCGTACCGGCCGGCACCACGATAAAGGAAGGCAAGACCGTCACACTGACGGCAAGTCGCAATTTTGGATATAAATTCAGCAAATGGACGCTTGACGGCCGGGACTATTCCACCGACGAGCAGATCCGTTTCACGATGGACGCCGACAAGTCTTTCGTCGCCGAGTTTGAGACCATACCGGTCTATACCGTCAGGACATTCGTCAAGAACGACGCCGAGCTTTCCATCGGCTCCGTGACACTCTCGCCCGACGAGCACAACGGCAAATATGAAGAAGGAGAGGAACTCACGGCAACGGCCGAGGTGTCGCGCATCCTCAACTTCGTGAAGTGGGAGGACGGTTCCACCGCCAACCCGCGCCTCGTCCGGGTCAGCGGCGATATGGACCTGACGGCAGAGTATGAGGTTCAGGACTTCATCGCCGTCTTTGACGCGAGCAAGACGCAGGCCTATGCTTATCCAACAACAGCAAACTATCCTTTCCCGGCCGACATCACGTGGGACGGCGAGCGCAACGCCAAATCTTTAGTGGTCAAGGTCGCAGACGGTTCTCCCGCCTACACTCAGGACGGCGGAACGCCGGTCGTCCGCAACCGTGTGGGTGTCGTGACGGCCGGACTCAACGGTCTCTACCAGAACGGCTACCGGACGACGGACATCGCATGGCAGTATGAGTTTTCAACAAAGAAGTTCACATCGGCAACATTTGTGTCGCAGATGTGTGCCAAAAATAATGCCGACAAGACCTACAAGGCGCAGTATTCGCTCGACGGAACGACATTCACAGATATCAGCGGTGCCGTTTGCGAGACCCTCGGCACAAGCAAGATAACCGATTTCTGTTTTGCCATCCCGGCCGATGCCATGGGGCGTGACATTGTTTACATCCGCATCACCGGTACGGGCGAGGCGACATACGGCAAGGACACTCCCGTGGGAACGTTCGACGGACTTGACTACTATCAGCACTCGGAGTCGGGCGTGGGCAATGTCTACGTCATGGGAACGGCCGAGGTGGAAGACGACAAGGACGCTCCCGCCGTCACGGGCACCGTGCCTGCCGACAAGGCTACTGGTATATCGGCTTCCGGAAAGATAATCGTATCATACAATGAACGCATACAGGCAGGCAATCTTGTCAACGGCGCGGCTACGCTCGACGACAAAATTCTTTCGCCAGTGTGGAACACGCGTTCGGTGGCATTCAATTATGTAGGCCTCGAATATGGCCGTACGTACACCTTCACGATGCCCGAAGGCTATGTGGCCGACCGTTCGGGCAACAGTGCTCCAGCCCTGTCGCTGACATTCACCGTCATGGAGCGCAGCAAGCCGGAGGCAAGAATATTTGATGCCGTGGTAGACAAGACACTGAATTTGGCTTATGGCGAGAGTATCGCGGCAACAGAGACGATGCCCCGCCAGTACCGCTACATACAGGACGCCATCAACGACGCGCCGGCCGCATCGACGAAGCCGTACCTTATCTACGTCAAGGAAGGCTATTACGACGACCCTAACCCTTATTTCAATTCAAGCTACGGAACCCGCTGGACCGACGAGACTATGACAACGACGGAGCGCATCGGCGGCAACGGAAAGAGCGAGGACGGCACGGTGAAATATGACGACTGCCGCATCGTCAGTGTCAACAAGCCCAACGTCCACCTCATCGGTCAGGACGTCGAGAAGGTCTTCATCGCTTCAGACCGTCAGGACGGCGGTGACAAGAGCAACTGGCGCAAGCCGTGGTATCATGTCAATGCCGGTGCTACAATCGAGGTGCAGGCCGGTGGCGACGGGTTCCTCATGTCGGGAGTGACCGTCGACAACGAGAACTGGACCAAGGACCGCAAGGCCGGTCCGCAGGCGCTGTGTCTCAACACCGATGCCGACCGTATCGTCTTCGACGGCGTGAGGGCACGTTCATATCAGGACACCTACAAGACCAACGGCACGTTCAAACGCTCGTTCTGGCTTAACTCGACGATAGAAGGCTCGGTTGACTTCATCTACGGCAACGGCGACGTATGGTTTGAGAACACCACGCTCGACATCAACCGCGACAAGGGCGGATGGATTGTTGCGCCAAATCATGGGAAAGAGACGCGTTGGGGCTACGTGTTCAACAATACGACCATTACCACGCATTACGCTTCCGATCCTTCAACTTATTCAATATCGTTCGGCCGTCCTTGGCACGAGTTCCCCAAAACCGTCTTCTTGCATACCGTAATGGAGCTGACACCCATTAGCGGCTACTGGTCGGAAACAATGGGTGGTCTGCCGGCTCTCTGGGCAATCTATGATATTAAAGACAAGAACGGCAACCAGCTGCCCGACGACCGTGCCGATGAGAATGGCAACAAAGTCTATTCCAACGCCTCGCGCAAGGACTATTACTATATGGACAACGGAACGAAAGTGACAGGTGAGTCGAAGAACTGGCTCTCGCCATCTGACATCGCTTCCTATACCGTCGAGAACGTGATGGCGGGTGACGGGACGGCCGATGCCTCCACCGGCGTGTGGAATCCGCTGCCGGCTGTTGAGAAGACGCTGACCCCCGCGCTCACGGTCAACGGCAATGTCGTCACATGGACGCCCGACGCTTTCGCAATATGCTATGTCGTGACGGTCAACGGCCGGCCGCAGGCGTTTGTCACCGAACCGACATTCACGGGCAATGCCGGTGACATCGTGACCGTCCAGTCGGCCAACGAGCACGGCATCCTTTCGCCCATGTCTGATAAAGTCACTCTCGGCTCGTCGACAGACTTCATTGCTGCTGTGACGGCAGGCAAAGGAGGCAAGTCCGGTAAAGCCTATAACGTCGGCGGACAACGTGTCAGCCGTTCGGCAAAGGGGCTTGTCATACGTGACGGTGGTAAGTATGTGAACCGATGACCTTGATTTAAAGTCGGTTTTCTAAACGCAAAGAGCGCAAAGAGGCGAAGTTCTAAAAAGATAAAAACTTTGCCTCTTTGCGCTCTTTGTTTTTAGAAAATCATCTCTGCCTTTAAAAAAAATGCTAACTTTGCAGTCGAAGGCATTTCTCAAAAAGAAAGGAAAGATATGAAGACAGCAATTTTCGCGGGCAGCTTCGACCCGTTCACCATCGGTCACGACTCGGTTGTGAGGCGTGCGCTTCCGCTTTTCGACCGGATTGTTATCGGGGTGGGGGTGAATGAAAACAAGAAGAGCATGTATCCGGCCGACCGGCGGGTGGCCGATATTGCGGCGTTATATGCCGGTGAGCCTAAGATAGAGGTAAAGGCATATTCAGACCTGACGGTAGACTTCGCCAGCCGTGAGCATGCCGGCTTCATAATAAAGGGCGTGCGCAGCGTCCGCGACTTTGAATATGAACGCGAGCAAGCCGACATAAACCGCAAGATAGGGGACATGGAGACCGTCCTTTTCTATGCTGAACCGCACTTGGAAAGCGTCAGCAGCAGCATGGTGCGCGAGCTGATACATTTCGGACGCAGCGTCGATGAGTTTCTGCCGGTGCGTTAGCAGAAATTTTATAGAAAACGAAAAGGTGTTAATCAGCATGCTGATTAACACCTTTTCGTTTTTTGGCTTCCATCTTCCGGGTAGCTTGTATGTCAGGCAAATACAGGAGTGAAGCTTATTTTCAACGCCTCAGCAATGCGTAGGAAACTTGATAATTGCATATCTGTGTCTCCGCGTTCAATGCGGGCAATGTAGCTACGGGCTGTCCCTGTCTTGTCTGCCAATTCTTTTTGAGTCATTTTCAGTTCTTTTCTGCGGTCTCGTAATATTACTCCATAGTAATATGCGCGTGCCTTTTCATCGAACAGACGGCGGCTGTCCGTTCCCTCTTCTCCGTATTTTGCATCAAGCAGTTCTTTTGCATTGCGGAGTCCGGCAAGTTTTTTTTCATCAAATTTAGTCATCTTTGAACCCTCCAAGTATTTTTGTTGCGATTTCAATCTGTTTGTTATAATCTTTAGTTGATTTCTTTAGGAATGCGTTAAGAACCAATATTTTCGTTGCAGATATTATATTTGAATGGTTTATTGCAAACAATACAGTCCTGTATTCGTTCGTTCCAATGGATATACGCATCTCATAGAAATCAGTTCCTTCCAAATGTTTTATAAATTTGGATGTTATAATTCTCTCTTTTCTTACAATGTCTATGACGTAGTCAAACTTGCGTTTTACTTTGTCTTGTTGACGTTGATAGAATTCCCAGAATTCATTCGAGAAATACAATTCTCTTATATTGCAGTTTTCTTTCATTATGCAAAGGTAACGAATAAGATACAGAATGGCAAGTATTTAGTTGCTTTTTGTACAAAAATAAAAGGGGAAGCCGTTTGTTCGGCTTCCCCTTTTCGTTATGCTTTTACAAGATTTTCTCTTGATTATTTGTTGATGAACTTCTTGCCGTTCTTGATCATCAGGCCTTTGAAGTTGTTGTTAACGCGCTGTCCTGCCATGTTGTATGCGGGAGCGTTAACATTCTCAGCGTTAGCTTTGATGTCGTTGATGCCGTCTGTGTTGCCGAGGTTGAAAGCAACATTGTGGTATGCAACGGCTTTGTTTTCACCGATACCGTAAACAACGATGCGGAGGCTTACATCATAAGCGTCTGCGGGGAAGTCGGCGGGAACGGGAATTTTATACATTGTGAGACCAGCTTCGCAAGAAGCGGGCTTTGCAGCGTCCTCACGAGAGGGCTGGCAACCTAAGATTTCGCCTTCTGCACCTGTTGCTTCAACCCATGATCCGGTTCCGTCGGAAACAGTTGCCCAGTTTTCGGCGTTGATAAGCCAACCAGACTCATAGTTGCTACCGCCGTTGTCGACAAGTTTTGCATTGATACGTACGGCATCAGTTCCAAGGCGTACGGCACCGAAAGATACTGAACCAATCTGAAGAGTCTTGTTAACATCGGTCTCTTCGATAGAGAACTCAACATACTGACCTGCTCCGTAAGCTGCTTCTATATCCTTGATAGCTGCATCTTGAGCACAGGTGGGAACCCACTTGATGATAGCCGGAGTTGCTTCAGAACCGAAATTGAATGAAGTTCCGGTTGCGTCTTTGTGGCTTTTCTGGCATGTTGTGGGCGGGAATTTTATGCCTGCGCCTGTTGTTATGGCCTTTGCTGTGATTGATGTGCTGCCGCTTACTACACCGTCCAATGTGTAATCAGCCTCTGTCATGTTCTTACCGTCGGCTGTGGCTGTCTCGCAAGACCATGTTACTGTCTGTGCATTAACTGCAACACTTGCAAACAATGCTGCTGCAAAAAGTAAACTCTTTTTCATAATTTGTTGTTTTTTGATTGTTAATAAAATTATTGTTTGTTGTATAGCTTGCCGGCAAACTTTCAAAAAGCGTTGCCGGCAAGCCGTTGTTTATCGTTTTATACTGTTACGCATTAATCGATTTCTATTCTGCTTCTGCTTCCGGAGCTATGTAACCGGGGTTCTGGTCTTTGTCTGTAAGAGCCTGATTGAGGTTGATTACATCCTGCGGCAGCGGACGGAACCAGCGCACTTTGCCATCGGGACCTTTCATGTCGGCAGCGGAAGATACGCCGCTGTTGTGCTTGACATTGTAGCTTACGAGGCGTTTTGTGCGGCGCAGGTCCATCCAGCGGTAGAACTCGCCGCAAAGTTCGCGTGCACGTTCGTCGAGAATAACGTCGATCGGGTCGAGATTTGTCTCGAACGGAACGTTATCGATGCCGGATCCCATGTTTACAGAGTTGTCTGTTCCGTCGCTGTAATGACGCTTGTAGCTTGCGAAACTTGTCAGAGCCTCGGCGTGTGAGCGTTCGCGCACGGTGTTAAGACGTTGCAACGCCTTTGTGTCGTCACCTGCCATGTGATATGCCTCGGCAGCCAAGAGGTAGCTCTCGGTGAGGTGTGCGAGCACGATGTTGTGGAAAGAAACGCCTTTTGTGGTGTTTCTCTTAGACTGACAGTCGTCAAATTTACGCACGCATATCGATTGGCTTGTTGTCTTCCGGCTTACGCTGTAGCTCTGGCTTCCCGGTGTATAGGTTACCTTTCCGGTACGTTTGTTGACCGTTACCTTTACATACTTGCAGGGATCGGATGTAGAGTAGATGTTTGTCTGTTCGCGACCTTTGCTCAATTGGTTGTATGCTTGCAGGTTGCTAAGGTCCGTATACCATGCGGGGAAGTAGTAGAGAACCTCCGTATCGTTGCCGATACCTGTTGTGTACCAGTTGTGGTAAGCGCGGAGCTGCTCTACCATGAACGTGCCTTCGAAGCGGTCGTCGCCCGGTTCGAACAGGTATATGAGCTTTTCGCTTGCCGGATACTGTGAGTTGGTGTACTTGCTCTCCTCTACATCGTCGTTGTAGTAGTTGCCGAAGTATGCCATCTGGCGGTTGCCGGTGGTTGTCTCGTCCTGTCCGGCGATGCCGCGTGTATACTGGATGGCGAATAAAATCTCATCGTTGTTGTCGTTCTTGACATCCCACATATCGCTGAATGACAGTGCGGGAGTCTTGCCTGCAATGGCCTTGTCGGCGTAAGTGGCTGCCAACGCAAATTTTTCCTTGCTGTTGATGGTCACGTTGTTGCCCTCGTCGTCGGCAGAAGTGTCGTAGTCCCAAGCCCATGCAAGGTAAACCTTTGCCATGAGGTTGTATACGGCGCGCATCGATGCACGGCCGGTGTTGTCGCTTTCGGGAAGCACGTTTGCCGTTTCTACTTCTTTAAGCAGATTGATGATATACTCGTAGACTTCACCCTGTGTCTTGCGGGGGAACGATGTTATCACCGATGTGATGTAGCTGTCTGACACGGGAACGCCGCCAAACTGCTGTGTGAGCAGGTAGTAGTAGAATGCTTTGAGGAACTTCGCCTCGTTCTTTCTCTTCTGTACGTTGCTGCCTGCTGCACCCTTGTCGGCATAGTCGATAACTGTGTTTGCCTGCTGTATGCCGTCGTAACATGCCTTGTAGAACGACAACAGAGTTCCGTTCTCGGCGTTCAGGGTCTTGTATGTTGCGAGCGATACGTCGGCGTAGTTGCTTCGTCCTGCCTCGTAGATGTCTGTTCCGCTGATAAACATGTCTACCGTTGAGCCGTCGTAGATGCCACGTAACTTATAATAAGGTGTGGTGCTGAGGTTCTCAAATCCCTCGGCCGTCATGAAATATTTTTCAGATTCCACGTTGGATTTATCTTCCGACTCAAGGAAGTCGCTGCATCCCGTGAGTCCGATACATCCTGATAGCATCAATGCTGATACCAATATCTTGTTTCTCATATTCTTCATTGATTTTTAAATTAGAACTTAATGCTTGCTCCGAACTGATAGGTGACAGTGCTGGGACCGCCCTTTGACAAGCTCTCTCCTGCCCACTCGGGATCGAATCCTTTGTAGTCCTTAGCCCATACGAACGGGTTTGTCACGTTGAAGTACAGGCGGAGTGAGTTGATGAATGTCTTTGAGAGGAGCGATTTGGGGAACGTGTAGCCGAGGCTGATGTTCTTTACTTTCCAGTAAGAGCCGTCTACAACCTGATAGGGAGCACCCTTTCTGTTGGCGTCAGCCATCTTGTCCATGTTGTCGGCACCCTCTTTGGCGTTGTTCGCTGCCCAGATGACACCGGCTCCGGCGTTTGATGCCGACTCGTTTGTCGGGAAAGGATATTCGCCGTAGTGTGTACCGTTCTGGTATATCGGTGTGCGTGTGCCGTCCTCGCCGTATGTATAGCCTATCAAGGCTCCGTCCGGAATGTAGAAGTCCATTTCTATGTGCTGCATACCGCGGTCGCCGTAGTTTGCATACTGCTTGTAGAACGGTGAGTATACCTTGTAGTTCTGCTTGGTGTATATAGAGAACGAGAAGTCCCAGTTCTTATATGAGAGTGTAGAGCTGATGCTTCCGGTCCATGCGGGGTTGCTCTTTCCGACGATGCTCTTGTCTTTCTGGTCTATCGTGCCGTCGCCGTTGAGGTCGGATATGATAGGCATACCCTCGCCCCAGCCGTAGCAAGTAAAGTAGTAGTCGCGGCTTACAACCGATTCGCCGGGAGTGAAGCCCTTGTCTTTTGCTATCTGTGTGTTCGGAACGGTCATTTTCTGATCGTTGACGATACCGGCCCATGTGTAGTTGTACAGTGCGTTGATAGACTCACCGATAAAGAAGCTGTTTGAGATATCGTCTTTCTTGCCTCCGTTTACTTCGAGGATTTCGTTCTTGTTGTGTGAGAATGTGAACGAGGTTGTCCAGTTCCAGTCCTTCGTGCTTACGTTGACGGTGTTCAAAACGATTTCGACACCGGTGTTGCGCACCTTGCCCATGTTGTCGATAACGGTAGCATCGCCACCTGTCTCGTATGTGAGCTGACGGTTCATGAGCAGGTCTTTACTTGTCTTGGTGTACCAGTCGATAGATCCGTTGATGCGTCCGCCGAGGAAGCCGAAGTCTACACCGACGTTGAACTCGGTTGTCTTCTCCCATGTAAGGTTTTTGTTGACAACCTTTCCGGGCCAGTACGGGGTTGTGCCTGTGCCGTCTGCGAAGCCGTAATAAACATCACCGCCGTTTGCCACCACGCTTACCGGGTAGTTGGTGCCCTGTGTGTAGTTGTTACCCGTCACACCGATACTTGCGCGGAGCTTCAAGTTAGAGAGCCATTCGGATGTTTTTGCCATGAACGGCTCTTCCGTGATGCGCCATGCCACGGCAGCAGAGGGGAACGAACCCCAGCGCTTGCCTTCGGCGAAGCGTGAAGAACCGTCGCGACGTATTGTACCGGTGAAGAGGTAGCGGTCTTTGTATGAGTAGTTCACACGTGCAGCGTATGAGAGCATGCTCCACTCGGTGTAAGCCGAAGCGTTGGTGTATGCCGTTCCGGAAGCCTGTGAGAGGTTGAACCATTTGGCTTGATCAACAACGCCGAAAGCCTCCTGCTCGTATTTCTCCTGATTGAAAGCACTGGCAGAGATAAGTCCCATGATGCCGATGCTGTGGTCCTTGATTTTGAGGTTGTAGTTGATCTGGTTGTCCCATGTCCAGCTGAACTTGGTCACGTTGCTTGCGTATGCGCGGTTGTCGCCGAAGTTACGTGCCGCCGTGGCGCTGCCTTCAAACTGTCCGGAGCGCTGGTGTGTGTAGCTCGGAGAGAATGTGGTCTTGAGCGACAGGTCTTTGATGGGACGAATTTCGAGATACAAGTTTGCCAAGAACTGATATGTCTTGTAGTTGTATTCCGAGTTTTCGAAGTCAAGCATGGGGTTGGCCGTACCTGTAAACTGGTCTCCCGAGGTGCCGAGAGCTTCCGATTTGCCCGGATAGTCTACGATATTGCCCTCGCTGTCGTAGGGCTTGCAGAACGGGTTGAGGCGGAAAGCCTGTCCGATGGCATTGTCATCGACAGTAGAATGGTTTGTATAAGCTCCGTTGAAGCTGATACCTGCCGTTGCCCATTTGTTTATCTTTGAGTCTACGGCACCTTTCAGGTTGAAACGCTCCATCTCGTCTTTCATGTAGATACCCTCTTCTTTCTGGTATCCTGCGCCGAAGTGATAGTTGGTTGTGCCGCCGGCGTTACCACTCACGCTGAGGTAGTGGTTCTGCTGCGATGCCGTGCGCATCACGAGGTCTTGCCAGTCGGTTTCGCTTCCGGCTGTCATCACGTCTCTGAGGTATGACGTTCCTTCTGTTGTCGTAAGCCAAGCGGTGTTGTAGTTACCGTCTGTCTGTCCCCAGATATTCTGTGCTCCGTAGCCTGCCAGTGTCTGCGAACCCTGTGCATCCACAGCGTTGAGGTAGCGGAAGTGACGATATCTTGCGAACGAAGCTCCGCTCATGAAGTCGGGCATGCGCGCGGCTTTTGTTATTCCGTAGTATCCGTCATAGCTGATGGTAGGCTTTGCAGCCTTGCCACCTTGCTCTTTCGCGCTCTTTGTGGTCACGATAACGACACCGTTTGTGGCGCGCGAACCGTAGATGGCGGTAGACGAAGCGTCTTTCAGGATGTCGATGCGCTCGATGTCCTGCGGGTTGAGGAAGTTGATGTCGTCGCAGATGATACCGTCAACAACATAGAGCGGACTCTTGTTGCTTCCAAGTGTGGATTGACCGCGGATTTCGATGTTAAATCCTCCTCCTGCACGGCTTGATGTCTGCGTGATGTTCACGCCCGGCACAGAACCTTGGAGGTTTTCCATTACTGTGGTGGCACCTTTGGCATTCAGTTTATCTGTGTTTACGGAAGCTATCGCACCGGTGAGGTCTGATTTCTTCATCGTACCGTAACCGACCACAACCACGTCGCTAAGCGTGTTGCTGTCTTCTTTCATTACCACGTCAATTTGTGTTTTGTTACCCACCTTGACGTTTTGCTCAACGTATCCGACGTAGGTAATTCTCAAAACTGTTGCCGGTGATACATTGTTCAAAGTGAACTTTCCTTCCATGTCGGTGATTGCACCTGCCTTGCCTCCCGCGAAGACGGTAACGCCGATCATTGGTTCTCCCGATGCGTCCTTTACTGTTCCGTGAATGGTCTTTTGGGCATAACCCATGACGCAGAACATGAACATTACAAGAACAGCAAAGATTCTCCTTGTTTGTCTCATACTTTTAATTGTTTATTTTAGGTTCTTAGTTTTTTTTACTTCTCTTTTTTTTCATGGCATTTAATAATAAGTGCCGATTATCACGCAACAAAAGTAGGTTAATGTTTCGAAAAAAAAGAATAGTAAGGCTAAAATGTTTTTTTATCTTGTTGTTTTTAATGTTTTTTAAGATAACAGACTGTCTTAAAGTGTTACTTTTGCATGTGCATTCGTGGGTCATTGGAAAATCCGCGGGTAACGAATCGACTCCGGCACTACAAGTGGATGAAAATATTGCCGCATCTTGCTCACGGCAGCCACGAATGCAGCATGGCATTAAATTTATACCTTTATATATATGATTACATACAGTTCGGATGGCATCAAGATGCCGGCAATAAGGAAGAGGGATACCACTGCATGGATAAAGGCGGTGGCTGCCGCCCACGGGCGCAAGGTGGGAGATATTGGCTACATGTTTGTCAGCGACGAGCGTATACTCGAAGTGAACAACGAGTATCTCGGCCATGACTACTATACGGACATCATAACTTTCGATTATGACGAGGGAGACACGATAAACGGCGACATCGTCATCAGCGTGGATACGGTGCGGAGCAATGCCTTGCAGTTTGGCAAGGATTTTGACGATGAGCTGCACCGGGTGATTATCCACGGCATTCTGCATCTCTGCGGCATCGACGACAAGGGTCCGGGCGAGCGCGAGATAATGGAGGCCGAGGAGAACAGGGCTTTGGCGATGAGGTAGGATTCCTCTTTTCTTTAATAAATGTAAAAATCGCAAGTCGATTGTTAAAAGCAAAAGGTGCGACTTGAAGTCACCGTTTAGAAAAAGCCGAGAATTTAAATTGACATTTTCGTGTCATTATTTTGGGGTTGAGATGCAATTATTCGGGGTTGGACATGATTTTCGAGTGATTTTGCGTTGCAATAAGGCCGTAATTGCATTGCATTTACGGCCTTATTGCGTTCCAGTTACGGCCTAATTGGAATGCAATTACGGCCTAATTGGAAAACGAAAGGGTTTGTAGGGGAGGTATGGATGGCAGATTTTGCAGGTAAGGGGCTGACAGACAATGTTTTATGTGAAACGCTCTGAAATTGCGTTTTTTTCGCCGTGGAAATTATTTTTTGAAAAGAACGCAATTATGAGGCCTTATTTTGTAAATATAATATCAAAATATTAACATTTTTAAGAGATATTAAACTTTGCAGCGCAAAAGACTTAGAATTTAATCTGTTTTGGCACACCAGTTTTACAATTCGTAATTCAACACCTCTATGCCTTTCTTCACGATGTCGCTGCTTTCGTTTATCACTTGGAAGTAGTGGCTCATGTCCCACAGGTCGCGGGCTATGAGTGCTTTCATTTGCAGCCGCAGATAGGTGAGGGTAGTGGCCAGTTCGTTGTCGTCTTTCGGCTTGATGCCTTGCTTTTCGGCCTCTTTGATTATTCCGTCGGTCACGCTTTTCGGAATTTCAAACGTTGCGTTGAAGCTCTCGAATGTGGGATATGTCTTTACGAGCGTCTTGCGTTGCTTGTCGATGTATCTGAGGTTGGCGTTTATTATCAGTCCCTTTGCCGACAGTTCGCGGTGAAATTTGGTGTATCGCGTGGTGTCGAGCGGCACGAAAAAGTCGGGCATGATGCCGCCACCGCCGTATACGGTGCGTTGTTTTTTCAGCGTCAGGTATTTCAGCGAGTCGGCAAAGTGAACGCTGTCGGCGTTTGTCAGTTCGCCGCTTTTCAGTCTGTTGAGCATGTCCATGGCGTAATCCTTGCTGTCACCTTTCTTGTACGGCTTCTGGATGCAGCGTCCCGACGGTGTGTAATAGTGCGACACGGTGAGTCGTATCATCGAGCCGTCGGGCAGGTTTACGGGCCGTTGCACGAGTCCTTTGCCGAACGTGCGTCGCCCCACGACCATTCCTCGGTCATGGTCTTGTATTGCTCCGGTGACAATCTCGGCCGCCGAGGCCGTGTATCCGTCGACGAGCACCACCACTTTCCCGTTCATGAACGCTCCGTTGCCCGTGGCTTTGTAGTCTGTTCTGGGCGATCTGCGGCCGTCGGTGTATACTATCAGGTCGTCGCGGCCGAGAAATTCGTCGGCTATCCGGACCGCCGCTTGCAGGTATCCGCCGCCGTTTTCCTGCAAGTCGAGTATCAGATGTGTCATACCCTCGGCGTTCAGCCTGTTGAGGCTCTCCATGAATTCATCGTGTGTTGTGGCTCCGAAGCTACCTATCCTGATGTATCCTATTCCCGGGCGTATCATGTATGTGGCGTCGACCGACTTCACGGGTATTTTGTCTCTCACCACCGTGAACTCCAAGTTGCCTTTTATTCCGTTTCTCGCCACTCCGAGTCTCACTTTCGTTCCTTTTGCTCCCCGCAGACGTCGCATAATCTCGTCGCGGCTCATTTTCACGCCTGCGATGGCCGTGTCGTTCACTGTCACGATGCGGTCGCCGGCCATTATGCCCACTCTCTCCGACGGTCCTCCGGCTATCGGCTGTATCACCATCAGCGTGTCGTCTATCATATTGTATTGCACGCCGATGCCTTCGAAGTTTCCTGCGAGCGGTTCGTTCATCGATTTCACCTCTTTCGGTGTCGAGTATGACGAGTGCGGGTCGAGTTTTTCGAGCATACCCCGTATGGCGTCTTCCACGAGTTTGTTCTCGTCGACGCTGTCCACATACAGATTATACACGGCAAGCTCTGCGATATTCAGTTTTCGCAGAGCCTCGGTCTGTGCGTTTAAGGGTAAAAGGGTAAAAAGGTAAAAGGGTAAAAGGGCGATAGCTCGTTTCATGTTTTTTGCGATGTTATGTTGTTTTAGCTCCTCCCGACCTCCCCAGAGGGGAGGAGGATATTATGGGAGGAATTGGAGATTATGGGAAAGAGAGGAAAGATGGGAATCCTTTATGAAGCTATCGGATTCTTTATTCTTCCTCCACGACATCCTCCTCTATCACGAGGTTGTCGATGATGAAGTTCTGTCTTTCCGGTGTGTTCTTGCCCATGTAGTATTCGAGCAGCTTCTGCACTTGGTCTGTTTTGTGGAGCGTGACCTGTTCGAGGCGCATGTCCGGTCCAATGAAGTTGGCAAACTCATCGGGCGAAATCTCTCCGAGACCTTTAAACCGGGTTATCTCCGGGTCGGGCCCGAGCTCGCCGACGGCTTTCAACCGCTCGTCTTCGTTGTAGCAGTAGCGTGTGATGAAGTCGCTCTTCTTGTTCTCGGCCTTGGCAGCCTCGGCCAGTACGTCTTTGTTTTTTATCTTCGTGCGCTTGTTTCTCACGCGGAAGAGCGGCGTCTGGAGCACGTATACGTGTCCTTTCTTTATCAGGTCGGGGAAGAATTGCAGGAAGAATGTGATTATCAGCAGTCGTATGTGCATTCCGTCGACATCGGCATCGGTGGCCACGATAACCTTGTTGTAGCGCAGTGTGTCGAGTCCCTCTTCAATGTCGAGCGCGGCTTGCAGCAGGTTGAACTCCTCGTTCTCGTATACCACTTTCTTTGTCAGTCCGAACGAGTTGAGCGGTTTTCCGCGCAGCGAGAACACGGCCTGCGTGTTTACGTCGCGGCTCTTGGTGATGCTTCCGCTTGCCGAGTCGCCCTCGGTGATGAATATCGAGCTTTCTTCCTTGCGGGCGTTCTTGGCGTCGCTGAAATGTATGCGGCAGTCGCGCAGCTTGCGGTTGTGCAGGTTGGCCTTTTTGGCGCGCTCGCGGGCGAGCTTGGTCACTCCGGCCATGGCCTTTCGCTCCTTCTCGCTCTCCTGTATCTTCTGGAGCATCACCTCAGCCACGTCGGGCGTCTTGTGCAGATAGTTGTCGACCTCGGTCTTGATGAAGTCGCCCACGTATTTGTTTATGCTCATGCCTCCGCCGGGTTCCATTGTCAGCGAGCCGAGCTTTATCTTCGTCTGACTTTCGAACATGGGTTCCTCGACGTTGATGGCAATCGCCGCCACGAGTCCGTTACGTATGTCGCCGTACTCGAAGCTCTTGCCGAAAAACTCCTTGATGGTCTTGGCTATGTGCTCTTTGAACGCGCTTTGGTGCGTTCCTCCCTGCGTGGTGTGCTGTCCGTTTACAAACGAGTGGTACTCGTCGCCGTACTGTGCCGTGTGTGTGAAGGCAATCTCGATGTCCTCTCCTTTGAGGTGTATTATCGGGTAGAGGCCGTCGACAGTCATTGTGTCGTTGAGCAAATCTTTCAATCCGTTGCGGCTGACGATGCGCCTGTCGTTGTACATGATGGCCAGTCCGGTGTTCAGATACGTGTAGTTGCGTAGCATCGTCTCCACAATGTCGTCGTGGAACGAATAGTTCAGAAACAGCGTATTGTCCGGTTCGAAGTATATGTATGTTCCGTTCTCGTCGTCGGTGTCTTCCGTGGTGTCGCTTTTCAGTGTTCCGCGCTCGAATGTTGCCGTGCGCACTTTGCCGTCGCGATAGGATCTCACTTCGAAATTCGCGCTCAGCGCGTTCACCGCTTTCACGCCCACGCCGTTCAGTCCGACGCTCTTCTTGAACGCTTTTGAGTCGTATTTTCCGCCTGTGTTGAGCACGCTCACCGCCTCGATGAGTTTGCCCTGCGGGATGCCTCGTCCGTAGTCGCGCACCGATACGCTCAGGTTGTTGTTCACGTTTATCTCAATTCTGTTGCCCGCGTGCATCTTGAACTCGTCTATCGAGTTGTCTATCACCTCTTTGAGCAGCACGTATATGCCGTCTTCCGGCAGGTTTCCGTCGCCCAGCCGTCCTATATACATGCCCGGTCGGGTGCGCACGTGCTCCATGTCGGAGAGGTGTCGGATGTTGTCGTCGGTATATTCCGTTTGCGGTGCCGTGTTGTTTTCTATGTCTGTTATGTTGTCAGCCATTTGTGTTTTGTTTTTTTATGTTAATCTTTTTCACGTAGCATCTGCGGCGTTTGTGACATTCACGCTCAAGATACTGCCATTGGCTCTGCACCTTGTCGTTCGTTTCCATCTCCACATGTGTCTCTCCCCATTTGAAACCGTATCGCTGATACCATGGGATGAGGTCGGCGAAGAGTAGTGCGTTTGCGCCTTTCGCGCGATATTCGGGCAATATCCCGACGAGCAAAAGGTCGACGACTTCGGTCTTGTGAAATTTCAACGCGCGCAGCACATGCCACCATCCGAACGGCAGGAGCCGGCCTTTGCGACACTTCTGGAGTGCTTTTGTGAGCGAAGGTATTGTAATACCCACTCCCACGACCTTGTTGTCGGCGCTGCGGTCTTCGATAAGCGTCACGAGGTTAAGGTCGGCCATGGGCAGATACATCTTTATATATTGGTCTATTTGCTTCTGTGACAGTTCGGAATATCCGTACAGATGGCTGAACGTGGCGTTTATCACATCGAATATTTTTTGCCCGTAACCGTCGGCACCGAATATCTCGTTGCGTTTCAGTTTCTTGACGTGCAGATTGTAGCGCTTTTCTATCATGGCGGCAATCTTGGCGTATTTCTCCGGCACTTTGTCGGGCACTATCAGCTTATACTCCACGTAGTCGTTGTCTTTTTCCCATCCGTCGATGCGTTCAAGATGTTCGGGATAGTACGGGTAATTGTATATCGTGGCTTGTGTTCCGAGCTGGTCGAAACCGTCGGTGAGCATGCCCTCGGGGTCCATGTCGGTGAAGCCGAGCGGTCCCACAATCTCGGTCATGCCTTTGTCGCGTCCCCATTGCTCCACGGCATCGAGCAGTGCGGCAGACACTTCGGTGTCGTCGATGAAGTCGATCCACCCGAAGCGTATGCTCTTGCGGTTCCATTTATCATTTGCCTTGTGGTTTATTATGCCGGCAACGCGGCCCGCGAGCTTTCCGTTTTTGTAGGCGAGGAAATACTCTGCCTCGCAAAATTCGAAAGCTGCGTTCTTGTCTTTGCTCAAAGTTGCAAAGTCGTCACTATATAAGTTGGGCGCATCGAATTCGTTGTCTTTATACAGTTCATAGTGGAAATCTATGAATTTGTCCAGTCCTTTTTTATCTGTGACTCTTTCTATTCTTACAGATGACATTACGGTCGTTGTTTTATCTTGTTATTATATTGAATGTCTTCTGCAAAGATAACGCTAAAAATCAAGACTAAGAAAGAAAAAACGCTTTTTTCGTTTATGCGGTCTTTCTTTTGCAGACAATAAGTATGTGTTTTTTGTCGGCTGTGGTTGTGGCGAATATGAATGTGTCGCCGCCGTCTTTGAGTCTCAGTTTTCGGCGCAGTTCGGCCACGGGCAGTGGGAAATTGCGTGTGGCGATGTTGGCTTGTGTGATGCCTGCGAGAGTTTTTCTGATGTCTTTTTTGTTCATTCCCGTTATCGTGCTGATGACAAATTCGCGCCCGGGGAAGTTGTCGGCGGGTTCGTTTGACACGAAGAGATGGCTGTCGTTGCTTATCTGTCTCATGCCGAACATGCGTCCGACGAGGTCGAAGCACCCCGCTTTCATTATCGAGGCGTTGGGCTCGTAGAGGTATTTCGGAGTGTGGGGAGTGTCGCTCTCGCTGCCGACAGGTGCGGTGTCGTTTGTCGCCGCCGGCCTTATCGTCTCGTCGTGGCGGCATTCCGGTGTTTTGTTTTCCGTCTCGGGGCGGTATGAAATCACGTTGTCGCCGTCGGTGCAGAATACCGTAAGCGGTTTTTCGGCATCTTTCGAGAGTATCACGAGCAGTTCCTTGCATTCGTTTTCCACGGAAACGATATGCACTTCGCATACGTTTCTGCCGATGTCGGCTGCCGCCTTGTGCCAGTCGAGCATCGGCGACAGCTTTATGATGATGCTGTCCGCCTTGTCGAGCAGCAAGTCTTTGATGCCGAGAATGTCGGGTGTGCAGTCGCCGATGGCGTATGTGCGGCCGCCGTTGTCGTTGCGCCTTGCCGGGTCGACGAATATAAGTGCGGCATGCTCTTTCATCGTTTGCAGATATTCCACGCCGTCACCGCATACTATCCGGCTGTTTCCGAGGCCGAGACGGGCGAAGTTTCTCTCGGCGATGGCGCACAGATGTTCCTGCCGCTCCACGTATACGGCACTGTCGAAGCAGCGTGCCATGAACGAGAAGTCGACACCTAATCCGCCTGTTATGTCGACCATCAGTCCGCCGCCGGCCATTCTTTCTGCGATGGCGGCCTTGTATCGTGCCGTCTGTTCGCTCGAGCATTGTTCCATGGATATGTGGGGCGGGTAGGTGATACCCTCTGTCTCGGCCCATGTCGGCAACTTGCGCCGTGCCGTGCGTCGGCCGGCAATCTGGTCGAGGGCGAACGGCAGGTCGATGTCTTTGCGTCCGGCATGTTTCAGGGCGAGTGCGCGGATATCGTCGTTGGCGTGTGAGTCGATGAAATCGGAGGTTCTCATTTTTTTTATTTCTTCTTATGGGAGTGATGGGGATTATGGGGGGATTATGGGAGTTGTGTGGGGGATGGGAGTTATGGCAGGGGCTTAAAGTATTTCTTGGCTTGTGCTCTTGTGCGCAGATTGAAGTGCCACCACTCGGTGCGCAGCGGTTTCCAGCCCGCCGCCCGCATCACCTTGCGCAGCAGTTGCCGGTTGGCGTATGCCTCGCGCGATATTTTCCCGGTCTTGAGCAGTTCGCTTTCTTTGTCGATGTGCGACAAGCTGTTCATGTTGTCTATCTTCGTTCCCATCGGGATGGTGTCGCCGTCGGCCGTGCACAGGGTGATGTCCACGGCCAGTCCGTAGTTGTGCAGTCCGCCGCCGTTTTTCGGATTGCTCACGTAGAAGCTGTGCCCGGTGTTCTTCACCGCGTCCCACATTTTCTGCTGAATGCTCATCGGGCGCGCCGCGTCATACACTTTTATGCTCAGGTCGGGACGTTCTTTTTTCAGAATGCGCTGTGCCTCTTTGAGAGCCTTTGCCGCCATGGGGTGCAGAAATGCCTGCCGCAGGTCGCCGTAGAGCACCCGCCCGGTGAAGTTGTCGGCCCTGGCGTACATCAGACTTACGTGTATCGTCGGGTCGATGTCGGCAATGTCTGTAAATCCTTGGCGTGCGATGCTTTGTGCCGTGGATGTCTTTTTTGCGGGCCGTGCGGCTTTTTTCTGTGCCGCCGCCGTCATGGCAATTGCCATTATTGCCGCCGTTATGATTGCTCTTGCTGTCATTTGCCGTATTATAATGATTTGTTGTGTGGTTGCAAAGATAATGAAAAAGCCTGAAAACGAGAAGAGCCGCCGGCTGAATTCAGCGTGGCGGCTCTTCTTTCAACGTTAGTATGTTATGAAAAATTTGAGAGATTTGAAACTTCGCAGTTTCGTTTTTGTTTTACTAAACATGATTATTATTGAGAAAGCATAGAAATTTCTTCTTTTGTTTTGTTGTCAGGCCGCGGCCGTTTTCACTCCGAAATGCTTGGCAAGACTGTTGATAAACTCCTTGTCGATGTCTCCCGTGAGATTTACTATCACCATGGTGTTGCCCCGGGTGTCGCCGTGCAGGAGTATCAATTCCACGGTGTTGCCGTTCTTTGCCTGCCGGGTGTAGAACGTTCCGTGCACGCCTTGCGAGTTGTAGCTCTTGTTTCGGTGGAAGCGCCTGCTGTTTTTGATGAGCAGCTTTTCTGCTTTGTTGTAGTACATGTCGCCGTTGCTGGTGGCCGTCACTATGCGCGCGCTTTTCAGCTTGTGTATGGCCTGCACCATGTTCTCGCTGATTTCCACCCCGTTTTGCCTGCTTATCTGTTCCATCATCTTGGGGCTTACCGTCACGCAGACCACTGCCGTGTCTTCATCGCACATCTGCATGAACCGCGAAGCGAAGTCTTGCGTGCCCTGTGCGAGCATTGTCATTGCAGCGAACATCACCGCTATCAGGCAGGTCAGTCGTCTCATGGCTCGTCGGTAGTGTTGTTTGACATGTTGTTGACGGCGGTGGAATCCTCCGGTTGTGCTTTCGCCATTCCTTCGGATACGAGCTCGAGCGCGTTTCGTATGTTGTCGTATGCCATTTCCGGGTCGTTGAACGTGTCGGTATAGTTGGCATAGTTGATATCGTCGCTATTGTCCGGCTTGTTGAAAGAGAACTGTGCCGCGTTCACGATTGTCACGATTATGGCCACCATCGCAGCTGCCTTGAACAGCGGTGCAAACCGTTGTCTGATGCTGATTGTGCGTGCCTTTACAGTGGCCGGCTCGTCAATCGCTGCCAGAACTCTGGCGTCGAAATCGTCGCCAAGCACGTCGTTGCTGCTGTTGCTGTCCGCCGAGGTGAATATCTCGCGGTACATTGCAAGCTCTGCCGGCAATTCTTTCTGGCTGAAAAACGTGCGGAGAATTTGCTCTTCTTCGAGCGAGGTCTCGCAGTTCCAGTAGCGTTCGAGTAATTGTTCTATATACTTATAGTCCATAACTTTCTGTTTTAGCGTATTTTTGCTTTATCGTCTGGCGGGCGCGGAAGATGTTTATCTTTACTTGCTCTTCCGATATGTTGAGTATCTCGGCTATCTCTTTGTAGCTTTTTGCCTCGAAGTCTCGCAGGTGCATGGCGCTGCGTTGCTTTTCGGGCAGGCTGTTCATTATCCGTATCACGGTGTTCATTCTGTCGCGCGTCACGGCCTGCTCTTCGGGGGTGGCCTCGTGAGATGGTGTCAGCGGTATGTTTGCCTCCGTGCCGTCTATCGCGATGTTGCGTTTTGCCGCCGCCTTGACTTTGTCGAGGGCGATGTTGCGGCATATCGTCATGCAAAAGGCTTCCATGGAGTCTATCCGCTCCCATGTGTCGCGGCGGTTCCATACTTTTATCATGGTGTCCTGCACGACGTCTTCCGCCTCCGCCTTATCGAGAGTAATGCGGAGAGCGAGCCGGAAGAGTTTGTTCTTCAACGGCAACACGTCGTTCCGGAAACTGATATTTTTCATCCTCTCTGTATATATGACGATTGTGAAAGCGGAAAGTTACACGGCTTTCGGATTTTTTTTATTGCTGTTCGGTAAAACATATATATGTCTGTCGGTCAATGCTTGCTTGCAATCGTATTTGTTACGCGGCCGCAGTAACGTTGCGACTTGGCTGTTGTCACGTCGTTACTTGGGCGTAGTAACAATGTTACGCGGCCGGCGTAACATTCAGAAAAAAACTCGTAAAAAGAAAAAAGCGCCGATGAAATGGCGCTTTTTGATGTTTGCGGCCATTTTTGCGGCCTGTCATTTTGTTACCGTTGTGCCGTGCCGGCCGTCTATTGCCGTGGCGAGTGTGATGATGACGCGGCTCACGCCGGCGTCAACGGCAGCGAGAGCGTTTTCGATTTTAGGTATCATGCCGCCGCTGATTGTTCCGTCGGCACGGTAGCGTGCGAAGTCGTCGTGTGTTATCGTGGCTATCACACTGCCGTTGTCGTCGGGATTGCGCAGCACGCCGGGCTTCTCGAAACTGTATATCAGTGTCACCTCGTTGTTCTTGGCGAGTGCTTTTGCCGTCTCGGCGGCCATCGTGTCGGCGTTGGTGTTGAGAATGTTTCCGTTGCCGTCGTGTGTGAGCGGTGCGATGACGGGGATTACGCCAGCATCGAGCAGCTGTGTGAGCGCGTCGCCGTCGGCGCGGTCTACATCGCCCACAAATCCGAAATCAACGCCGTCTTTCACGGGGCGTTTGTGGCTGCGGATGATGTTCATGTCCGCACCGGTGAGTCCGAGGGCGTTCACGCCGCCGGCTTGCAGGCGTGCCACAATGTTTTTGTTCACCAGTCCGCCGTATACCATTGTCACCACTTCGAGCATATCGGCATCGGTGATGCGCCGTCCGCCGATCATCTTGCTTTCTATGCCGAGGCGTGCCGCTATCTGTGTGGCGCGCCGTCCGCCGCCATGCACGAGGATTTTACGGCCTTCTATGGCGGCAAAGTCTTTGAGAAGCCGGTCGAGCTGAGCCTCGTCTTCGACAACGGCTCCGCCTACTTTTACTATTGTGACGGCCTCTGCCGGTCTCCCCGAGGGGGAGGATTTGGTGGAAGTAATATTCATGGAAGTTTTTATTGGGGCCCATCCCGGCCTCCCCAAGGGGAGGAGAAGAGTGTGGGCTATGAGATTTTATGGGAATAATGGGAGACTATTCTCCTCCACTTGGGGAGGCTTGGAGGGGGCTCCTATTCCAAATATGTATATCCGTATAGTCCCGAACGGTAGTTGCTGAGGAATTCTTTTCCCTCTTCGAGACTTATTTTTCCCTCTTTCACACTCTTTGTCACCCATACTTCGAGTTGCCGCACGAGTTTTTTCGGGTTATACTGCACGTAGTCGAGCACCTCGGCCACTGTCTCGCCGTCGAATATCTGGTCGATGTGGTAGTGTCCGTCTTTCACGCTTATGTGCACGGCTGTGGTGTCTCCGAACAGATTGTGCATGTCGCCGAGGATTTCTTGGTATGCCCCCACGAGGAACACTCCGAGATAGTAAGGCTCATTGCGGCGCAACGGATGTACTGGCAATATGTGCGAGTTGTTGCGGTTGGTGACGAAATTGGTGATCTTGCCGTCGCTGTCGCATGTGATGTCTTGCAGCGTTGCGCTTCGGTTGGGCCGTTCGTCGAGTTTCTGTATGGGCATGATGGGGAACAACTGGTCTACCGCCCACGAGTCGGGCAGACTCTGGAACAGCGAGAAGTTGCAGAAATACTTGTCGGCAAGCAGTTTGTCGAGGTTTAACAGTTCCTCGGGCGTGTGCTTGAGATGTTTTGCCAGTATGTTCACTTCACGGCAGACGCTCCAATACATGCTCTCTATCTCCGCGCGTGTTTTGAGGTCTACGATGCCGTGGCAGAACAAGTCGAGTGCCTCTTCGCGTATCTGCTCGGCATCGTGCCAGTCTTCAAGCATCGTACGCGGGTTGAGGTTGTCCCATATCTCGTACAGGTCTTTGACGAGCTGGTGACTGTTTTCGTCCGGTTCGTATTGCTCGTCCATCTCGGGCAGCGATGCCGTTTCGAGCACATCAATGACGAGTACCGAGTGATGCGCCGTCAGTGAGCGGCCGCTCTCGGTGATGATGTTGGGGTGTGGTATTCCGTTTTTGTCGGCGGCATCCACGAAAGTGTAGATGCAATCGTTGACATACTCCTGTATCGAGTAGTTTACCGAGCTCTCGCTACTCGGCGAGCGCGTGCCGTCGTAGTCTACTCCCAGTCCTCCTCCGCAGTCGACGAAATCTACTTTGTAGCCCATCTTGTGCAGTTGGATATAGAAGTGCGACGCCTCGCGCAGGGCGGCCTGTATCCGTCGTATCTTTGTTATCTGGCTTCCGATGTGGAAGTGGATGAGCCGCAGACAGTCGCGCATGCCTTTTTTGTCGAGCATTTCGAGCGCTTCGAGCAGTTCGCTGCTCGTCAGTCCGAACTTACTGGCATCTCCTCCGCTCTCTTCCCACTTGCCGCTGCCGCTTGCCGCGAGCTTTATTCGTATACCGAGATTTGGCTTTACGTTGAGTTTTTTTGCCTCGCGGGCAATTATTTCCAGTTCGTTGAGTTTCTCGACAACGATGAAAATGCGTTTTCCCATCTTGTGCGCGAGCAGTGCCAGCTCGATGTAGCTTTGGTCTTTATACCCGTTGCAGACTATAAGGGAGTCGCTTTGGCATTGTATCGCTATCACGGCGTGCAGTTCCGGTTTTGAGCCTGCCTCGAGTCCGAGGTTGAATTTCCGTCCGTGTGATATTATTTCTTCCACCACCGGTTGCATCTGGTTAACCTTAATGGGATAGATTATGAAGTTCTCGGCTTTGTAGTTATATGTCTGTGCCGCTTTCTTGAAGCAGCTGCTTGTCTTCTCGATGCGGTTGTCGAGGATGTCGGGAAAGCGCAACAGCACGGGACTTGTCACATCGCGCAATGCCAATTCGTCCATTACCTCACGCAAGTCTATCTGTGCTTCGTCCTTGCTTGGCGTGACGTAGACGTTTCCTTTGTCGTTGATGCTGAAATAGGATGTGCCCCAACCATTGATGTTGTAGAGTTCCTTAGAGTCTTCGATTGTCCACTTTTTCATTTCTTTTTCTTTCTTTTTATGGGAGTGATGGGAATAATGTGGGATATGGGAATGATGGGAGGGAT
Organism: Prevotella sp.; assembly: GCA_017623155.1. Classification (GTDB taxonomy): domain Bacteria; phylum Bacteroidota; class Bacteroidia; order Bacteroidales; family Bacteroidaceae; genus Prevotella. Next base: position 84,995 of record JAGAPR010000003.1, on the reverse strand, counting down.
GGCATTAATGGGAGAGATGGGAGTCTGTTCACCTCCCCTTGGGGAGGTCGGAAAGTGCTTCCGGGAGAGGCTTTGTTATATCTCGAGCATCTCTCTCAGTCTCTCCACCGATATTTTTATCTTTTCGTAGTTGTCCATCAGGTCGACATTGAGCGTGTAGCGGGCTTTTGAATAGAACGGTTCTCGCCTGTCGAGCTGTTCGGTTATGAATGTAATAAGTTCCTCCGGTGTCTTGTCTTTTATCAGCGGGCGTTCCGTCTTGCCCATCATGAGATGCTTGTGCAGCACTTCGGGCGATGCTTTAAGATATACCACCTGTGCCTGATTGTTCATGTATTCCATGTTGTCGAAGAAACAAGGGGTGCCTCCTCCGCAACTGATGATTACGTCTTCAAACTCGGCTACCTCGTGCAGCATGTTGTATTCGATTTTCCTGAAGCCCTCTTCGCCTCGTTCGGCGAATATGGCGGGCACCGTCTTGTGCATCCGGCTCTCTATATACCAGTCGAGGTCATAGAATTGCAAGCCGGTCTCTTTTGCCAGAGCTTTGCCCACTGTGGTCTTTCCGGCTCCCATGTAGCCTGTTAAAATTATTCTTCTCATTCGCTTCTCATTCCGTGGGATGTTTGTTTTCTCGCGGTAGCGGCCTTTCCGCTTATTTCTTTTTTGCTGGTGCGGCCTTTATTATGTCCATACATTCTTCGAGTGTGAGGTCTGCCGCTTTGTCGTGAACGGTTTTCGGCAGTCGGTAGTTCTTGCCGTCGTATGCGATGTACGGGCCGTATCTTCCGTTCAGTATTTCGAGCTTCGGCTCTTCGGCGAATGCCTTTATGTGTCGTTGCTGTTCCTGTTCGCGTTTCTCGTTGATGAGACTTACGGCCGTGTCGAGTGTCACCGTCATAGGGTCTTCGCTCTTGGGCAGCGACACATATTTCCTGTTGTGTAATATGTATGGGCCGAAACGTCCTGCTCCGATGATTACTTTTTCGCCCTCATATTCGCCGATTTCGCGTGGTAGTTTGAACAGTTCGAGAGCCTCTTCGAGTGTTATTGTCTCCATGCTCTTGTCGGCCGGCAGTTGTGAGAAGCGCGGTTTTTCCTCTTCATCGGCCGCGCCTATCTGTACCACAGGGCCGAAGCGTCCGATTTTCACGAATACCGGCCGTCCGCTTGCGGGGTCGGTGCCGAGTTCCCGTTCGCCTGCTTTGTGCTCCGAGCGTGTGTTCATCGTGCTTTCCACGGTGGGTTCGAACTTTGAGTAAAAGTCTTTCATTATGTCGGTCCACTTCTCTTTGCCTTCGGCGATTTCGTCAAACTTCTGTTCTACGGTGGCCGTGAAGTTGTAATCCATTATCTCCGGAAAATACTTCATTAGGAAATCGTTTACCACGATGCCTATATCGGTGGGCAACAGCTTGCCTTTGTCGCTGCCGGCCATTTCTTTTTTCGTGTGGCGCGTGATTTTGTTGTTCTTCAGCGTGTCGATGGTGAAAGTGCGTTCCTCGCCTTTCTTGTCGCCTTTGTGCACGTATTCGCGCTGCTGTATGGTGCTGATTGTGGGCGCGTATGTGGATGGTCGCCCGATGCCCAGCTCTTCGAGCTTGTGCACGAGGCTTGCCTCGGTGTATCGCAGCGGTCCTTGGCTGAACCGTTCCGTTGCCGTAATCTCTTTCGGTGTCAGTTCCAGTCCCTCGTTCATCGGCGGCAGCAGGTGGCCGTTTGAGTTGTCGTCGCGTTGCTGCTCGTCGTCGTCGGGTGACTCGCGGTATACTTTCAGGAAACCGTCGAACTTGACAACCTCGCCCGTTGCCACGAATTGCGGCATGTTCTTTGCGCCTGTTGCCGGCCGTATGCTTATCGTCACGGTGGTTTTCTCCATTTCCGCGTCGGTCATCTGGCTTGCCGCCGTGCGTTTCCATATAAGGTCGTAGAGTCGTTTTTCCTGTGCGGTGCCTTCTATTTCGTGGTCGCTCATGTATGTGGGGCGTATTGCCTCGTGTGCTTCCTGCGCTCCTTTCGAGTTTGTGTGATATTGTCTTTTGTGGCTGTATTCCTTTCCCCACACCTTTATAATCTCGTCTTTGCTCGCGTTGAGGCACAGTGTCGACAGGTTTACAGAGTCGGTACGCATGTAGGTGATGCGTCCGTTTTCGTACAGATGCTGTGCCACCATCATCGTCTGGCTCACCGTGAAGCCGAGCTTTCGCGCCGCTTCCTGTTGCAGCGTGGATGTGGTGAATGGCGGTGCGGGCGTGCGTTTGAGCGGTTTCTTGCTTATCGACTCTATCGTGAATTGCGCGTTCTTGCATGCTTCGAGAAAATCTGCCATCTCTTTCTCCGTCTTGAAGCGTGTGCCCAGTTCGGCTTTAAGCTCAGTTACGGTGCCGTCGGTGCCCGTGATGGCGAATGTTCCGTTCACCCGATAGTATGGTTCGCTCTTGAACGCCTGTATCTCGCGCTCGCGCTCGGCAATCAGTCGCACGGCAACACTCTGCACTCGGCCGGCCGAAAGTGCCGGTTTTACCTTGCGCCACAGCACCGGTGAGAGCTTGAAGCCCACGATACGGTCGAGCACCCGTCGCGCCTGTTGTGCGTTGACGAGGTTCATGTCGAGCCGCCTCGGTTTGGTGATGGCGTCGAGAATGGCCGGTTTTGTTATCTCGTGAAATACTATTCTGCTTGTTTTCGCCTCGTCGAGGCCGAGCACTTCGCACAGATGCCATGATATGGCTTCTCCCTCGCGGTCTTCATCGGACGCGAGCCAGATTTTGTCGGCTTTCTTGGCGTTGCTTTTCAGTTCCTTTACGAGTTTCTCTTTTTCCTCGGGTATCTCGTAGTAGGGTTGCAACGTGTCTACATCGACGCTGAGTTCTTTCTTTTTCAGGTCTCTTATGTGGCCGTAGCTCGACATCACCTTATACTCGTCTCCCAAAAACTTCTCTATCGTTTTTGCTTTTGCCGGAGACTCGACTATAACTAAATTCTTTTGCATAATCGACTGACTGTTATTGTAATTGGGGTGCAAAAGTAAGCAAAAACTTTTCCACTACATTATATATATGCGTTTTTTTCTACTTTTTTAATGATTTATTTGTCATGTCGAGGTATGTTCTTATCGCATGGCGTATGGAACGCAGGCCGAACAGTTCGGTGTGGATGTCGTCCGGGGCGAGCCAGAAACACTCCTCGGCATCGTCGTCCGGGCGTGCGGCGGAACAGTCTTTCACCTCGCAGCGGAAGAACATGTCGAGCGTGTGAATGTCGAGCCCGGAGTAGATGTAAATGTTGGGCAGACTGAACATATACTCCGTTTTTGTCACTTCGAGCCCTGTCTCTTCCTTAATCTCTCGCGCTATGCCCTCCTCGGCGGTCTCGTCGTAGTCCACAAATCCGCCCGGCAGGTCGAGAGTGCCTTTCCCCGGCTCTTTGCCTCGCCGCGTGACGAGCAGTTCTCCCTTGTCGTTCACGATGAAAGCCGCCGTTGCCGAGCTCGGGTTTACGTAGAACACGAGTCCGCATTTGGCGCATTTACGGCTTTTCTCGTCGTTGATGTCGAAGTGCTTGCTGCCGCACTTGGGGCAAAATCTGAGTTTGTCCAGCATATATGTATCTTGTTTTTTTGTTTTATATCATGTTTTTTTGCGCCGGAAACGCATATCCGCTGCAATATTAATAAAAAATATTTGCAGCAGCAAATTATTGAATTGCGAATTGTAAAGATGGTGTGCCAAAACAGATTAAATTCTAAATTCAAAAAAATCTTTGCGCTCTTTGTTTTTAAATAAATGTGAAAATCGAGGGGCGATTGTTAAAATAAAAAGTGCGACTTGAAGTCACCGTTTAGAAAAAGCCGAGAATTTAAATTGACATTTTTGTGTCATTATTTTGAGGTTGAACTGCAATTATTCGGGGCCGAGCGTGATTTTCGGGTGTTTTTGCTCTGCAATAAGGCCGTAATTGCATTGCATTTACGGCCTTATTGCGTTCCAATTACGGCCTAATTGGAATGCAATTACGGCCTAATTGGAAATGAAGAGGGTGTGTAGGGGGCGTAGGGATGGTGGATTTTGTAGGTAAGATGTTGACAGACAATATTTTACGCAAAACGCTCTAAAATTGCGTTTTTTGCGGCCTCGGGAAAATATTTTTGAAAAAACGCATTCTCAGAGCATGTGAGTCCTGAAAAAATTAACAAGGTTTTGGTTATTTTAAGCAATAAGCCGCGTTCGTGAGTTAAGACGGATGCCTATTTCACAGACAGCGCATGTTGAATGATTATCGGCGGCAGAGGCATAAAAAATTCCGGGGAGCATCAAGTCGATACTCCCCGGAATTTTGTTCTTCTGTTATCTTGATTAGTTCAGAGCGTCTGCCAATTCTGAGCCGGCCTTGAACTTTGCCACTTTCTTTGCGGCAATCTTGATCTTCTCCTTAGTGGCGGGATTGATACCTTCGCGAGCGGGGCGCTCGTTAACGCTGAATGTACCAAAGCCAATGAGGGCAATTTTGTCACCTGCAATGAGAGCGTCTTTGATGGCGGCAACAGTCGCGTCAAGTGCTTTTTTTGCGTCGGTCTTGGGAAGGCCTGAGCCTGCCGCAATCTTCTCGATTAATTCTGTCTTGTTCATAATCTTTTTAATTGAATATTGATGTATAAAATATAATTGTACCCTTTTACGTGGCAAATATAGGGTAAACAATTCAGAATACAAACAAAAAAACTAAAAAAGTGACATTTTTATGCAAAAATATTTGCTGTAAGGGCGTTAAAGTGCTGTTTGACGGATATTTTTCGTAATTTTGCGGGCGTTTTAAATGGTTTATGTCTAATTTAGGAAATATATATTATAAGGTATGCGCAATATTCCGCCGATAACAAAAAATCTGTTGATAATAAACATATTGGTGTTCCTTGCCACGCAGGTACTGGCATTGCGCGGCGTGGATCTGGCATCGTTGTTCGGACTCCACTTCTTCATGGCGAGCGACTTCCGGATTTACCAGTTGGTGACATATATGTTCCTTCATGCCGGTTTCATGCACCTGCTCTTCAACATGTTCGCGCTGTGGATGTTCGGATGCGTGATAGAAAGCGTGTGGGGGCCGCGCCGTTTCCTGCTCTACTATATGGTGTGCGGAGTAGGGGCGGGCATCATGCAGGAGCTGGCACAGTTGGGCTCTTTCTATTTTATGGTCAGCGCGCAGGAGCCCGTTGTGGGAGTTGTGGAGTTATTCCATATCGGAAACATGCTCTCCGGACAGCTCAACTTATGGACCACGATAGGCGCCTCGGGTGCCGTATACGCCATATTGCTCGCTTTCGGAATGCTGTTTCCGAACGAGAGAATGTTCATCTTCCCGCTTCCCGTGCCGATAAAAGCCAAGTGGCTCGTGATGTTCTATGTGTTCATAGAACTGTGGTCGGCGCTCGGTTCGCGCGGCGACGGCGTGGCCCATATGGCACATCTGGGCGGCATGCTGTTCGGTTTCATGCTGATAAAATACTGGCGCAAGCACCCGTATTATGTATACGGCAGCGACGGCGGGCGCGGATTTTTCGACAGCTTGAAGCGCAACTTCGACAAGCACAAGCCGAAATCTGACACCACCATGCACGCCGAAGAGGGCGGGGCGAAAGAGACAGACATGGAATACAACGCCCGCAAGAAAGCGGAGCAGGACGAGATAGACCGTATACTCGACAAAATACGCAAGAGCGGATACGACAGCTTGACAAAGGAAGAGAAGAAAAAACTCTTCGACAGCAGCAACAATGATTAAGCAGATGAAAACATTTACGCTGCGAATGGTGGCCGGAGCCAATGTGGCCACCGTCGCGGTGATGCTCGTTGTGGGCAATGCCGACCGCTTCGACCCGGTCAGCCACTCCGTGCTTTCGTGTCTCGGACTGGCATTTCCCGTCTTCCTGTTGATAAATCTCGCTTTCCTTTTCTTCTGGCTCGTGTTCAAGTTGAAGTATGCCCTCATACCTGTTATAGGATATATACTGGCATATCAGCCCGTAAGCGTGTACATGCCGCTGAACACCCCGTCGGAAATTCCGGACGGAAACGTGATAAAGATACTGTCGTATAACGTACAGGCATATAGCGGGAAACCGCGCTACGACGACTCGTTCGACATGATATACGACTATATCAAGGAAAGCAAGGCCGACATCGTGTGCCTGCAAGAAGACATTGACTGGTGGCGGGGAACACTCGCACGCTACAAGGAGATATACCAATACATGGACACCACGCATGTGGGCGACACGGCAATGAACGGCGTGGGAATATACACACACTTCCCGATACTGCGAAAGGAGCGCATCGCATACGACTCGCGGGGCAACGGCAGCGTGGCATATTACCTGCAAACGGGCGGCGACACGCTGATAGTGATAAACAACCACTTTGAAAGCAACCACCTCTCCATCGCCGAGCGCGACAGATACAAGACCATGCTGAAAGGCGAAATGGGCGGCGACACGGCCCGCGAGGAGTCGAAGAAACTGCTGTTCAAACTCAGTGACGCCGTGTGCCTGCGCGCACCGCAGGCCGACGCCGTGCATGCCTACATCGAAGACCATGTGCAATATCCGATTATCGTTTGCGGCGATTTCAACGACAACCCCATCTCGTATGCCCGGCGCACGGTGGCCGAAGGGCTCACGGACTGCTTCGTGGCCACAGGCAGAGGTCTCGGAATATCGTATAATCAGAAAGGTTTTTTCGTGAGAATAGACAATATAATGTGCTCCAACGACTTAACGCCCTATAATTGCTCCGTGGATAACAAAATAGACGCTTCCGACCATTATCCCATCTCCTGTTGGATAAAAATGCGGGATAAACCCTAAAAAAAACACGAAAAAAGGCAATAAATTTTTCATACTGTGAAAAAATAGCTATATTTGCAAGCTAAATTACATATAATCAAGGAAAATAATAATTAAAATAACATAATAAACAAAATGCAGAACAAAGGAATTGTAAAGTTTATCGCACTTCTCCTCATGCTTGTGTGCATATTCTATCTGTCGTTCTCTTTCGTGACACGCCACTATGAAAACAAGGCTGCCGCAATGGGAGAAGAGGCCGGACGGGAATATCTCGACTCGCTGAAAAACGAGAAAGTGTATTTCGGAACTTACTCATTGAAACAATGTCGCGAGATGGAAATCGGTCTCGGACTTGACTTGAAGGGTGGTATGAACGTAATTCTTGAAGTCTCGGTGCCCGATGTTGTGGCAGTACTCGCAGACCACAAGACTGATGCCGCGTTCGTAAAATCAATGGAACAGGCCAAGAAAGAGGAAGAAACAAGCCAGCAAGACTTCATCTCCCTGTTTATCAAGTATTACAAACAGAATGCTCCCGGTCATCGTCTGGCCGAGATATTTGCCACGCAGCAGATGAAAGGAAAGGTGAGCACACAAAGCACAGACGCCGAAGTGGAGCGTGCCCTGCGTGCCGAAGTGGAGTCTGCCGTTGACAATTCGTTCAACGTAGTGCGCAACCGTATCGACAAGTTCGGTGTTGTTCAGCCCAACATCCAGAAGCTCGAAGGCAGCTCGGGACGTATCATGGTAGAGATGCCGGGCGTTCGTGAGCCGGAGCGTGTGCGCAAACTGCTCCAAGGTAGTGCCAATCTTGAATTCTGGGAGACATACAACAGTCAGGAAATCGTACCCCTCCTTGCCCAGCTTAACCAGAAGTTTGCAGCCGTAGGCGATGTCGCCGATACCGCAACCGTGGCTCCGGCAGAGGCAGACAAGGCCTTGGCCGAGGACACGACAAAGGCTGACACGGCAAAAGCAAGTCTCGCTGCAGCACTCGGTGCAAAGGATAAAAAGGACGGAAAGGCAGACAAGGCAAATCAGACAGAGCTGTTGAAGAAGCAAAATCCGCTCTTCTCGGTGTTCCAACCCTCGCAGGGTCAGAGCCTGAGCGTGGTCGGTTATGCCGTTGCCCGCGATACCGCCGCAGTGAACAAGATTATCTATTCGGATGTTGCACGTCAGGTGTTGCCCGCCGACTTGAAACTCCTCTGGAGCGCGAAACCCGCAGAATTCGACAAGCGTGCGGAGATATTCGAGCTTCATGCCATCAAAGTTACAGAGCCGTCGGGGCGCGCTCCGCTTGAAGGAGACGTGATTGTAAACGCGAAAGACGGTTTCGAGCAGATGGGACACCCCTGTGTGTCAATGCAGATGAACACCGACGGCGCACGCCGTTGGGCACAGATAACGAAGCAAAACATCGGCCGTGCGGTAGCCATCGTGCTCGACGGCACCGTATATAGCGCTCCGCGCGTCAACGGAGAGATTGCCGGCGGCGACTCACAGATTACCGGTAACTTCACGATAGAGGACACGAAAGACCTCGCAAACACACTTAACTCAGGTAAGATGCCCGCTCCTACGCGCATAGTACAGGAAGAAGTGGTAGGTCCTTCGCTCGGTGCACAGTCTATACAGCAGGGTGTCATCTCGTTCATCGTGGCCTTTGTGCTGCTGATGATCTACATGCTCGTGCTCTATAACGTCATTCCGGGTATGATGGCAAACATCGCATTGCTGTTCAACCTCTTCTTCACTTTGGGTATCCTCACCTCGTTCCAAGCCGCGCTTACCATGCCGGGTATCGCCGGTATCGTGCTTTCGCTCGGTATGGCGGTGGATGCCAACGTGCTGATATATGAGCGCACGAAAGAAGAGCTGCGTGCCGGTCTCAATGTTCGCGAGGCAATGAAGAAAGGATATGCAAACGCTTTCTCGGCCATTTTCGACTCAAACCTGACTTCGGTGATTACCGGTGTCATCCTGTATGTGTTCGGAACAGGTCCCATCCGTGGATTTGCCACTACGTTGATAATAGGTATCTGCTGTTCGTTCTTCACGGCCGTATACATGACTCGCCTTGTTTACGAGCATCAGATGAGCCGCGACAAGTGGCTGAACCTCACATTCTCAACGTCATTCTCGCGCAACATGTTGCAGAACACGTCGTTCAACTTCATGGGCTCGGCCAAGAAGTCGTTTATCATTTGGGGCGTTGCAGCCGTGTTGTTCGCCGTATGTCTCGGTGTGAGAGGACTCAGCAAGAGCATCGATTTCACCGGAGGCCGCAACTATGTGATAAAGCTTGAGCAGAGTGTTGAGCCGGAACAAATCCGTCCTGTATTGCAGGGAGCGTTCGGCGAGGCCAATGTCAGCGTCATAGCTCTCGGTACCGACGGCAAGACAATCCGTATATCGACAAACTATAAGATAGAATCCAACGACCCGAACGTGGACGATGAGGCAGAGACAATACTCTACAACTCGCTTTCAAAGGCCGGTTTCGTCACGCAGAAGAGTGTTGACGACTTCAAAAATCCCGATGTGCGTGCCGGCGGTTCGATTATCAGCAGTACGAAAGTAGGTCCGTCTGTGGCCAAGGATATCACTCACGGAGCCGTTGTCAGCGTCATTTTCGCGTTGATAGCCATCTTCCTCTATATCCTTCTCCGCTTCCACAACATCGCTTATTCGTTCGGCTCTACAATAGCCCTTGCGCTCGATGCCCTCGTGGTCATCGGTCTGTATTCCGCTCTTTGGGGCATTCTGCCAATGTCGCTCGAGATAGACCAGACGTTCATCGGAGCCATACTGACAGTTATCGGATACTCTATCAACGATAAGGTGGTTGTGTTCGACCGTATACGCGAGAACTTCAACCTCTATCCGAAGCGCGACCGTCAGCAGTTGTTCAACGACTCGTTGAACCAGACTCTGGCGCGTACCATCAATACATCTGTCACCACTTTGATTGTGTTGCTCTGCATCTTCATCCTCGGTGGCGACAGCATACGCAGCTTCTCGTTCGCGATGTTGCTCGGTGTTGTGTTCGGAACGCTGTCTTCCATCTTCATCGCCGCTCCTCTTGCCTACATCATCATGGGCAAGCGCATCAAGAACGAAGAGAATGTACAGGCATAACGGCATCCGTAAGTGTACGAATGTTACGATTTATGATAAAGAGAAATAACTAATACGATTTTATATATAATTTGGCGGCCGCCGCGTCTGTGACAGATGTGGCGGCTTTTTTTGTGTCTTTTTGTATCCAAAGATTTTCCACAGGCCCGATATATGCCGCTCAAAATGGCGGATGAGCATAAAAAAGCATGATATCGTTTCACAACGACATCATGCCACATTATGAAAAAATCTTTTTAAATCGTATTGTACCCCGACCGAGAATCGAACTCGGATCTACTCTTTAGGAGAGAGCTATTCTATCCATTGAACTATCAGGGCAACCACCATTAATCGATTTCAATTGCAAAGTTACTGTAAAAAAACGAGGAAGCGAAATAAAAGTCCTACTTTTTTATTATCCGTGCTTTGGCGAAGCCTTGCCCGTGTTTTGCCGGTTTCCTATGATGTTTCCGTCTGTGCCTTCTTCCCGGTGTCTTTTTGCATTATGTAAATTGCCTGTTGAGGCTCGTTTTATCTCATATAACCACTGCTTTTATCGTCGTTTATATCATCTTTTGCCGTAAAAGCATTATCTTTGCAATCGGGTATCAATCGTTATCACCCGCATAATCAAGGCATATAATGACAATAAAACGAAAATATATGAGACAATTATTATCGATGGTTATGGCGCTTGCGGCCTGTGTGTCGGCTTTTGCGCTCGAAGTGGCATCGCCCGACGGACGGCTGACGGTGACAGTCACAGACGATGGCGGCCGTGTGTTCTACTCCGTGGCCTACGACGGCCGCACGATGATTGAGCGTTCGGCACTCGGTCTGCGGGCCGATATCGGCGATTTCAGCATGGGGCTCACTCAGACGGGACACTCTTCCGCAAAGATTGACACTGCCTATACGATGGCCAATGCCAAGGCTTCGGTGATACATTACCGTGCCAACACGCTCGATGTCGACTACGAAAATGCGCGGCGGCAGCGCATGACGATAAACTTCCGGGTGTCGGACAACGACGTGGCTTTCAGATATTCGTTTCCCATGCAGGGCGATACCGCGTGCATGGTGGTGGAGAGCGAGGCCACGGCTTTCCGTCTTCCCGACGGCACAACCACGTTTATCTCTCCACAATCCGACCCGATGATAGGGTGGAAGCGCACCAAACCGAGTTATGAAGAACTGTTCAGTGCCGATGCTCCCATGACGGCGCGCTCGCAATACGGCCGCGGCTATACCTTTCCATGTCTTTTCCATGTGGGCGACAGCGGTTGGGTGCTCGTCAGCGAGACTGGTACCACGGGCGGTTATGTGGGTTGTCATCTGAGCGACTACGACCCGGCGTCGGGCTATACCGTGGCTTTTCCCATGCAGGGCGAGGCCAACGGCGTGGGTACGACAACGGCCGGCATGGCGCTGCCCGGCTCCACGCCGTGGCGAACGCTCACCGTGGCCGACAACCTGCGCCCTATTGTGGAGACCACCGTGGCCTACGACGTGGTTGCTCCGCAATACGCCGCCTCCGAGAAATACCGCCCGGGCCGGTACACATGGAGCTGGCTCGTGTGGCAGGACAACTCGATAAACTATAAAGACCAAGTGGCTTTCATCGATGTAGCGGCCGCAATGGGCTACGAATATTGTCTCGTCGACGGCTGTTGGGATACCAACATCGGCCGCGACGGCATTGCCCGGCTCAGCGATTACGCCCGCTCAAAGGGCGTGAGCCTGCTACTGTGGTACAACTCAAACGGTTTTGAGAATGACGCGCCGCAGACCCCGAAGCACAGGATGGCCACCGTATCGGCCCGCCGACGCGAGATGCAGTGGATGAAGAGCATCGGCGTGAAGGGAATAAAGGTCGATTTCTTCGGCGGCGACAAGCAACACACCATGCAACTCTATGAAGACATTCTCACCGATGCCAACGATTTCGGCCTGCAAGTGATATTCCACGGATGCACACTGCCGCGCGGCTGGGAGCGCATGTATCCCAACTTCGTGGCATCCGAGGCCGTGCTGGCCTCCGAGAATGTGTATTTCTCCGACACGCATGCACGTCGCGAGGCTTTCGACCTCACCCTCCATCCTTTCTGTCGCAATGCCGTGGCGGCAATGGACTGGGGCGGAACGATAATGAACAGCCGCATGTCGCGCGACAACAAGCGCCGTCATCCGCGCCACACGACAGACGTTTTCGAACTTGCCGCCGCGATAGTAAACCAAAGCAGCATACAGTGCATAGCCCTGCAACCAAACAATCTCGCCGAGCTTTCCGCGCCCGTGCTCGACTTTCTGCGCGGCGTGCCCTCCGCATGGGACGAGACCCGCTTCATTGACGGCTATCCCGGCCGCCATGTCGTCATCGCCCGCCGCTCCGGCAACCGCTGGTATGTGGCCGCAATGAACGCCACCGACAAGCCGCTCTCCCTCACTCTCAATCTGCCCATGCTTGCCGGCAAGTCCGTGCGCGTGCTCAGCGACAAGCCCGCCAAGACGGAAATCGAAGCCGAAACATTGTTCAAAGAAACGAAAGTGGGCGCCGGCGGCAAACAGAAAGTCACCATCCAGCCCAACGGCGGCGTGGTGATAGGCCCCACAACTTTTTGATGGCGGTAGGGTGTAATTCCTTAATGAATGTGAAAACCGAGAGGTATTTGTTAAACGCAAAAAGTGTGACTTGAAGTCACCAAATAGAAAAAGCCGAAAATTTTAATTGACATTTCCGTATCATTATTTGATGCTTGGGATGCAATTATTCGGGTTTGATGGTGCTTTTGGGGTGTTTTTGCCTTGCAATAAGGCCGTAATTGCATTGCATTTACGGCCTTATTGCGTTCCAATTACGGCCTAATTGGAATGCAATTACGGCCTAATTGGAAAAGAGGAGGGGTGGTAGGGAGAGTAGGGAAGGTAGGTTTTGTAGGTAAATGGTTGACAGACAATACTTTGCGTGAAATGCTCTAAAACTGCGTTTTTTCGGCCGAGGAAATTATTTTTTGAAAAGAACGCAGTTATGAGGCCTTATTTTGTAAATATAATATCAGAGATGTTAACAGCGTTAAGATATATTAAGAAAGTCATTCAACAGTCACGGCTATTTTGTCGATGCGCACACGGTCCATGTCTACCACTTCGAGCCTGAAACCGCGCCATGTGAAAGCGTCTCCCTCGGAAGGCACGCGGCGCAAACTCTCCATTACAAGTCCGCCGATGGTGGTGTAAGATGCCGGTTCGTAAAGATCCTCACGGTCGAAATATGCGAGAAAATCGTATATCATGCAGCGGCCGTCCACTATCCATTCTTCTTTGTCGGGTCGCTTTTTTATCATCGGCTCGTCCACTCCAAGCGGAATGTCGCCCACAAGTCCGCCCAGAATATCGCTCAGCGTGACTATGCCTTGAAAGCAACCGTACTCGTCGAACACCAGTCCGGTGTGTACTTTTGCCTGTTTGAACGCGTCGAGAGCATCGTATACCGTCATTGTCTCCGGCAGGCTCATGCCGGGAACGAGTTCTTTCTCAATGTCGAAATTCTCGGAGTTGAGCGTAAGAATGAGTTTTTTGAGCGATATAACCCCGCAAACATCTTCCTTGTTCTTGTCGAATACGGGATAAGACGAATGCAGGTCGCGGGCGAGCACGGCCCTGACGCTGTCGGCATCCATATCCACCGTGAGGCACGACACCTCGTTACGGGTTGTCATCACGGCTCCCACGCGGCAGTCGCCGAGCACGAGGGCGCGCTCCATTATGTCTTGTTCCACCTCGCGCACCTCGCCCGAGTCGGCACCCTCCTGTATAAGCGACTTTATTTCGTCCTCCGTCACACGCTGGGCATTGTCGCCCACGCGCAACAACCTGACTATTGCCGACGTGGAAACGGAGAGGAGCCACACAACGGGGAACGTCAGCGCCGACAGCCACCTCATCGGCCCGGCCACCACTTTGGCTATCGCATCGGCCCGGCCGAGACCTATCCGCTTGGGAACAAGCTCGCCCACGACTATCGACAGATAGGTGACAACCGACACAATGACCACTTTCGACATCCACAGCGCCGGTTTTGGAGCCATGCCGAGACTCGCGAGATACTCTCCGAAATCGGTGGCTATCGTGGCACCGGAGAACAAACCGGTGAGTATGCCTATCAATGTTATCCCTATTTGCACGGTAGACAGAAAACGGTCTGGCTCGTTGGACAGTTTGAGAGCCGTGGCGGCACTGCGGCTTCCCCGCCTGGCATCGGCCGTAAGTTTTGATTTTCGAGCGGAAATGAGTGCCACCTCCGACATGGAAAACACGCCGTTGAAAACAATGAGAGCGGCAATTATTATAAGGTCGTCCATATTCTTTTGGTCATGAGTGTGTGGGACAATATGTCCGTATATCGCAAAAATAGCACTAAAATCGGACATTATGAAATGTTTTTCACGATATACTCTCCGCATTATGTACTTTTTTGTTTATGCAACTTAATTTATGAATTACGAATTTCAAACTCGCAATCGACAGAACTTACAAAATGATTGCAATGATGCTGCTTTGCGCGACAAATCGAAACGTGAAGAGGGTTGTTTGCTTACATATTTTTATTTTATGCCTAAAAGTTTATGAAAAAGGTCGCTTTTTTATCACATTTTACGTCAATTCGTCGTAACTTTGCGCCATAAACGAATAATAAGACATTGTTTCACATCAAAAGATTTACGGCATGACAACGACTGTCAAATTCACAAAGATGCACGGAGCGGGCAACGATTATATATACGTTGACACGTCGATATACCACATCGACGACCCCTCGGCGGCGGCAAAGGCATGGAGCGCGCCGCACACGGGCATAGGAAGCGACGGCCTTGTGCTGATAGGCAGAGGCGACGGGCGCACGGCCGACTTCACGATGAGGATTTTCAACGCCGACGGGTCGGAAGCCCTGATGTGCGGCAACGCGTCGCGCTGCATCGGGAAGTATCTCTACGAGAAAGGACTGACCACCGCCAAGGAGATACGGCTGCAAACGCTCTCGGGTGTGAAAACTCTGCTGCTACGCACAAGAGACGACAACACGGTGGCCGGCGTGACGGTGGACATGCTGGAACCAGCACTCAGCGACAAGACTAAGGTAAGAAACGAAACGGGCAGCCTGCACGAGGCCGCCATCGAAGCCGACGGGAAGGTATACACCGGAACGTTCGTGTCGATGGGCAACCCGCATTTCGTCGTATTCACGGATAATATCAGTAGTTGTGACATCGCCCGGAGTGGGGCGGCACTCGAACGCCATCCCATATTCCCGGAGCGATGCAACATCGAATTTGCCGAGGTGCTGCCTGACGGGAACATCCGCACCCGCGTATGGGAACGGGGCAGCGGAATAACACTCGCATGCGGCACGGGAGCTTGCGCCACGGCCGTGGCCGCTGCCGTGACGGGACGCGCCGGACGACAGACAGACATCATCATGGACGGCGGACGGCTGTCGATAGAATGGCGCGAAGCCGACAATCACGTGTATCTCACGGGCCCGGCGGAATTTGTTTTCGAAGGAAGTATTGAAATGGCGAGGACATTTCAATAAATTATAAATTAAAAATTATAAATGAAGAGTCAGGGAAGAAGAATGGGAAGAATGAACAATCCAATAGTAGATAATGCGTCATCACTCCCCATAACTCTCATTAAAATCCCATAACTCTCATCACTCCCAGAAAGCATCCGCATCTCTCCTCCCCTTTGGGGAGGCCGGGAGGGGGCTTTCAGGGAGGGGCTCTAAAAAACAATACATTATGGCATTAGTAAACGAACATTTTCTTAAATTACCCGATAATTACCTGTTTTCCGACATTGCGAAAAAGGTAAATGCGTTCAAGGTGTCGCATCCGCAGGCCGAGCTTATCAGTCTCGGAATAGGCGATGTGACGAGACCCGTGTGCCCGGCAGTGACGGAAGCAATGCACAAGGCTGTCGACGAACTGGGCTGCGAAAAATCGTTCAGGGGCTACGGACCGGAACAGGGCTACGCTTTCCTGCGCGAGGCGATTGTGAAACACGACTATCTGCCACGCGGAGTGAGACTCGACCCGAGCGAGATTTTCATCAACGACGGCGCGAAGAGCGATACGGGAAACATTCAGGAACTCGTCAGATGGGACAACAGCATCGGAGTGACAGACCCTATCTACCCGGTATATATCGACTCTAACGTGATGATCGGACGCGCGGGCACGGTGCAGAACGGCAAGTGGAGCAATGTGATATACATGCCGTGCACGGCCGAGAACAACTTCGTGCCGCAAATCCCCGACCGCCGTGTAGACATCATATACCTGTGCTACCCGAACAACCCCACGGGCACGGTGATATCGAAAGACGAACTGCGCAAGTGGGTGAACTATGCATTGAAGAACGACACGCTCATCTTCTACGACGCGGCATACGAGGCTTACATACAAGACGACGATATTCCGCACTCAATCTACGAGATAAAGGGTGCGCGGAAAGTGGCCATCGAGTTCCGCAGCTACTCGAAAACGGCGGGATTTACAGGCATCAGATGCGGATATACGGTGGTGCCGAAGGACCTGACGGCCGGCACGATAGACGGCCGCGAGCGCATATCGCTGCACAAACTGTGGTATCGCCGACAGAGCACCAAATTCAACGGCACGAGCTATATCAGTCAGCGGGCGGCCGAAGCCACATACACCCCGGAGGGCAAGGAACAGGTAAAGGCCACGATAGACTACTACATGACGAACGCCCGCATAATGCTCGAGACACTCACCGGCCTCGGCCTCGAGGTCTACGGCGGCCGCAACGCGCCCTACCTGTGGGTGAAGACGCCGAACGGAGAGGGCAGCTGGCGCTTCTTCGAGCAGATGCTCTACAACGCCCACGTGGTGTGCACGCCGGGAGTGGGCTTCGGCCCGAGCGGCGAAGGCTACATCCGACTGACGGCTTTCGGCAAAAGAAGCGACTGCGAGCAGGCAATGGAAAGGATAAGGAAGCAACTGTAAGTGAAGAGGGAGGCCCCTCCCGACCTCCACAAAGGGGAGGAGAAGAAGCCCCTCTTAATCTCCCCAAAGGGGAGAAACTGAGTGAAGAGTGAAGAATGAAGAATCCGATAGCATATAATGTGGCATCAATCCCATTATTCTCATCTCTCCCATTATTCCCATCTCTCCCATAAAATCCCATTCCTCCCATAAAACCCCAAATAAACCCCCAAATAAGAACCCAACAAAAGCCCCACATCTCCTCCCCTTAGGGGCGGTCGGGAGAGACTCCCGAAAGGCCGGGAGGAGCTCCCATAAAATTATAAGTCAATGGAAAATTTAAGATTTCAGGTTGTAGGAGAGGCTTTCAAGAAGAAGCCTCTGGATGTCAAGTGCCCGTCTGAGCGGCCTTGTGAGTATTTCGGCAAGAACGTCTTTAACCGCGAGAAGATGTATAAATACCTGCCGAAAGATGTATACGAGAAGCTCACCGACGCGATAGACAACGGCACGCGCCTCGACCGCTCGGTGGCCGATGCCGTGGCGGCAGGTATTAAACAATGGGCAACGGAGAACGGTGTGACGCACTACACGCACTGGTTTCAACCGCTGACAGAGGGCACGGCCGAGAAACACGACTCGTTCGTAGAGCACGACTACAAAGGCGGAATGGTGGAAGAGTTCAGCGGAAAACTGCTCGTGCAGCAGGAACCGGATGCCAGCTCGTTCCCCAGCGGCGGCATACGAAACACGTTTGAGGCTCGCGGATACTCGGCTTGGGACCCCACATCGCCCGTTTTCATCATGGACGACACGCTCTGCATACCCACAGTCTTCATTTCATACACCGGTGAGGCTCTCGACTACAAGGCTCCGCTGCTGCGCGCACTGCATGCGGTGGACAAGGCGGCGACCGACGTTTGCCGATACTTCTATCCCGAAGTGAAAAATGTTCGCAGCAACTTGGGATGGGAACAGGAGTATTTCCTCGTCGACGAGGGACTATACTCGGCACGCCCCGACCTGATGCTCACGGGCCGCACGCTCATGGGACACGACTCGGCTAAGAACCAGCAGATGGACGACCACTACTTCGGAACAATCCCCGACCGCGTGCAGGCGTTCATGAAAGACCTTGAGATACAGGCTCTCGAACTGGGCATCCCCTGCAAGACACGCCACAACGAGGTGGCCCCGAACCAGTTTGAGCTGGCCCCGATATACGAGGAGTGCAACCTCGCCGTAGACCATAACATGCTGCTGATGTCGCTGATGAAGCGCGTGGCACGCAAGCACGGCTTCCGCGTGCTGCTCCACGAGAAGCCCTTTGCCGGCATCAACGGGTCGGGAAAGCACAACAACTGGAGCCTCTCGACGGATACAGGCGTGCTGCTCCACGGACCCGGCAAGACGCCGATGGACAACCTGCGCTTCGCCGTGTTCATCGTGGAGACGCTCATGGGCGTATACCGCCACAACGGACTGCTCAAGGCGAGCATCATGAGCGCCACGAACGCACACCGGCTGGGCGCCAACGAGGCTCCGCCCGCCATCATATCGTCGTTCCTCGGCAGCCAGCTGAGCGAACTGCTCGACCATATCGAGAAGTCGGACAAGGACGACCTCTTCGCCGTGATGGGCAAGCAGGGACTGAAGCTCGACATCCCGGAGATTCCCGAACTGTTCATCGACAACACCGACCGCAACCGCACGTCGCCCTTCGCCTTCACCGGAAACCGCTTCGAGTTCCGTGCCGTGGGCTCCGAGGCTAACTGCGCATCGGCCATGATTGCCCTCAACTCGGCCGTGGCGGAGGCTCTCGTCTGCTTCAAGAAGCGCGTGGACGCACTCATCGCCAAGGGCGAGGACAAGACGAGCGCCATCATCGACGTCATCCGCGAAGACATAAAGACGTGCAAGCCGGTACGCTTCGACGGCAACGGATACAGCGACGAGTGGGTCGAGGAGGCAATGCGCCGCGGTCTCGACTGCGAGAAGAGCTGCCCGGTGATTTTCGAGCGCTACCTCGACGAGGACAGCATCAGCATGTTCGAGAGCCTGAACGTCATGTCGCGCAAGGAGCTGGAGGCACGCAACGAGGTGAAATGGGAGACGTATACGAAGAAGATACAGATCGAGGCGCGCGTGATGGGCGACCTGTCGATGAACCATATCATCCCCGTGGCCACGCACTACCAGAGCCAGCTGATAAAGAACGTGCAGAACATGCGCGGCATCTTCGACACCGAAAAGGCCGACAAGCTGAGCGCACGCAACATAAAACTGATTGAAGAGATTGCCGACCGCACGGCGACGATAGAACGCGGAGTGGAAGAACTGGTGCAGGCGCGCAAGGTGGCAAACCGCATCGACGACGAGCACGCCAAGGCAATAGCATACCACGACACCGTGGCACCGAAGATGGAGGAAATCCGCTATCAGATAGACAAGCTCGAACTGATTGTCGAAGACGACCTCTGGACGCTGCCGAAATACCGTGAGCTGCTGTTTATAAGATAAAAAAAAAGGAATTTGGAATTACGAATTCGTAATTCCAAATTCCATTTTTCAAATACCAAATTCTACTCATATCCGCCGTAGCCGCCCTGCATGTCGTCGTCGGCCGCGCCGGAGTCTTCCTGCCTTTGCTTCTTTTTCGAACCGGCCATGTTGCCGAAGTTCCACGTCACCACGAAATTGACGCGCGGGTCGCGCCAGTTTTTCTGATGTCGCGTGAAGTCTTCGCCCTCGGTGAATGTCTCCCATTTGCGCGTGCCGAACACGTCGCGCCAGTTGACGGAGAATGTCAGCATCTTGTTGAACATCGACTTTCTCAGACCGAGATCGAGGCTTGCCGTGGGTTTGCGGTATCCCTGAGTGATGACGCTGCGCGAGCGGTAGTTGCCCGTGGCCTGCAACGATATGTCGTAGGGCAGGATGAGTCCGGCGAGAATGCGTGCGTCCCACGAGAAGTTTTCGTCCGACTGGCCAGTCACGGTGACTCCGTCTATCTCGTAGCTGAAGCCGTCGAGCTTGTAGTAGTAGGCGTTGACGGTGGTCGTGAGGTCGAGAATGCGGAAGAGTTTGTCTTTAAGTATCAGCTCCATTCCCGCACTGCGGCTTCCAGTCACGTTTTGGTGTGTGGAGTACATGACGCCGTCCTTGTTCCATCTCACGCTCTGTATGACGTCTGTCGTGGGTCGGTAGTATGTTCCGACGGACAACGTGTGGTCTGTCCACGTCTTCAGATAGTTTAGCGAGAAGGCGTGTGTGAACTCGGGGGTAAGTTCGGGATTACCGAACGACACCATCGTTGCGTCGCGTGTATTGCGGAAACTGTTGAGCTGTCCGCCCCACGGGCGGCGCAGTCGCCGTGTGTAGTTGAGTTGCAGTTGCGAGGTCTCGGTGAGCGGATAGTTGAGGAAGAGGCTCGGGAAGAGCTGGAAATAGTCTTTTTTGAAAGGCTCGTCGCGCAGCGCCGGGTCGCGCTCTTGGTCGTAGTCGTAGCTCTCGGTGTTCACCCGCCAATATTCGCCGCGCAGTCCGGCCATGATGCCGAGCCTGCCGAGCTTCGTTGTCACGGTGGCATAGAGCGCGTGGATGTCGATGTCATAGATGAAGCGGTTGAAGTAATCTCGGTCTTCGGTCATGTCGCGACCGTCCCAGTTGGCATTGTCGCGCCACAGTTCCTGCGGTGTGTTCTCGTGCGAGAAGCGTCCGTTGTATCCCGCCTCTATCTTGAAGTTCTCGGCTATTTGGTTTTCATAGTCGAGCTTTGTCTCCCATGAGCGGTTGTTGATGAGCATCGGGCGATACT
Organism: Prevotella sp.; assembly: GCA_017623155.1. GTDB lineage: Bacteria > Bacteroidota > Bacteroidia > Bacteroidales > Bacteroidaceae > Prevotella. The sequence goes on along the minus strand of JAGAPR010000003.1, from coordinate 64,201 downwards.
GATAGCTGTACGTCGTTGGCAGGAGCGGATCGGCGAATGTTGTGCTGTCGCGATAGTAATTGCTGTCGTCGTTGTCCCATTTGTTGTACGACAGGTTGAAATCGAGTTTGTGCTTGTCGCCGAACGTGTGTGTATATCCCAGTTCGACGTTGTACATGTTCATGTCGCCGTCGCCCTCGGAGCGTCTGAACATGACGTGCGAGTCGGCCGCTCCGCCGATTGTTCCATACCGGTATGGCGTGAGCGAGAGGTTGTCGCGCTTGCCGAGCATGGTCATTCCCGACAGTGATATTTCGTCTTTCTTGGTGAAGTGCCATGTCAGTCCTGCGCGTGCGAAGAGGTTTCTGCCTTTTCGTTCGTCTTCGGCCTCATAGTTCTGGTATGTTCCGCGGTTGGCGTATGTCTGTTCGCTGAGCGAGCCGCCCTTGTTTTTCCGTGCGCGGAATCCTATGTTGGCGAATGCGTCGAGCGGTCCGCTCGAGTAGTTGATGTTGGCACCTGCCTGTCCGCCGCCCATGGTGTTCATTCCGGCGCGCACCGAGCCGTAGTATCCGGCCTTGCGGTCGCGCTTGAGCACGATGTTGATGATGCCGGCAGAGCCTTCGGCACTGTATTTGGCGCCGGGGTTGTCTATCACCTCCACTTTCTCTATGCTCTCGGCGGGTATCTGCTGTAGTATCTCGGCGCGGTTGTCTGTCGTCAGTCCGCTGGCCTTTCCGTTTATCCATACCTCTACACTGCTGTTGCCGCGCAACGATATCTCTCCATCGGTGGACACCTCTACCGACGGGATGTTCTCGAGCAGGTCGCTGGCCGAGCCGCCCGCCGCGGCGAGCACTTGGTCTACGGAGAAAGTCTTTCGGTCTACTTCGAGCTTCATCTGCGAGCGTTGTCCCGTGACCTTGACTTCTTTCAGCGTGCGCGAGTCCTCACCTATATATATTACGACATAGTTTATGTTTTTCGCCTTGTCGGTAATGGAGAAGTCGCGCACGGCGTTCTTGTAGCCCACAAACGACACCGTGAGGCGATAGTCGCCCTTGGCGAGTCCGGTGACGGCAAAGTGTCCGCGCTCGTCGCTGATAGCACCTTTGACCATCTTATCCGTGCCCCGCTGCGACACTCTTACGTTGACGTATGGCAACACCTCGTTCGTCTGCCTGTCTACTATTTTTCCCTTTACCGTGCCTTGGGCCGATGCCGCAACGGCACTGATCATCATAACAAATACCAGTATTATCCTATTCATAATGTATTGTTTGACGCCGGAGGCGGCAAAAGGTTTAATAGTCTGCTGCCGATTATTCCTTTTTATTCTTTTCCATGGCGTTATACTCGGCCGACAGTTCGGCGAAGAAGTCGTGGTTTAGTATTCCGGATATGGTGAGGAGCAATTGTATTCCCAAATCGTTTCGCTTGAAGATATGATAAACATTAGAGCGTTCGCATGGTATTCTGTCGGCCAACCAACAAGCATTGTGTCCTTGTTCAAAGAGTACTTCCTTTATTCTGTTTCCTATGTGCATACTAAGTTGTTTAAGGTAATTTCGTTATGTCTATTAAAAATCTATATGCAAAGATAATATTTTTAACGAAACCATGAAATTACCCCCCCCGAAATAACATTCGTTAATATTATTTAAAGGTAAAAAGTAAAAAGGGTAAAAGGGTAAAAAGCACAAAGAAACACACTGGCCGGCCCGACTGTTAAAACCGTTTAAAATGTCTTAACGGTTTGAACTTGTTTTTACATAAAAACGCGTTGTAATTCAAAAATTTCAAAAATATTTTTCCGAATGCCGAAAAAACGCCGTATTTTCGATATTAGCGTAATTTACTGTATGTCAATATGTTGACCGTTTTGGCGGTAAAGTTTGCAGTTCGTGCTTTTCCAATTAGGCCGTAATTGCATTCCAATTAGGCCGTAATTGGAACGCAATAAGGCCGTAAATGCAATGCAATTACGGCCTTATTGCAGAGCAAAAACACCCGAAAATCACGCTCAGACTTGAATAATTGCAGCCCAACCTCGAAATAATGACACAGAAATGTCAATTTAAATTCTCGGCTTTTTCTAAACGGTGACTTCAAGTCGCACCTTTTGCTTTTAACAATTGGCCTTTGAATTTTATAAATATTAAGAATTGAACAGTGCAGAGTTATGATAACCTTTATACTTAGAATTTATACTTCATAATTTAAGCTATTAGCTTAGAATTCATATCATATCATATTATTAAAGGGTTAATTTCTGATAAATGAGCGTATGATTACGGAAAAAAAGCGTATTTTTGCAAATTATTATCATTCGGATATTCTGACTATGTCTTGTATATTACATATAGAGACGAGCACCGACGTTTGTTCGGTGGCCGTCAGCAACGGTGGCGAGTGTGTGTTTAACAGGGAAGACCACGACGGCCCCAACCACGGAGTGAAGCTCGGCGTGTTTGTCGACGAGGCTCTCTCTTTCTGCGACGAGGCGGCATTGACCGTCGACGCCGTGGCGGTGAGCTGCGGTCCCGGGTCGTATACGGGATTGCGCATAGGCGTGTCGATGGCCAAAGGCATCTGTTACGGGCGCAACATCCCGCTGATAGCCGTGCCCACGCTCGAGCTGATGTGCGTGCCGGTGCTTTTGGAGCACGACGCGATGGAGAGCGACGCGCTCTTGTGCCCGATGATAGACGCCCGCAGAATGGAAGTGTATGCCGGCATCTACGACCGTGCCTTGCAGACTGTGCGCCCCGTGGGAGCCGACATTGTCACCGCCGATACGTATCGCGAGATGCTCGACAGTCATCCGGTGTATTTCTTCGGCGGCGGTGCGGCAAAGTGCATGGATACCATCGGCCACACCAATGCCCGCCTGATAGAGAACATAAAACCGTTGGCCCGTTGGATGTTTCCGCTCGCGGAGAAACGCATGGCGGCCGGAAAGACAGAAGACACGGCATATTTCGTGCCGTTCTACCTGAAAGATTTCGTGGCCAAGGAGAGTAAAAAGCTGATTTAAAAGATTTATGGAAATAAAAGGATTAGACTACAACACGCAGCGCGAACGGCTGATGATGCCTGAGTACGGGCGTGAGATACAGAAGATGGTAGACCATGCCGTGACGCTGACAGACAGGGCCGAGCGGCAGGCTTGCGCCGAAATCATCGTGCGGATGATGGCCACCAAAGTGCCCCAACTGCACGACAATGCCGACTTTGAGCGCACGCTGTGGGATCATCTCTATCTCATGAGCGGCAGAGAGCTCGACATCGAATGGCCGTATGACGTGACGGAGGCCGAGAAAATACTCGGCAAGCCGGCACCGATGGCCATACCCGGAAAGGACGGCGGCGTGCGGCTGCGCCACTACGGCCATCTGCTCGAAAAGATGTTCGACAAGTTGAAAGCCATGCCCGAGGGTAATGAGCGCGACGAACTGACACGCATGGTGGCCAATCAGATGAAGCGCGACCTTACGACATGGGGTCACGGGTCGATGGACGACGAGAAAGTGGCATCCGACCTTGCCCGCTTCACCGACGGAAAGATACAGCTCGACCTCAATACGTTCAAGTTTGACAAGATGACTGCGGGCGGCTCGGGCGACAATCAGAGAAGAAGAAAACGCAAGTGACACATTATATTATTAAGGTATGTCGGCATTCATCATCGAAGGCGGTCATCCGCTGAGCGGAACAATAACGCCGCAGGGAGCCAAGAACGAGGCTCTCGAAGTGATATGCGCCTCGCTGCTCACGGCAGGAGAGGTGAGAATAAGCAATATCCCGGATATCCTCGACATCAAAAACCTGATACTCCTGCTCAAAGACATAGGCGTGAAAGTTGAACGCACGGGCACAAACGACTACTCGTTCACGGCCGACGACCTCAATCTCGACTATCTCGAAAGCGACGAGTTTGTGCGCAAGTGCGCCTCGTTGCGCGGTTCGGTGCTTATGATAGGACCGCTGCTGGCACGTTTCGGCAAGGCCGTAATCACCAAGCCGGGCGGCGACAAGATAGGCAGGCGGCGGCTCGACACCCACTTTCTCGGCTTCGAGCGGCTCGGGGCGACGTTCAGGCACATCGAAGACCGCGGCGTATATGAGATAGGTGCCGACCGGTTGAAAGGCTGCTACATGCTGCTCGACGAGGCTTCGGTGACAGGAACGGCCAACATCATCATGGCGGCGGTGCTCGCCGAGGGCACCACCACGATATACAACGCAGCCTGCGAACCGTACATACAGCAGCTGTGCCACATGCTCAACGCCATGGGAGCCTGCATAAGCGGCATAGCGTCGAACATGCTCACCATCGTCGGCGTGGAGAAACTGCACGGAACGACACACCGCATACTGCCCGACATGATAGAAGTGGGCTCCTTTATCGGCATGGCGGCAATGGTGGGCGACGGCATACGCATCAAGGATGTATCGCCCGACAACCTCGGCATCATTCCCGAAGCCTTCCGCCGACTCGGGGTGAGGATAGACCGGGAGGGCGACGACCTCATCATTCCGCGTCAAGACCATTATCAGGTGGCATCGTTCATCGACGGGACGATAATGACTCTGGCCGATGCTCCGTGGCCGGGACTCACCCCCGACCTGCTGTCGGTGCTCATCGTGGTGGCCACGCAGGCACGGGGCAGCGTGCTCTTTCACCAGAAAATGTTTGAGAGCCGCCTGTTTTTCGTAGACAAGCTGATAGACATGGGAGCACAGATAATACTCTGCGACCCGCACAGGGCGGTGGTAGTGGGCCACGACCGCAACATAACGTTGCGCGCCGGCCGCATGTCAAGCCCCGACATCCGTGCGGGAATAGCACTGCTCATAGCGGCCATGAGTGCCCGCGGGACGAGCCGCATCGACAACATCGAGCAGATAGACCGCGGATATGAGAGCATCGAGGAGCGGCTGAACAGTCTCGGAGCGCGCATCACGCGACTCAACTGTCCGGTAGAGTGAGCTTTTATAAATCTTACAAATATTACAAGTCTTATAAATCTTATAAAATGATAAGACAGGAAGACGTATACAGGATAGGCCGGCTCGGCAAGCCGCACGGCGTGAAAGGCGAGATAACATTCATGTTCGACGACGATATTTTCGATCGCACGGACTGCGACTATCTCATACTTTCGATAGACGGGATACTCGTTCCGTTCTTTATCGACGAGTACAGGTTCAAAAGCGAAGAGACGGCACTCGTCAAATTCGAGGACATCGACACTCAGGAACGGGCGGCGGAACTGACAAACACCGACGTGTTTTTCCCGAGAGAATTGTCCGATGCCGACGGTACCGGACTGTCGTGGGCGGCAACCGTGGGCTTCGAAATCATCGACGCAGGCAGCGGCAAGGCCGTCGGACGGATAGCGTCGGTGGACGACAGCACGGTGAACACGCTCTTCGAACTGGAAGACGGCACACTCGTTCCGGCGCAAGACGAGCTTATCCGCGACGTGGATACCGCCCGGCGAACGATAGAGATGGCACTGCCCGAGGGACTGCTCGACATCGACAAGGCGGAAGAATAAGACTTATCGGCGCACAGACGACACTCTGACGTTATGCGGCGGAGGCGTTACTGCCGCGCATCATAATATAAAAAAAACATGAAGAAGAAACAAATAGCAATACTCGGCTCCACCGGTTCGATAGGAACACAGGCCCTTCGGGTGATAGAAGAGCACTCCGACCGGTACGAGGTGTATTGTCTCACGGCAAACAACAAGGTCGAAGAGCTTGCGGCACAGGCCCGTAAGTTCAAGCCCGCGGCCGTTGTCATCGCCAATGAACGGCGGTATGACGAGCTGAAAGCATTGCTCGCAGACGAGTCCGACATAAAAATCTACGCGGGAAAAGACGCGCTCGACGAGATTGTAGAGGCAGGACCGATAGACATGGTGCTCACGGCAATGGTGGGATTTGCCGGCCTTTCGCCGACGATACACGCCATAAAGGCGCGCAAGACGATATGTCTGGCAAACAAGGAGACACTCGTCGTGGCAGGAAAACTTATCTGTGAGCTGGCGGAAAAATACCGCACGCCGATACTTCCGGTCGACAGCGAGCACTCGGCGATATTCCAGTGCCTTGCCGGAGAGGGCGACAACGAAGTGGAAAAGATACTTCTCACGGCATCGGGAGGACCGTTCCGCAATTTCACCATGGACCGGTTGGCCGCCGTCACCAAGGACGATGCCCTGCGACATCCCACATGGGACATGGGAGCGAAGATAACGATAGACAGTGCGACGATGATGAACAAAGGATTTGAAGTTATCGAAGCGAAGTGGCTTTTCGGCGTGGATGCCGACAAGATAGAGGTGCTCGTGCATCCGCAGTCGGTCGTTCACAGCGCCGTTCAATTCTGCGACGGGGCCGTAAAGGCACAACTCGGCGTGCCGGACATGCGCCTCCCCATACAGTATGCGCTCTCTTATCCCGACCGCATACATCTCACGTCGGAGCGATTGGACCTTTTCAGTCACCCGTTGGAGTTCTTCAAGCCCGACATGGAGAAGTTCCGCTGCCTCGCGTTGGCATTCGAGGCGATACGAAAAGGCGGCAACATGCCATGCATCGTCAACGCCGCCAACGAAATTGTCAACCGCGGTTTCCTCGAAGACCGCTGCGGCTTTTTGCAGATGAGCGACATAATAGAGAAGACGATGAGCCGCGTGGCGTTCGAATTAAATCCCGATTACGACACGTATGTGGCCACAGACAGCGAGGCAAGGCGCGTGGCCACGGAGTTGTTGACAGCTAAATAACAATCACAATACATATAATAAATGGAAATATTCTTAATACGTGCGTTGCAACTCATGCTCGCAATATCGATTTTGGTGCTGCTCCATGAGGGCGGACACTTCTTTTTTGCAAAACTGTTCGGTATCAGGGTGGAGAAGTTCTACCTGTTCTTCGACCCTTGGTTCCATCTTTTCCAGTTCAAACCGAAAAACAGCGACACGACATATGGCGTGGGATGGCTGCCACTCGGCGGCTATTGCAAGATATCGGGAATGATAGACGAGAGTTTCGATACCGAGCAAATGAAGCAGCCTGTGCAGCCGTGGGAGTTCCGTTCAAAGCCCGCATGGCAGCGACTGCTTGTCATGATAGGCGGCGTGCTGGTCAATTTCCTGCTCGCATTGATAATATATGCCGGGATACTTTTCGTGTGGGGCGACACATATATCCCCGCGAAAGACATGACATACGGCATGAAATTCAACACGGAAGCAAAGGCATTGGGCTTCCGCGACGGCGATATTCTCATCGGAACGGACAAGGGCGAGTTCAAGGATTTCAGCGCAGACATGCTCAGAGACATCTCCGAGGCGCACCGCGTGGACCTCGTTCGCGGCGGAAAGCAGATGAGTCTCAACCTGCCCGGCGACCTGAACCTGCTCGACATGCTCAAAACCGTGCCACCGTTTGTGCGTCCTCTCACGCCGGCGGTGCTCGATAGCGTCCTGCCGGGCACGCCGGCAGCGGCAGCCGGAATGCAAAAAGGCGACAAGATAATCGCTTTCAACGGCAAACCGGTGGACTCTTACAACACGTTCCTCGACGAAATGGGCACGCTCGGCGATGTGCTGGCAGTCGCGTCGACGCCTGCCGACAGCATGGCGGCACGCAATGTCACGATAATAACGCAGAGAAAGGGAGTCAACGACACGGCGAATGTGGTGCTTACGGCCGACCTTAAACTCGGAATAATGACAAAATCATACGTCGCTCTCTATAAACCCGTCACACGTGAGTACGGTTTCTTCGAGAGCATACCCGCCGGAGTGAAGTACGGATGCCATGTGTTGTCGACATACGTAGACGACATGAAGTATGTCTTCACGTCGGAAGGAGCGAAATCGCTTGGCGGCTTCGGAGCCATCGGCAGCCTTTTCCCGCCCACATGGGACTGGTATCTGTTCTGGAAAATGACGGCATTCCTAAGCATTATTCTCGCGTTCATGAACATACTGCCCATTCCCGCCCTCGACGGAGGACACGTCTTGTTCCTGCTTTACGAGATGATTACGCGCCGGAAACCGGGCGAGACGTTCATGATACGGGCCGAGTATATAGGCTTCGGCATACTTATCCTGTTGATGGTGGTGGCAAATCTCAACGACATATTGCGCTGGTTGCACATCATGTAATGACAAAATGCTATAACATATAACAGCGAAACTTAAACAATAATATTATGATACAATCGATGACGGGCTACGGCAAGGCTGTCGTGACCTATGGAGAGAAGAAAATAAATGTGGAGATAAAGTCGCTCAACAGCAAGGCTCTTGACCTCTCGACGCGTATTGCGCCGCTATACAGAGAGAAAGAGATGGAAATTCGGCAGATGCTCTCGGCGGCGTTGGAGCGCGGAAAGGTGGATTTCTGCATCTGGATAGAGAAAGAAGCCGGCACGGATGCCACTCCGATAAACGGTGCTCTCGTGGAAAACTACTACCGGCAGATACGTGCCATATCCGAAAAGACCGGCATTCCGGAGCCTCAGGACTGGTTTGCCACGCTTCTGCGCATGCCCGATGTGATGGTGCGCACCGAGCAGGAAGAGCTCAGCGACGACGAGTGGAGCGCGGCGCGCGGTGCCATTGTCGGCGCGATAGAGAAGATAACGGCGTTCCGCAATCAGGAGGGAGTGGCCCTTCAACGCAAGTTCTGCGAGAAGCTCGACAACATTTCGGCTCTTCTCGCATCCATAGAACCTTACGAGAAAGCCCGTGTCGAGAAGATACGTGCCCGCATTGTAGACGGTCTGAGCTCCATTCCAAATGTGGAATACGACAAGAACCGCCTCGAGCAGGAGCTGATATACTATATAGAGAAACTCGACATCAGCGAGGAGAAACAGCGTCTTGCCAATCATCTCAAATACTTCCGCGAGACAATGGAAGACGGACACGGACAGGGAAAGAAGCTCGGTTTCATCGCTCAGGAGATGGGACGCGAAATCAATACCACCGGTTCGAAGAGCAATCTGGCGGAGATGCAGAACATTGTCGTGATGATGAAAGACGAGTTGGAGCAAATAAAAGAACAGGTGCTGAATGCGTTGTAAGGGTAAAGTTATAATATTTTCCGCCCCGAGCGGAACGGGAAAGAGCACCATCATTAAGCGTCTCATGGCGCACGACGAGTTGCGCATGGCCTTTTCCACGTCGTGTACGAGCCGCGGCCCGCGTCCCGGAGAGACTGACGGCGAGGATTATTTCTTCGTCACTCCCGACGAGTTCAGGGCGAAGGTTGCCGCCGGCGAGTTCTTGGAGTACGAGGAGGTGTATGCCGGAAGGTATTACGGCACGTTGAAATCGCAGGTGGAGAAACAGTTGGAAGCCGGGTGGAACGTGGTGCTCGACGTCGATGTGAAAGGCGGTTGCAACATTAAAGACTACTATGCCGACCGCGCTTTGAGCATATTCGTGCGCCCGCCGTCGGTGGAGGAGTTGCGCCGCAGGCTCGAAAGCCGCGGCACCGAGACAGTCGAGGCGATAGACAAGCGCATAGCGCGTGCCGAGTTTGAACTCGGTTTCGCACCTAAGTTCGACCGTATCGTGGTCAATGACAATATCGATGAGGCCTGTCGCGAGACATACGGCGTGATAAAGGAGTTCATATCATAGTGATATAAGCCTATGGACACCATATCGACAGGAATATTCGGCGGCTCGTTCAATCCCATACACAACGGGCATATAGCCATCGCACGGCGGTTGCTGGAGTCCGCCGCCCTCGACGAGATATGGTTTATGGTGTCGCCCCAAAACCCGTTTAAGCGCAATTCGTGGTTGCTCGACGACTCGTTGCGGCTCGAGATTGCCCGCATGGCGGTGGCCGGAGAGCGCGGTATGGCGGTGAGCGACTACGAATTTCGGTTGCCCAAACCGTCTTACATGTGGAATACGCTCCGCGGATTGACGGCCGAAATGCCCGACCGCCGCTTCACATTGCTCATCGGTGCCGACAACTGGCAGCGTTTCGGCGGGTGGCGCGAGCACGAGAAGATACTCGCCGGTTATCCCGTTGTGATATATCCTCGCCGTGGCAGCACGGTGGATGCGGCCTCGCTGCCGGCAGGTGTGACGCTTGTCGATGTTCCGCTGCTCGATATCAGCAGCACGGAGATACGCGGGCGTATAGGCTGCGGCCTGCCGATAGACGGCATGGTGCCCGATGTGGTGAAAGAAAAGATAACAGAATATTATGGTAAATATGTCGAAGGCATGCCGTGAGTCGGCGGGCTTGTTGCTCGCTCCGATAACCGGCAATGCCTCTTTTTTTGTTTTTATGTATGCCCTCGGGTGGCTGTGCCTGTTGCTTACGGCCTCGCCCGACGGTAATCCGCCGCCTTACAGCTATGCCTTATACGAGCTTTTTGTCGACCTTTACGTGATTTGCGCATTGCTGTGCATCGTCCCGCGGCGGTGGCGGGGCATTCCCCGTGCGCTTCTTTCGGTGTTTCTCTATGCCGTTTCCATTGCCGATGTGTATTGCTTCCATCGTTTCGGCACCTCGCTGTCGCCCACGATGCTGTTGCTCGTGAACGAGACGAACTACGACGAGGCCTCACAGTTTTTCAGCACATACGTCGGTTGGGATGTGATTGCCTCTCCCGTGGGGTGGCTTATGGCTCTCGCCGCGTTGCATCTGTGTGTCGCCGTCGGTGCTTTTCTTGTGCGTCGCATGCGTCACAGGCCGCGCATCAACGAGGAGTTGCGTCACGGCTGCTCGTGCCTGTGCTGTCTTCCGGCCGCCGTTGCCGTTGCGGTGCTTTTGATATGGGGCATTACGGTCACGCTGCCCAATAAGCGAGCCACGGCCAAACTGTTTTCCGCCGGCGAGCTCGGCAAGGTGGAAAGGGCTTTTCTCGACGACAACAAGGCCGAACTCTACCTCCCCGTGCATCGTCTTGCTTTCAGTATTTACGCCAATAACCTCGCCGACCGCCAGCTCGACAAGCTGACAGAATTCGTTGGCTGCTCGCGTATCGACAGCTGTTCGTTCCGTTCTCCCGAGATAGTGCTCGTGATAGGAGAGAGCCACAACCGCCATCACTCACAGTTGTACGGCTACGACAAGGCCGTCAGTCCGCGCCAGAAAGCGCGTGCCGATGCGGGCCGGCTCGTTGTTTTCACCGATGTGGTGAGTCCGTGGAACCTCACGAGCTTCGTTTTCAAGAACCTTTTTTCGTTGCAGACCGTCGGCGACAAGGCCGACTGGTGCGACTATCCGCTTTTCCCCGAGGTCTTTCGTGCCGCCGGTTACGGCGTGACGTTTGTCACAAATCAGTTCGTGCCCGATGCTGCCGAGTCGATATGCAATTTCAGCGGCGGCTTTTTCATGACCGACCATGAACTGAGCGACAAGATGTTCGATGTGCGGAACAGTGCCATACACGAGTATGACGAGGGGCTGTTGGCCGAATACGACACTCTGCCGCGCCCCTCGGCAAAGGCCAATCTCACGATTTTCCACCTCAAGGGACAGCACGCAGAGTACAGGCGCAAGTATCCGCGCGACCGCAAAGTGTTTCGCCCGGCAGACTACCGGCACCGCCGTGTGAACAACCACGCCCGCTGGGTGCTGGCCGACTATGACAATGCCACGCTCTACAACGACTCGATACTCGATGCCGTCATCCGCCGGTTTGAAAGTCGTGATGCCGTTGTCATATACCTTTCCGACCACGGAGAGAGCTGTTTCGGTTTCGACCGCGACAAGTTCGGGCGCACACACAGCGAGCGGCCGAGCTACGAGACGGCATACGAAGAGTATGAAGTGCCGTTCTGGATATGGTGTTCCGAGAGTTATGAGGCCGCCCGGCCCGAGGTCGTGGCCGCCGTGCGGGCTGCCGCCGCCAAGCCTTTCATGACCGACCGCCTGCCGCACCTGCTGCTCTATCTCGGCGGAATATCATGCCCCTACTACCGTCCCGACTGCAATCCGCTCTCTCCCGACTATGACGAGCGCAACCCGAGAATACTTAAAAATACCACCGATTACGATAAATTGCGAAACGATTATGGAAAATAAAACATGGCTCAGTCGCGCGGAGTGCTCTGCGTTGCGGGGCATTGCCATCTTGGGCATCATGCTGCACAACTTCTGTCACTGGCTGTCGATACCTGCAAAGGAAAACGAATACCTCTATCGGGTGTCGAACAACGAGGGACTGCTTGGCATACTGGCGCATCCCGACGCTATGCTGCCGATAAATCTCGTGTCTTACTTCGGGCATTACGGAGTGCCGGTGTTCCTCTTTCTCAGCGGCTACGGACTCGTGATGAAATACGGCGACAGGCCCGACCTGCCTGTGTTCCGGTTTATACGCTATCACTATCTCAAACTGCTGACGATGCTGTTCACCGGTTTTGCGGCTTTCACGCTTGTCGACCTTGCCACTCCACGGCCTTTCCATTACACGGCAGGCAACATCATCGCCCAGCTGCTGATGTATATAAACCTCCTGCCTTGGCCGTCGCGCAGCATCTGGCCCGGGCCCTACTGGTTTTTCGGACTGATGATACAACTTTATATCGTCTACCGCCTTTTCATCCATCGCCGGGGCCCGGCCGTTGTGGTGGGACTGGTATTGGTGTGCTGGCTGTTGCAAGCCGTGTGCGGGCCGGAAGACGAGACGTTGCGCCGTCTGCGCTACAACTGTGTGGGCGGCATGCTCCCGTTCTGTGCCGGTGTGCTGCTCGGTCGCTCGCGCCCCGCAGCTTGGATGCAGTGCTTCCGCCGGTGGCAGTGGGCTTTGCTCTGTATGGCCACGATGGGCGTGCTCTCACTGATGTGTTTCAACTTCCAGACATGGCTCTGGGCACCGCTCTTTGCCGTTGCCGCCACCGTGTTTTTCGTCAAGTCGCTACCCGCCGTCGCTCTCCCTCCGCTGCTCTGGACGGGCGGAGTGTCGGCCGTGATGTTTGTCACCCATCCCATCGCCCGCAAGATTTTCATCCCCGTATCTCTCAACGGCGAGGTATATGCCGGCCTGTTGCTCTATATCATCGGCGTGGTGGCGATAGCGGGAGTGTTCGAACTGCTCATGGATAAGATACCGAAGCCCAAGAGTCCCATACGGTCTTCACAAGGGGAGGAGAAGTGAATATCTTGAAAACATGTCATGACTCTGTTCTTTGGACCAAATGGTAATCATAACTCTAAACTCATTACTCTGTACTCATAATTGAAGATATGTCCAGTTTTAATTCATATACATACGAGCTTGACCTGTCTGTATGGCGAGAACTGTTTTTATCAAAGGGCTCGCCGATGCGTTTCAGAAAAGGAGAGATTTTTGTCCGGCATGGAAAGCGGTTGAGATACTGTGGCTTTGTACTGAGTGGCACTTTTAAATATACGATAGCCGACAGCAACGGAAATATCCATGTCGTGGGATTTGTGTTTTCCGACGACCTTTTGGGCGATTTCATGAGCATAATAAGGCAGAGTCCGGCCAAGACGAATATCGTGGCGGCTACCGATGCCGAGGTTATGGTGTGTGATATATCGGTGGTGAGAACCATGCTCGATAACAAGCCCGACCTGCGCAACAAGATGACAGAAAACCTGTTCTGTCAGGCTTATGAATTGTTTTTGGAGCAGCATGTCAAGTCGTCAAAAGACCGTTATGTGGCTTTGTTGAAGCGCTGTCCGGACATATTACAGAATATAAGCCTTAAAGAAATGGCATCTTATCTGAATATTACACCTACGCATCTCAGTCGAATACGCAGGGAACTAACTTTTACTTTTTCCAAAAAATAGGTCAAGAGACGAGTAAAACCAGTACCGTACATTACAATATAATTTTATTACAAAAGTCTTGTAATGCGATTACAAAAATCTTGTAACACCACAAGAAGTGCTTATAAGCGCTCAACACATTAAATCTCAACAAATGTTGACATCTTTTCATTGTTGTTTTTATATTTTTGCCAGCATAACAATTAAACCAAGAGTATATATGAAAAAGGGAAAAACATTATCGGTCGTGCTTGCGGCGATAGCCGTGTGCGGACTATTCGCGCTTAGTTCGTGTCAGCTTGTGGAGTTTGCTGTTGCAGGAAGTACTTATTACGACACAGAAATCACCACAAAGGACAACCGGCTGATTACCGGCCGCATCGGCGGCCAGCGCTCGTCCAATCTTCCTTCCGGTGCGAAGACAATCAGTATAAAGACCGATTCGGGACGCATAAAGGTGAAAAGCGAGCAGATAGAGTACATGAAACTGTCGAGAAAGGGGCATCCCGAGAGGTCGCAAACGCTGGTCTACACGACATGCAAGATGCCTTACACGAAAAAAGGCGTGCAGAAATTCCGCGAGTTCAAGTGCTGGCAGGTGCTCAAAGACGTGGGCGACAACATCTTTATAACGGCTTATGGAAATACGTTCAGTCTTGCAAAAGACGGCGCTTTGGTGATAACGTACAGTCGTGACGAGGGTATCAAATACTGTTTACAGCGCAAGGGTGACGACTGTCCGATATATTTCGGCCGCAGCATATCGAGCCGCTCATACATGAGAAAGGCTTGGCAGGAGTGGCTCTCGGACGACCCGGAACTCTGTCGGAAGATTGCCGGGAAAGAGATAGACGCTTTCGACTTCACGAAAATCGTGGAACAGTATAATCCCAAGACGCGATGAAAGCCGTGGCGAGACGGGTGGTGCTGTGCGTGGCGGTGCTTTTGTCGTGCGCGGCGCACGCGCAGTCGGGGATATCCAAGGATGCCACGTTTGCTTTCAGCTTCGGAGTCGGTGCCGAATGGCTGTCGGAAGCCTATTCGCCGAGGGGCTTGTCGCTCGCGGCTAACGGGCGGTTCTATACCTCGGATCGCGTTTTCGTCGACATGTGGGGCCACTGGGGCACCCACGATGGGAGCACAAGCGTGGTGCGAGGAGACGGCACTGCCGACATAGACGACCATCGCGACTGTCTTGTGATAGCCGTGGGGCCGGGCTGTGACGTATATCAGAACGGCAACAACACGCTGAGCATATACGTGAGAATGCTTGCCGGATATGGCCTGCGTCACTCCGAATACGACGACTTCGACCCGCATTACGGTGACAACGGACGCATTGTCTTCGGCCGTGAAGAAACCCGCAAAGGACTCGCCGCCGTGGGTGGAGTGGGCATCGACATGCGCTTCAGGCGCTGGTTGCTCACTCCATCGGCCGACGCGATATACGCGGGCAACCGTTGGAGCGTGTCGGCAAGCATATCTGTGGGATATTTTTATTGAGCGGCAGAGGATGGGAAAAGCAGGATATAGTGGCATTCTCTCGTTTTTTCTGTTAATATATCATTAAATATCCGCAATTTTGCGGATATTTAATTCAAATAGCCTATCTTTACAGAAGACAGACGACATGTTCATTATATGGATAAGTTCTGCGTTCTTCTTGTTGAGTCTAACCATTATAAATGAATATTATATATGATAGAGGTACAAGGTATACGCTGGGAAATGATTGCCAATAACATCGAACCGTTTGAACCCACGCATCCGGGGGAGCTTATAAAGGATGAAATAGAATATCGCAGAATATCGCAAAAGCGGTTGTCGGAAGACATGGGAGTGGCATATACCGTTCTTAATGACATTGTGAACGGCAGACGTTCCGTCAATACGAAATTCGCTTTGCTGTGCGAAGCGGCCTTGGGCATCCCTGCCCATATACTATTGGACTTGCAGACAGATTATGATATGCAGAAAGCAAAGCGCGATAAATCGTTCTTGAAAAGATTGGAAAGCATCAAAAAAATCGCGGCAGTGCTTTGAGTTAATGAATTACGAGTTACGAATAACGAATTCGTAATTCAAAATTATCTACCCGTGTTTCTCCCGGCCCAGCCATTTGTTCACTCTTCGGCGCAGAGATTTGGTTATTGTGCCGAAGTTGCCGTGCCGAAGATTGCGCAAAAGTTCTTCGAGAGAGTATTGTATCTTTATCCACGGGTGCCCCCAAGCGTTGCGTCTGTACAGTCGTTCCTTGTAGTCCACATCCTCGATGACGTAGCGCGGATGGCGCAGCGGGAAGTCAGTTTCGAGGCGGCGCATGGTGAATATGCGGCGCAGGCGGCGCGGCATGGTGTCGAACGATGCTGAGTAGTGAGTGGAGTCGACGGTCAGTCCCACGTTGTTGATCATGTTTCGCGTGGGCATGACGGCCAGCCCCGAGTTAAACAGCATCTCGGCCCAGTATATGGTTTCGAAATATTCCTTGCCCGTTTCCGAGTGGTCTTTAAACATTTGTATCATGTCGGGCCTGTATCCGCGCTGCTTGGCCAGTGCCCTGAGGCGGCCCATCGCGTAGCGGTCTTTCAGGAAAGAGTACTCGCTGTCCCATTTCTCGGCCACGCGCCGCCACGAAGCCCATCCCCAAACGGAGAATACCGACGTGAAAAAATAGTCGTAGGGCGTGTCGGGCGTCGTCTCGTCGGTGTTGAACCCCGCTATCATCGTTATCCGCTCGTCGTGCTCGTAGCGGTCGAGCATCTCCTTGCAGAACGGGAAAAACGACTGCGACGGCACCACATCGTCTTCGAGCACGATGCACTTGTCGGTCAGAGAGAACGCCCAGTTGTGGGCGATGAAGCCCGAAGGGTCGCACCCGTAGTTGCGTTCCTGATACTTACGGTGCACCTCGCACTCCCAGTCAATGTCCTCGGCGATGTCCCGGCAGGCCGTTATTCCCGGCATGTCGCGCTCTCCGCGCGGGCCGTCTTGGTATAGAAACAGTTTCGACGGCCTTGCCTTTTTCACTTCGTCGAATACGAGTCGGAACGTGTCGGGGCGCGCGAAGAATATCAGCAGCACTGCGACATCTGTCTTTGCGGGATGTTTCATAAATGTAAGTTTTATTCTTTTTTGCAAAGATAATGAAAAAGAAAGGTTTAAAAGAAAATACAATCTTATTCTTTTGTTATGAGTTGTTGGTTGCGCGATATTAAGTTAATAAAGGATAAAAAAGAGCAATAATAAACTGATAAGCAATTTTTTATTTTTATTTTTGCTAAGATTAAAACAATTAATATTATGAAAATAAAAAAGAAAAGTTTTGCTGTTTTAGTATTGTTATTTGTTTTTATACCTGTATTTTCACAGTTGAATGTTTATAGTAATGGCAATGCGGGAATTGCAAGAGGTAATGGAGCAACATCAGCTCATTTGATGATAGGTAATGAAGGTACGGTATATCCTAATTAGAGTATTGTAAATAAGTGTATTACCGTTTTTTAATATAATATATTCTGTAATGGGAAAATGTAAAAAAACGACTGTGGCGTTCTTTTTTGATAACGGAGGCAGACCGGATTGTGACTGTCGTTGTTTGACAGATGGTAATCCCGGGATTAGCGGAACGGCTTATATGTTTTATATGATGGCATGGAAACTGTCGGCAAGAGATAATGATATAGATGTGGTTTTGTATACTACAAATGCCGGCTTATACCCTAATGAAGTGACAAATGTTGTCGTTAAAGATTTTTCCGAGGCATGGAATAGGTGTGAAGAGAACAAAATTGATTTCATAGTAATAAAGCATTCGGAAGTCTATTTAAATCAAATTTTGGAAAGAAAAGAACACAGTTCCGTTAAATTTATAGTATGGTGTCATAATTTTGTAGGTCGAAAAGAATTGTCTTTATATGCCGGTTGCGATGCTGTAGAACGCTTGATAACGGTAGGAAGGGAACAAATGGATGTTTACAGAGACCATAAAGCGTTTTCTAAAACAGACTATATATACAATTGTGTCAGTGTTCCAGATAGGTATAAAGTGGGCAGCAGGCCTTATTCCGAGCGTGAATCGGTTGTCACTTATATGGGATGTGTCATTCAATCAAAAGGTTTTCACCTTCTTGCAAAGGCATGGCCGAAGATAATAAAGGCTGTTCCAGATGCAAGACTGAACGTTATCGGGAACGGATTTCTTTATTCCGGAGGAGATAAAAATAAAAAAAATGCAGGGGAATTTGGTCTTGCCGATAAAAAGTATGAAAGCCTTTTTGCCAAGTATATAACAGACGACGCCGGCAATCTGTTACCAAGTGTCAGCCTGTTAGGTATTTTGGGGAATGAGAAGTACGACATATTGGGACAGACAAAGATAGGCGTTCCTAATCCATCGGGGCGTACGGAGACATTTTGTATCAGTGCTGTTGAGATGCAAATGTTAGGAGCGAAGATTGTATCGAAGCGTTGTGCCGGTTATCTTGACACTGTAAAAAGCGGAGTCTTAGTAAAAGACAGTGATGAACTTGCCGATGCGATAATAAAGGAATTGCGGTGTAATCATATTGAAAATGGTATTAGAGAATATATGGAAGAAACGTTCTCACCAGATGTTATTGTTGCGGAGTGGGAACAATTGCTTACATATTGTATACCGAATGGTATGAAATTACATCCTGAAAGTGAACTTGTAAATCCTCATTTCGAGCTTAAACGTTACAAGGAGAGTTTGCGCATGCTAAAAAACCGACATCCTATATTGTTTAAAATCGTTCCCGCAATGGATACATTTATAGACTTTTGGAAGACAGTTCGCTTCTTTTTTTGGAAGAAAAAAGTAAGATTTTTGGGTTTCTAACACAGCCTTTACTGTTGCTTCAGTCGGTATATTATTAACCGTCTGCGTATTTATCTTTTATCATTTCCGCCAGAATGAACACCGAGTGTATCACTCTTTTTTCTTCCGGCGGTATCTCCATGTAGTTCTTGTAGAGGTCGGTCAGGTAGGCATCGGGGTTTGCCGGCGCGGGAAACCGTTTGCCTTCAAACTCTATTTTCCCGAGCGGGAAGATGCTGTCCGTGCGGTGCATGATGCCGTAACCGTTGTTGTTGAGCGTGTTCGACATGTATTCGCCGCGGCTTCTGAACAGGCACAGCAGTGCCCATACGGTGCGGCAGAGGGCGAATTTGGCGTTGAAATAGAAGAATTCCGCCACCGCCCGTATCGAGTAGCGGTGCGGCTTGGCGAGTATCGCCTTGCTTCTTGAAATGCCGCGGGTGAGAAATCGCACCGTCTTCCGCGGCAGGGTGGGGTAGGATATGAACGGGAATATGTCCACATACACTCCTTTCTGATACGTGGCGGCGAAGTTGTCGCCTCCCTCCACGTAGAAAGAGTTGAGGTCGCGCACCTTTATTATAGGCTCTTTCGTGTCCGGTTCCGTCTCTCTCGTCTGCAACATGAGGCCCTCTCCGAGTTCTTTCGGTGCCACTTCGCAGAAGCGTTGCACGTCTTCCTGCCGCATGGCGATGTCTATATCGTCGTCCCATGGGATGAAACCGCCGTGGCGCACCGCTCCGAGCAGCGAGCCGCCGTCGAGCCAGTACTCTATTCCGTGCCTTTGGCAGATGCCGTCTATCACTTCGAGAATGCCCAACTGTTTGAGCTGGCACTTTCTCAGTTGTTCTTTCTTGAACTCTTCCAGATATTTGTTTCGCATGCCGTCGCAGTGTTAATCGTCGTCAATCGTTTTCCGTCTCACGTCTATCACCTGTCCCGTATAGTCGGAAGCGAGTGCCCGCAGAGTGGCTTCGGCCACCTTGTCGGCGGCGAGCAGCGAGTCGTCGGGCTCGTTGCCGAAGTTCTTTATCCTCATCGGTGTCTTCGTCCGCTCGGGGTTTATGCAGTTTATTCTTATTCCGTCGCACTCCCATTCCTGCGCTATCGCCTGCACGAAGTTCACTATTGCCGCCTTGGTAGACGAGTAGATGCTGTAAAACGCGCGCCCTCTCGTGTACGAGCTCGACGTGAAGAATATCAGTTTTCCTTTCGTTTCTTTGAGATACGGGTGTGCCGCCACCGCCACGTTCACCGTTCCCGTGTAGTTGGTTGCTATCGCCGTGCCTATCGTTTCCGCGCTCATTGCCGTCAGCGGCTCCTTGTTCAGCACGCCGGCGGTGTTCACCACGCAGTCGATGCGCCCCTCCGCGGCCGCCACCCGTGCCAGTGCCGCCTCCACGTTGTCTCGCCGTCCCACGTCGGTGCCCGTCTCGCCGCGCGAGAAGCTGTATACCTTGGCACCCTTTTCGCGCAGCATCCGCACCGTCTCCGCGCCTATTCCGCAGCTTCCGCCGAACACTATCGCCACGCGGCCGGCGAAATATCCGTCGTCGATATCTGCGCTTGCGGGCTCGCTGTTGCGCAGTTGGAAGAACTTGTCGAGCATGTATGTGTCTTCCTTGTAGGTCAGTTTCATGTTCGTTTCCTCGCCTCTCACCACGTACACAGGCACCTCCGGCATGTACTTGCGCACCACACCGCAGTCGTCGGTGGCTTTGAACGCCGGGTCGGTGAGTGCCTTCTCGTATGCTTTTCGTATCGTGTCGATGGCAAAAGCCTGCGGTGTCTGCCCGCGGCGCAGCCTCGAACGGTCGGGGATGGCACTGATATAGTCGCCATCCACCTCTATGATGGTGTCGGCAGAAGGCACCGCCACGTCGATGGCATCATGGCTGTCGAGCGCGTCTATCACGTCGTCGAGCACGCGCTGGCTCAGCAACGGGCGCACGGCATCGTGAAAGATGAGGCTCACATTCTCGTCGGCGTATGCCTGAATAGCCGCCAGACTTGAGTCGTAACGCTCCTTGCCGCCTTTCAATATGCGTTTCACCTTGCGCCATCCGTTGCGCAGCGTGATGTTCTCGAACTCCGAAATGAAATACGGATTAGACACAATCGCTATCTCGTCGATGCGGGGATTGCGCTCGAACACGTCGACGGTGTGCTCGACAACCATCTTTCCCGCCACCTTGAAAAACTGTTTCGGGGTGGACAGGCCGAGCCGTTTGCCCACGCCTCCGGCCAGTATCACGGCAATGTTTCTTTTCATGTATCGTGCTTTTTGTTTCTTTTTACGTTGTGCGGGGCCCTCTGTTGCCTGCCGTCCGCTGCTCGTTTTGTAGCGCAAATTTACTATTAATCGGCCGATAAACAAAGAAAAACACGCTTTTTGTCTGTCAAACGGACTATAATTATTAATTTTGCGTCGTGAAAAGAGGCTTCGGCTTACTTATGGAAACAAAACGATGATAAGAATGAAAACGTTTTTTTCGTGCCTGACGGCGGTTCTCGTGCTTGTGTTTTGCGGCTGCACGTCGGTGGTGAACAAGAGTAAAATAGCGGCTGCCGACGGCGACGTGCCTGTCGATTCGGCCGCGATGATAACGCCGCGCCATGCCAAGGGCTTTATTGTGAAGTACATAGAACGTGGCGTGAGGCTCGTGGATGTGGCCGACCCGCAGAAAAACGGCGGCAAGGTGAAGACCTATCACATCGCACTCGTGCCCCGGGGAGTGGATGCCGACGTTCCGGAAGGCTACACGAAAGTGTCCGTTCCCATCCGTTCGGCAATCTGCATGACATCGCTTCAGCTGTCAAACTTCACCGCTCTCGATGCCCACGACTTCGTTTGCGGACTTACGGGAACGAAAAATCTGTATAACGCCGACATCCTGCGGCGTGTCAGGGAGGGAAAGACTGTGAAGATAGGGACCGAGGGTAACTTCGATTCCGAGGTGGTTATGGCGGCAAATCCCGACGTGATATTCATCTCTCCGTTCAAGCGCGGGGGCTATGATGCCATCAAGGAGACGGGCGTCACGCTCGTGCCGCATCTCGGATACAAGGAACTCGACCCGCTCGGACAGGCCGAATGGATAAAGTTTATCGCGATGTTCATCGGTCGCGAGACCGAGGCGAACGCCGTTTTCGACGGCATCGAGCGCCGTTATGCCGAGGTGAAAGCCATTGCCGCCGGGGCGAAAAGCCGCCCCACGGTGTTCAGTGGCGAGATGCACGGCGGCAACTGGTATGCCGTCGGCGGCCGGAGCTATCTCGCGCAGTTGTTCCGCGACGCGGGTGCCGACTACATCCTGCGCGACGACGAGAACACGGGCGGAATACCGATTGAGTTCGAGAAGATGTATTCGCTCGCCGCAAACGCCGACTATTGGCGGATACTCAACAGTTTTCCCGGCGACTTTTCGTACGACGCGCTGCGCTCGTCGGAGCCGCGCAACGTCGACTTCAAGGCTTACCGTGAGCGCAAGGTGATATATTGCAACATGCGGCGCACGCCATATTACGAGATAACTCCCGTGCAGCCGGATGTGGTGTTGAAAGACCTTGTGGCAATATTCCATCCCGAGCTGATGCCGAAAGACTATACCCCCACATTCTATAAACTCCTGAAATGACCATGCGCCGACCGCTGCCGCTCACCGTTCTGCTCACCGCCGTGATAGCGTTGCTCTTTCTTGTCAACGTGTTCATCGGCACGGTGCGCATACCCATGACCGATATCTGCCGAATACTGGCGGGCGACGACGGCGTGTCGGAGATATGGCGCAACATCGTTTTGAAGTCGCGCGTGCCTCAGGCACTCACCGCCATTGCCGCGGGAGCCGGCCTTTCCGTCGCGGGATTGCAGATGCAGACCGTCTTCCGCAACCCGCTCGCCGGCCCGTCGGTGCTCGGTATCAGCAGCGGTGCAAGCCTCGGGGTGGCCTTTGTGGTGCTGCTCTCCGGCTCGTTGGGCGGCGTTGCGCTCAGTCGCATGGGCTATATCGGCGACGTCGCCATGTCGGTGGCCGCCATAGCCGGCTCTCTTGCCGTGATGTCGCTCATCCTTTATGTGGCGCAGCGTGTGCGCGGCAACGTCACTCTGCTCATCATCGGCGTGATGATAGGCTATCTGGCCAACGCAATCATCGGCGTTTTAAAGTTTTTCAGTGCCGAAGAAGACGTCAAGGCATACGTGGTGTGGGGCTTGGGCAGCTTCGCACGTGTGTCGGGCGACGCGATGATGCTTTTCATAGTGCTTATGATTATACTGCTGCCGCCCGCGTTCCTGCTCGTGAAGACCATGAACCTTATGCTTCTCGGCGACGATTATGCCCGCAATCTCGGGCTGAACGTGCGCCGCTCGCGCACTCTCGTGATTGTCAGTTCGGGTGTTCTCGTGGCCATTGTCACGGCCTATTGCGGTCCGATAATGTTTGTCGGACTGGCCGTTCCGCACCTTTGCCGTGCCATTTTTCGCACTTCCGATCATCGAATACTCATGCCCGGCACGATGCTCACCGGTGCCGCTCTCGCCCTGTTGTGCAATCTCATAGCCCGCATCCCCGGTTTCGAGGGTGCTCTTCCCGTAAATTCGGTCACTGCATTGGTGGGTGCTCCCGTAGTGGCGGTAATCCTTTTCAAGCGCAGGAAATAAGCACACGAAATGTTACGCGGCCGTTGTAACAGTGTTACTTCGCCCGCGTAAGATTGTGATTTGGCCGTTGTAACGATGTTACTTGACCGTTGTAATATCATCAAGACCTCCCGATAAAAAACTTTTGACGTCTCCAAAGAACTGCTTATAAGCGCTCAATGAATCAATTTATTATGTTAAAAATTTGTTCATTCCGATATAAAGCCATAACTTTGCAGCGGAAAACAGGCAATCATGCGGCCGAAGTCGCTTGATGAAAGGGAATCCGAGTGAAATACCGGAGCTGTACCTGCAGCTGTAATCCCCGTTTTAATACGGTCTGCCCGTATAACGCCACTGCTTCGAAACGGAAGCGGGAAGGCAGGGCAGGCAGGGGAAAGCCAGAATACCTGCCGTTTTATCCGATAGAGACAGAGCATGATGCCCTCAGGATTTGGGGCCTCGTCAGCAGCCAAGATGTGTGTTGAAGCGTTTCACGGCAATGTCCCCACCGTGCGTCGTGCTTATATTTCGGGAGAACAGGATTGTTTTTCTCTGCGGAAAAGGAGTGTCGATGTGAGTCATCGACGACAAAACGCTACACGAATGGACAAAAAAAGTTTTTTTATTGCGGTTGCGATAGCCGCCGGTTTGCCGGCAGCGGCACAGGAAACTCTACGGGGCGACAGTCTCGCCGAGGTGGTGGTGACGGGTACCGGCACGCGCCATCTGCTGAAAAACGCTCCTGTGCAGACAGAGGTTATCAACCGTAAGATGCTCGCCGGATATGCAGGCCGCAGCTTGGAAGACATACTTGCCGGGCTGACATCGTCGTTCGCGTTCAACGAGAGCGACATGGGCAGCGGCATGCAAATGAACGGACTGGGAAACAGTTATATCCTGATACTCGTCGACGGCAAGCGTATCCACGGCGATGTGGGCGGCGAAAACGACCTCGGACTCATCGACCCGCACAATATCGACCGTATAGAGATAGTGAAAGGAGCCTCGTCGGCACTCTACGGCAGCGACGCCATCGCGGGCGTGATAAACATCATCACCCGCAAGCACGACAGCGGACTGCTCGTGGAGAACACTACGCGCGCCGCCGGACACGGCGACATCCGCCAGCACAACGGCCTCGCCGTGCGCATAGGCAAGGTGAGTTCGTACACCAACTTTCAGTTGCAGCACAGCGACGGATGGCAGAACACATCGGTGGAAGACCCGAACAGGACAGAATTCCTCATCACCGACTCGCGAAACAAGACCGTCAACCGCCACACAAATTGGCAAATAGCCGAGCGGTTGACATGGAACCCGATGAAAAGGCTCGAACTTTATGCCGACGGAAACATTTATTGGAAACGTATCTACCGCCCGAGCGGCAAGTATGCCTCGTGCGACGTGAAGACCTACGACCTCGAATATCACAACGGTTCGGTGGCTGCCGGCGGAAAGTTAAAGCTCGCGGGCGACGATTTCATACAGTTTGATGCCGACTGGAACCGCCATGCCTATTACCATAATTTCACCGCCGTGACACTGACCGATGGCATTCTCGACGGAGTCATCAAGAACGATGTGCCCTATTTCCCCGGACAGAAACAGGTGCAGAGCGACCAGCAGCGCTTCATGATAACACTGAAAGGGGTGTTCACGCTGCCTGCCGGCAACCGGCTGAGTGCCGGAGCGGAGTGGCGCTACGACTATCTTAAAGCACCGGTGCGCGTGGACGGCGGCTCGGTGAGCGACTACACGGCGGCCGCCTACGTGCAAGACGAGTACAGCCCGACAAAGGCTCTCAACATCACGGCGGGGCTCAGGCTCACCGAGAACAAGGAGTTCGGTCTGCGGCTCACGCCGAAAGTGTCGGCAATGTACAGTGTGGGCGACTTCCGTCTGCGCGGTACGTGGAGCCAAGGATTTAAGACTCCCACGCCGAAAGAGCTTTATTACCACTATGTGCGATACATGAGCGGCACATACCTGTATCTCGGAAACACCGGGCTCAAGCCCCAGACCTCAAACTATTTCTCGCTCGGCGGCGAATACACCGCGGGCAAATTCACCGTATCACTCACCGGATATCACAACAAGGTGGGCGACATGATAAACCTTGTCACCATCCCCTCGACGCAGGCACCGCCCGACTTGCTGGCGCAATACCAACCGATAAAAGTACGGAAATATCTCAATCTCGAAAGCGCGAAGACGTATGGCGTGGACATAAGTATGCGGTATACCGGCAAGAACATCACGGCGGGAGCCGGATACAGCTATCTCGATACCGACGCGAGGGTATATGACGACGAGAAAGAGACGCTCGCGGATGTCACGATAGACGGTATGGCGCATCACAAAGGCAACGTGTACGCCACATGGAGCCATGCGTTCGGTCGAGATTACAAACTGAGCATCGGCATCTTCGGCCGCATGTCGTCCAAAAGATATTACCAGATGGACGGCGACGGCAAGGGTTATCAGATATGGCGGATAAACACCGGCCATGACATTGGGCACTCGAAGAAGATGACATATCGCGTGGAGGCGGGTGTGGACAACATTTTCAACTACGTCGACCGCACGCCGCACGGTCTTCATCTCGGCACGACGACACCCGGCACAACCCTTTACGCCTCGGTGACGGTAAGGTTTAACAACGGCAAGAAAATAAAGAACACCTATAATAAGTCTGATTTTAAAAGCAAAAACAATGAAGAAGATTAATTCTTTGCTCGTTGCCATGATGGCAATAAGCATGTTGGCAAGTCTCACATCGTGCAGCGATGACGACGAGTCAATGGTAAGAGACAACATGGCGATATACCAGAAAAGAGTAAACACCGAGGTCGAGGCCAACAAGAAAGGCGACAAGGCTCTGCTGCTCGTCGTGTTCGGCTCCACATGGCAGAAAGCGTTTGACACATTCGACAAGACGGTGACGGCATATAAGCAGGAATTCCCGGGCTACGACGTGTATATTTCGTTCTCATCGGCAATCTGCCGTAACAACGCCGCAACGGGAGTGCACAAATACGAGAACACGGAGATAAGAAATTACTATGCTCCCGAAAACTATCTTCGGGCGTTCGGAAAAGTGAAATACAACACTATCGTGGTGCAGTCGCTTCAAGTAATCCCCGGAGAAGAGTACGCACGAGTGGTAAACGACGTGAAGAATTTCTGCAACAACCAATACCGTGACATGGCGGGAGATTATCTCTCCAACGTCGATGTATATCTCGGCGCACCCCTGATGGCCACTGTCGGCGACGTGAAAACCGTGGCTGCGGCCCTCAATACCAATCTCGCCGCGAAGGCAAACGACGGTGTCGTGGCTCTTATGGGACACGGAAATCCCGATACTTACGATACTTACAGCGCAAACATACGCTATACGCAACTTGAAGAGGAACTTCAAAAACTCAACCGCAACTACTTCGTGGGCACGGTAGACATGAAAGACAACTTCGTGGACGACGTGCATGCGCGAATGGTTGCCGCCGGAATAACATCAGGAAACGTGCACTGCTATCCGCTGATGTCCATCGCCGGAGACCACGCGCACAACGACATGGTGGAAGACTGGGGCGGATATTTCACCGAGAAAGGATACCGCAACGACTACACTCTCGAGGGTCTTCTCGACTATCGGAACATACGTAATATATGGATAAACCACACAAAGGTTGCCATTGCCGGCGACCCCGTGGAATGGAACAAGCAGAGTGAAGAGTGATGATTACCTTATACTCCTGCAAGTAATCATAACTCTGCACTAAAAGGTAATCATAACTCTTCACTCTAAACTCTGAACTCTTCACTAAAAATTATAGAAATGAACAAAAAACTACTGTTTGTAGCGGCCGCTTTGTGCGGTACAAGCGCCATGGCGCAGATACATGTGTCGAAGAAAGACACGGTAAAGACGAGTAAGACGGTAAATCTCAACCCCGTGGTTGTAACAGGCTCGGGGCATCATCAGCGTCTTAAATCGGCCATTACGCCGGTGCGCGTAGTCTCGAAGAAAGATATTCAGGAACAGGGAGTGTCCACATTCGAGGATGTCGTGACGCGAATGATACCGCAAATATCGCTCGCTCCCAACGGAATGGGATCGCAGTTGAGACTTAACGGACTTGGAAACAAGTACATTCTCATACTCGTGAACGGCCGGAAACTCAGCGGCGACATATCGAACAACATCGACATCAACCGTATCAACATGTCGAGGGTGAAGCGTATCGAAGTACTCGACGGCGCGGCTTCGTCTCTTTACGGAAGCGACGCGATAGGCGGGGTGATAAACATCATCACCGAACAGCCGACAAGCGACATGCTGTCGGCAACGAGCGACACACGAGTGTCGGGCAAAGGAAAATTCACCCAGTCGATAAATGTCGACATATTCAAGCGCGGTTTCGGCTCGTCAACATCGTTTGTGCACGATGAGGCCGACAGCTATCGCACCAATGACCTTATATACAAGAAAGGAAGCGACACCGAGACGGAGCGTACCATCGCGCCGCTGTATAGCGGTTACTGGTCGAACCTGCTCAGTCAGCGGTTCACTTACTCGCCAAACGACCGCCTTGCGTTTAATGCCGGCATAGAGGGAACATACAAGATAACCAACCGCCCGGAGACAAGAGACGACGTGGACGGCGGTCTTGACTACGAGATGAGATACAAAGGACTGCGCTGGAATGTGGGCGGTATATACAAATTCGGCCGCCGCAACTCCCTGCAAGCCGACTTCTCGGTAGACCGTTACCGCTATGGCAAAGAATATGACGTGGACACGAAGAACTATGCGAGAGGATATTACGAGCAGTCGAAGAAGCAAAAGACACTCGACGCCGAGGTAAAGGCGATACTGGGTCTCGTCGACGGCGGTACCACTGTGGCCGGAATAGACTGGCGCAAGGACTATCTGACGGCCGTTTCGGGCAATATCAACAGTAACGTATATACACTTGCCGGCTACGTTCAGCACGAGCAGCGCATCATTCGCAACCTTAAAGCCACGGCGGGAGTGCGTTATACATATCATGAGACGGCCGGAAGTCATTTCAGTCCCAAGGTGGGAGTGATGTATTCGCCGGGAAATTTCATATTCAGAGCGAATTACAGCAGCGGATTTCGTGCCCCGGGACTCGATGAGTTGTTCTATCATTACTTCTCGGTAAACCGCGGCAAGGCGCAGGTGTCGTTCGGAAACAAAGACCTCAAACCGGAAAAGAGCAACTATTTCTCCGTCGGTGCGGAGTATCACACGGCAAAATTCACCGTCGGTGTGACCGGCTTCATGAATTTCATAGACGATATGATAATCAAAGGGAGCGTGCCTCTCGACGACGCGGGACGCCAAATGTTGTTGAAAGAGTTTCCCGAGATGACGCAGAAGCAGGCCGATGCCATGACGCAATATGCCGTATACCTGAACAGCGACAAAGGCGAGGTGAAGGGATTGCAGGCCGATGTGCAGGTGAATGTGCTGCCGGGACTCGATATTGCCGCCAATTACGCATATATATATGCCCGTGGCAAGAGCGGCGAAGAGTGGCAACTCGTGGACCGCTCGATAAAGAATACGGCGACGGTGGCCGTAAACTATAACCACAAATGGCGCGGATACGGACTTAATGTCAATCTCAACGGCCGCATGCAGAGCAAGACCTACTATGCCGCATACGAGAACGCGCCGGGCTACGGGGTGTGGAACATCAACACGACGCACACGTTTGACGGACTGAAAAACGTGCTCCTCGAGCCGAGCTTGGGCGTCGATAACATCTTCGACCGTGTCGACGACCGCATAGACAGCAACTTGCGCCGGTATGCACTCTACTCTCCCGGACGTATGTTGACGGTCGGTTTGCGCCTCACATTCAAGTAACGGTATCGCTGTAAAGCGCGTGCCGGGCAATGCGAAAGCCACTGAAACGCCCAAAAGCTATGCCAAACGGAAATTTTTTCCTATCTTTGCAGAGCTTCGGCGGCATGAGATGCCTTTCGTGTTGCCCGGCATTTGTTTATCAGGCTGAATAATGTTACTACTATAAATGATGAAGAAAAGACTTAAAACAATGTTTGTCGCCCTCGCCGTCGCCCTCTCGGCATCGGCCCAGAACGGGGCGGAATTTGACTTATGGCCGGGAAAGGCACCCGGAAACAACGGCGATCCCAATGATGTTGCCAAAGTGTATGTATATCTTCCCGACGCGAAGAAAGCCACGGGCCGCGCGGTGGTGATATGCCCCGGCGGTGCGTATTCGCATCTTGCGATAGACCACGAGGGCAAAGACTGGGCGCAGTTCTTCAACGGGCAGGGCATTGCGGCCGTCGTGTTGAAGTATCGTATGCCGCACGGCAACCACAATATCCCCGTGAGCGACGCCGAGGAAGCCATGCGGATGGTGCGCCGCAACGCCACGGCGTGGCACATAGACCGTAATCAGGTGGGGATAATGGGCTCGTCGGCAGGCGGGCATCTCGCGTCTGTCATAGCCACGAAAGGTAAGGGAGACACGGCTCCTGACTTCCAAATACTGTTTTATCCGGTGATAACAATGGACCCGAGCTTCACTCACAAGGGCTCGCACGATAATTTCTTGGGCTCAAACGCGCATAAGAAGCAGGAGCGTCTGTACAGCAGCGACCAGCAGGTGACGCGCGTCACGCCGCGCGCTTTCATCGCTTTGAGCGACGACGACCATACTGTTCTCCCGGCAAACGGCACGAACTACTATCTCGAATGCTACCGTCATGACGTGCCGGCATCGCTGTATGTCTATCCCACCGGCGGCCACGGATGGGGCTTCAAGCAGAGTTTCCCGTATCATATAGAGATGATTCTCAACCTGAAAGCGTGGCTGAACAGCTTTTAAAGGTAAAGAAGTAGGAAGGTAAAAAGGTAAAAAAGCCATGCGGCATGAATGCAAAGCTATCCGCATGGCTTTTTTACCTTTTTACCTTTATTTTACAACAGTTTCTCGATTTCCTTCTCCAAGTCGTCCATCTGCTCCGAGCGTTTCACGAGATTGTTTGCCCTGTCGATGAGAAAATACTCCGGAAGGTTGCTGATGTTGTATAAGGAAAGGTATCGCGAGCTGAGGCTGCTCTCGTCGTAGACGCATATCCACGGCAGAGCCGCCGTCTGTTGTTTCCAGAAATGCTCGTCGGCATCCACCGATACCTGATATATTTCCAGTCCGCGGTTGTGATATTTGTTGTATAATTCGCGGAGCATGAGTATCCGTTTGGGCGAATTCTCCATGCCGAACACGTGGAAGTCGAGCAGCACCACGTTGCCTTTCAGCTCGGTGAGGGTGTGTGTCGTGCCTGTGTTGTCTGGCAGTTTTATGTCTATTATTCCCGTTGTGATTATCTTGTCGGGCGAAATTTCCTTGTCTCTGTTGGCTGCGGCGATGCGTTCGTTTTTCATTCCTTCTATCGCTATGTTGTGCAGGTTCTTGCCTCGCTCGGCCTCGGGGTAGTATGTATCCCATGCGGTGGCCACGGCGGCGAACACCCGTATGTCGTCGCTGTTGGTGCGGGGGTTGAATATAAGGTAGTTGCCGAGAGTCTGAAACAGGGCGAAATATGACGATGCGGCTTTCGGGTCTTTGAAGATGTAGTGTGTCTTGACGTATGTCTTGTATTCATCCGTCATTCTCATCAGGCTGTCGAGAGCTTTCTCACGGGCCAAGTCGCGGTTGTTTTCGAGTGCCACGGCCCGTTTGTGCAGGTCTATTTGTTTAAGTGCCAGCTCTTTTATGCGTTTGCAGTCGTCCGAGCCTTCCACTGTGTATGCCGTCGGCATGGTGGCATATTCGGCTTTCACGGTGACAGTTTCGACAGAGTCGGCGGCCAAGTTTATTATTTGGTTGCCTATTCGCAGGCGGTAGAATTCAGGAGCGTTGCCGATGTTGTCGCTGAAAGAGAATTTACCGTCGGCATCGAGTTTCACCGAGTCTACGGTCACCGGTCCGGTCAGACTCATGTTTTCGAAATACAGCAGTGAGTCTTTCGCTCCGTCAATCTCTCCGTTTACCGTGTATTTGTTGCCCTTGTCGCAAGAGCCCAGCGCGAGCGCCATCAGCGCGGCGGCCGTGAATATGATTTTTCTCATTATGCTTTTTTGAATATGAAGTATTCTTATTTATTATGCAAAGGTAGATAATTTGCACGGATGTAAGGGACTTTATCAATAATTTAACACTTGCGGCGGCTTCGGAATTCTCTGCGCCCTCAGAGCTGTCTTAGAACTCTGAGGGCGCAGATAACTCCGAAAGCATGCCACCAGATTTTAGTTGCGTATATGTAACTAAAATCAGTTGTTATGTTAATTTAACATTTCAAATAACGGCGTTTTTCTGAAAAAATATTCTCGAGGCCGCAAATTTGCGAGTTTTGAGACGCTTTCTGTAAATATCTGTATATAAGGAAGATATAAAGATTTGCGCTTTTCGCGGGTACTTTAAAAACCGTCTTGTTTTCCAATTAGGCCGTAATTGGATTGCAATTAGGCCGTAATTGCACGCCAATTAGGCCGTAAATGGAATGCAATTACAGCCTAATTGGAACGCAAAAATGCCAAAAATGGAAAGAAAACGGATTTCAATTGTTTCCAAATATTAAATATCAACCTTAAAGGTTAAATATTTTAAGTTAATAAAACCTACTTTGATCGCTTTTGTCTGTTGCGACTTTTTACTTTCCGTTAACACTTTTAAGTTAATTACGAGTTTTGAATTCATTCAAGAAACTTCTTGCCGTTTCTGATGATTATTCCGTGTTTGTTTTCGGGCTGGCGTATGCCGCGGAGGTCGTATGTAGCGCCACTGTTGCCGTCGGTGTGGGTTTCGACGGCGTGTATACCCGTCTCGTGTGTGTACAGATTTTGCACGGTGAAGCCCATGCGCTCCATTTCGAGCGATGCCCAGACGAACGGTCCCACGCCCTTGGCATCATTGTCGCGGATAGGCTCGCTGATGTAGTATTCGAACGAGCCGTCGCGCCGTCGGTTGTTGTCGGGACCGAGTCCCGACACCTCGCAGCATTTCGTGAGCGATATGGTGCCGTCGGTATTCTTTTTGATAAACTCGCTGACGATGCCACGATAACCCTTTACGCCGGCTTCGAGATACGAACCGTCGAGGTAGCCGAGGCGGTGACCTTTGAGCAGACAGTATGTGAACATCGACGAGGCCGTGGCTTCGAGATAGTTGCGCGGGTCGTCGACATCCATCACGTCGTACCATACGCCGCTCTCGTCGTCCTGATACCTCACCACCGACGCCATCACCTTGCGCAGTATGTCCTCAGTCTCGGCGCGGCGCTCGTGCTCCGGCGGCAGCACATCGAGAATTTCTATCAGCGCCATCGAGAACCATCCGAGAGCCCTTGCCCACGTGTGTTGGCTCAGTCCTGTCTTGCTGTCGGCCCAGAACATGGAGTGGGTCTCGTCCCAAGCGTGTTTCCACAGCTCGGTGGGCTCGTCGTAAGTGCGAGCCTCGGTCTTTGCCACTTGGTCGGTGGCGTCGTCATAGTAGTGTGCGGTGTTGTCCGGTCTGAGCCACGGCGCGGCCATGCAGTAGAACGGCAGCCCCATGAAAATGCCGTCGAGCCACACCTGATTGGCATATATCGCCTTGTGCCACCACACACCCTCTTTCGTGCGTGGCTGGTTTTCGAGTTGTCGGAAGAGCATGTCGATGGCCAGAGAGTCCTTTCTCGAAGGGAAGAGGTTGTGCATCCGAAGTATGAAGCGTCCCGTGCGAACGTTGTCGAGGTTGAAATCGGAGTATTTGTACTTCGTGATGTTACCCTCGCTGTCAATCATCTTCGCGGGATATTCCTTGAGATATTCCATTATCTCGTCGCCACCGTAAGCCAGATACGTGTCGAGCATCGATTCGAGTTCGATGCCCATGACGTAGCTCCAGCGCGGAGAAGACGAGAAGTCGAGGTTGTAGGGATGCGGCGTGCGCTTCATCTCGGAAGCCACGAGCCATTGGCTGTAACGTGTTTGTTCGGTTGTCGCGGCATCGGCCGTGGCACACAAAGTAGTGGACAGTGCCGGAAAGGCGACAATCGCGGTGGTGAGTAGTAGCTTTTTCATATATCGAATTATAAATATTGTATGCCAATAGGTTCTTATGATTGCAAATATGATACTTAATGCTTGCAAAGATAGGTCTTTTCGGTCGTAAAAACCGCTTTAACGGACATATATATCATAATAAAAGCGAAAAATAACACGCTTTATTCGTTTGTTAGTATGAATTTAGTTACCTTTGTCCAAATTTTATTATTTAGATGTTTAAAATACAAAGATGAACGTAATTACGAAAACCATTCAACTGGCTGATGGAAGAACCATCACCATTGAGACCGGGAAAGTGGCAAAGCAGGCCGACGGAAGTGTTGTGCTGCGTATGGGCAACACCGTACTTCTGGCCACTGTTTGTGCCGCAAAGGATGCAGTTCCCGGAACAGATTTCATGCCCTTGCAGGTAGATTACAAGGAGCAGTATGCCGCCGCAGGACGATTCCCCGGCGGATTTACCAAGCGTGAGGGTAAGCCCGGCGACAACGAAATTCTCACTTCGCGGCTCGTAGACCGCGTGTTGCGCCCCCTGTTCCCCTCAAACTATCACGCAGAAGTATTCGTCAACGTCATGTTGCTCAGTGCCGACGGCGTTGACCAGCCCGATGCTTTGGCCGGATTTGCGGCTTCTGCCGCTCTGGCTTGCTCGGATATACCTTTCGAGTGCCCCATCAGTGAGGTGCGCGTGGCCCGTATCAATGGCGAGTATGTCATCAACCCGACATTCGAGCAGATGAAAGATGCCGACATGGACATCATGGTAGGTGCCTCGGCAGAGAACATCATGATGGTGGAAGGCGAGATGAAGGAAGTGTCCGAGCAGGACATGATCGGCGCGCTCAAGGCCGCCATGGCCGCAATCAAGCCTATGTGCGAGTTGCAGACAGAGCTGAGCAAGGAACTCGGAAAAGACGTCAAGCGCGAGTACGACCACGAGGTGAACGACGAGGAACTGCGCGAGCAGGTAAACAAGGAATGCTATCAGAAAGCATACGACATCACGCGTCAGGCCCTCGACAAGCACGCACGTGCCGAGGCTTTCGAGAAAATCATCGAAGACTTCAAGGAGAGCTATGCCGCCGCACACGCCGACCTCACAGAGGACGAGCTGGAAGAGAAGTGCGCCATGATGGACCGCTACTACCACGACGTTGAGCGCGACGCAATGCGCCGCTGCATCCTCGACGAGGGCATACGCCTCGACGGCCGCAAGACCGACGAGATACGCCCCATCTGGTGCGAGGTAAGCCCGCTGCCCATGCCTCACGGAAGCTCGATATTCACCCGCGGCGAGACGCAGAGCCTCTCTACATGTACGCTCGGCACGAAGCTCGACGAGAAACTCGTGGACGACGTGCTCGACAAGAGCTACCAGCGCTTCCTGCTCCACTATAACTTCCCGCCATTCTGTACCGGCGAGGCCAAGGCACAGCGTGGCGTAGGCCGCCGCGAGATCGGTCACGGACACCTCGCATGGCGCGGTCTGAAAGGTCAGATACCCGAAGACTTCCCATACACGGTGCGCCTCGTCAGCCAGATTCTCGAGAGCAACGGCTCGTCGTCGATGGCTACCGTATGTGCCGGAACGCTGGCGCTGATGGATGCCGGAGTGCCGATGAAGAAGCCCGTGAGCGGCATCGCCATGGGACTCATCAAGAACCCGGGCGAAGACAAGTATGCCGTGCTCAGCGATATCCTCGGCGACGAGGACCATCTCGGCGACATGGACTTCAAGACCACCGGTACGAAGGATGGTCTGACAGCAACCCAGATGGACATCAAGTGCGACGGACTGAGCTTCGAGATCCTCGAGAAGGCCCTCATGCAGGCCAAGGCCGGCCGCGAGCACATACTCGGCAAACTGACCGAGACGATTGCCGAACCGCGTGCAGAGCTGAAGCCCCACGTACCCCGCATCGTACAGATAGAGATTCCCAAGGAGTTCATCGGTGCTGTGATAGGCCCGGGCGGCAAGATTATCCAGCAGATGCAGGAGGATACCGGTGCCACTATCGTGATAGATGAGGTTGACGGTGTGGGTAAGGTTCAGGTGAGCGGACCGGACAAGACGAGTATCGACGCCGCTCTCGGAAAAATCCGCGCCATCGTGGCAATACCCGAAGTGGGAGAGGTTTACGACGGAACAGTGCGCTCGATAATGCCTTACGGATGTTTCGTGGAGATAATGCCGGGCAAAGACGGACTGCTCCATATCAGCGAGATAGACTGGAAACGCCTTGAAACAGTAGAGGAAGCCGGCATCAAGGAAGGCGACAAGATACAGGTGAAACTGATGGAGATAGACCCGAAGACGGGCAAATACAAACTCTCTCACCGTGTTCTCGTCGAGAAACCGGCCGATTATGTGGAGCGTCCCGCACGCGGAGAGCGTCGCGAGCGTCGTCCGCGCCCCGAGCGTGGTGAACGCCGTCCCCGTCCCGAGCGTGGCGAGCGCCGTCAGGGTCAGGACTTCAGCGAAGCTCCCGCACACGAGAACCACGAGCCGAAAGACTTTAACGACTCTCTCGATCACATGGATTTCTAATCCCGACGGATTTTAATTTGTAGTATACATATTATATATATAGCGTAAAATCCCCGCGATGATGCCACAGGCATGTCGTGGGGATTTTTGTTTGCTGAAGCCGTGCCAACAGCTCTCGCCATATTCGTCGGGTGAACCGAATAATATAAAATGTTTACCACGGAAAATAAAAAACGTTGCAACTAAACATGTTGCAACGTTTCGTAAGATTTTTGAAGTGGTGCCACCAGGAATCGTAATCTACGCCCAAGCGGCTCTATATCATCACTTTTCAGAATCGCCTCAACAGCAATCTCCTCCTATTGCTCCACCGCTGGACTTCTGCGTTCTGCGTGTCGTGGAATGCGGATGATTTCTTGATGGCAAAGATAGTGAATTAGTTTGAGAAATCGGCATGATTGGGGAACTTAAATGATGCAATGACTTAATAATTGGACGAATTAGAAAGTCATGTGAAGATTGAACTGCACTTTTTACGATTGGATAGACACAGGATGCCTAACATTTATCCATAAATAAAGCATAAAAGGATCTTGGGCATTCGTTAAGCAAATATCCGCATCGTTTAATTTTAGAATCCTATTCCAATTGCCTGTCCGCATTTGTGAAAATTCCACATCTTTATTGAACAGAGAAAAAGTTGCCCCTATTTCATTAAAAGAACGCACGAGCCTGTTAACAACAATCTCTATTTCTTGAATAAGTAACAGTTGGCTTGCTCTTTTGTTTTTATGAAGTATTATAACCGTTTCATCTTTTGATGTTCGTTCCGACATATAATTAAAATAGCCAAAATAGATGTTGGAAGCGCGTAATTGAGTCAATGTATATTGAGTAAGCGATTCAGCCCATATCACCTCTTTTTTCTCATAGTCTGTACAGATTTCTTTAAAATACTCAGATACATGTTTCTGATTGTTATTTATCGCTTCATCAAATGTCTGAATAAACTCATCTATTGAATATATTTTGGTCTCAAAATTAA
This sequence comes from Prevotella sp., assembly GCA_017623155.1. GTDB lineage: Bacteria > Bacteroidota > Bacteroidia > Bacteroidales > Bacteroidaceae > Prevotella. The sequence goes on along the minus strand of JAGAPR010000003.1, from coordinate 27,293 downwards.
AGAGCTTGTATAACGTTTTACTCTTTTTGAGTATACCCGCATCGTCACTTACGAAACAATCACAATATGAACCAAAGAAACTATGCATACAGTCAGTTTGCATATTACGGAACTTAACTTTCCTTCGAGTTTCCTTACTAACTCCAAGTAAATCAAGGAGCATATAGGATACATAATATACAATAGTCGCGTCAGATGATTTAAGACCAAATTGGTTTATGACAGCTTTAATCGTTTCTATAAAAGATAACCTTAATGGAGCCGCTTCCAGTTGCTCATTGAAAACATTTTCACAGTCCGAAGTTATTAACGTTGGGTTGTAACTTTTGACAGCATTATCCCTGATGTTCTTATATGAATTTTTATCCTCGTAAAAATTGTCCTTTACAAGTTTTACGAATGAGATAAGATTTTCTTTATCTATTGCAAGTTCTTTTGAACGTATCGGAGTCCTTTTCTTCAACCAATCAAACTCCAATTCTCCTCTTAAATCTTTGATGGATATGTCTATTATATTATTAATGGCATCACATTGTTCTTCTGTAATCTGCGACAAATCAAGTTCGTAAAGCCAAGAAAAATCATCAACTTTCGCTACATTATTAAACGCGGAACGTGGTGACTCTTTTATGACACCAATATTAGGAGATTCATAAAAGATATGATTACCATCCACAATAGATTGCATGAAATCCATCTCGTCATACTTAATGTCAGTCGTATCCTGCTGAAGGTCGAGTAAATGAGCATTTGAATACAGGAAAATAAACTCGTCACGATGAGACAGTATTTTCTTACGCAAAGCAAGATATTTTTCTTCTTGCGATTTAAACAGATGACTAAAAAGTTGTTTGTCAAAATATATGGTAACCATATGCGTATTGAATCTATTTATCTTTCAGCTTCTTGATTTCTCTATCAAAATCGCTTTCAAGCAGTTCCATTTCGCGCTTGCGATAGATTTCAAACTCCTTTTCCGCCTTCTCAACCGCTTGCTTATGCGAAATGTTCCCCTTGCCAATTAAGACCTTTCGTTTGTGAGCGATAATCTGATTGTCCAATGCCTCTATCCAATCTTTCATCGTCATGGGATTCATTTCCAATGCTTGGAACTCGGCAAAGTCCAAGAAACCGGAAACAAGCAGGTTAAGACGTTTCAGTTCAATCTCTGAGAGATAGTTCTTGGCAATCTTTACATCGTCTTTGGTTACATAGTTGCCTTTGAAGTTCGTCATACCTACAAACGGCTTTTCGTTGTCCACACGATTGTAGATAACCTCCGCTGCCGTGTTCTCATGGACGGCGTAGTGCAGCTTGTTCTGTACGGTTGCAAAGAACATCTTTGTCATCTCGTCCCGTGGGTCATAATCTGTGGCTGTGGCATAGATGTCCGTCACCTGTTGGTAAAAGTTACGCTCGCTACTACGAATATCTCTGATACGCTGCAGCAACTCACGGAAATACCGATTACCTCCTTGCTTCAACCGCTCATCATCCATCGCAAATCCCTTTTGAATATACTCATGAAGCCGCTGTGTAGCCCAACGGCGGAAGCGAGTCGCAACCTGCGACTGCACACGATAGCCCAAAGCGATAACCATGTCAAGGTTATAGTGGTCCACTTCTCGTTCAACCTTACGAGAACCTTCTAATCGAACTATTCGGAATTTCCGAACAGTTGTCCCCTTTGATAACTCACCATCCTCAAATATATGCTTAATATGCTCGCTTACATTCGATTTGCTTGTTTGGTATATTTCCACCAGTTGGTTTTGTGTTAGCCACAAATCTTCGTCAGCAAAGCGAACGGACACACGAGTTATCTCGTCATCGTCCTGATATAGTATTATTTTATTTTCTTCGCTCATTTTAATCATGGATATGATTGGCTTCATCGTGCAAAGGTAGTGATTTAGTCGCAAAATAGTCATGCTTGTCACGCAATATAGCAAAAGTATGCATATGATTTACTTATATTTAGGACAATGTGATTGAAAAGCATCCTCGTATCAAATTAAATTTGTAACTTTGCTGAAAATTTATATGATTCAGATAAAAGTGCATATATGATACGGGCAATAGACTTCTTTTGTGGCGGCGGCGGAATGACCTATGGTCTTCGCAATGCAGGCATTGAGGTCGTTGCTGGCGTAGACCTTGCGCAGGACTGTAGAACAACCTATGAGTTCAACAACGCTGGGGCTAGATTTGTGTGTGCAGACATCAAAAGACTCCCACTAAACTATTTTGAGAAGGAGTTAGGGGTACTACGAAACGATGATGAGTTGCTGTTTGTCGGATGTAGTCCTTGTCAGTACTATAGCATAATTAATACCACAAGGGAAAAGTCGAAATTGTCCAAAGACCTATTATTGGATTTTATGAGGTTTGTGGAATATTATAATCCGGGATTCATTCTTGTTGAGAATGTCCCAGGTCTTTTGTCCCGAGAAGATAGTGCATTTCCTGAATTCATTCAATTTTTAGCTACTCATGATTACCAAGTCAAATATGACGTCGTCAACATGTCCTACTATGGCGTGCCACAAACACGTCGTCGTTTTTCATTGGTTGCATCTCGCTTAGGTGAAGTACGAATGCCAGAGAAAGATTCTCGGCCGAAACTTCTATCCGAGTTTATTGGGACAAAACGCGGGCTAAAAAACGTTCCGGCGGGGCACATCGATCCTACCGATTTCATGCATTCCACAATGAGATTAGCACCCATTAACATGAAACGTCTCCTAAGGACATCTAAAAATGGCGGATCGCGAATGGAATGGAAAGATGATGAGGAATTACAACTGAAATGTTATATTGGAAGGGACAATAGCTTTCGTGATGTGTATGGCCGTTTGCGCTGGAATCGCCCATCATCCACTATTACAACCAATTTTATTAAGATTACAAGCGGAAGGTTTGCACATCCTTGCGAAAATAGAGGTCTTTCTATAAGGGAAGGCGCTAGACTTCAGACATTTCCAGATTCCTATGTTTTCAAAGGAGGAAATATGACCGTAAATGCACGAATTATAGGCAACGCCGTACCTCCAGAATATGCCCGTCGATTAGGTGAACTTCTCTTGGTATTACAACACGAATATAATGGCTAATTTTAAAACTAAAGCAAGAGCCGTAGAGCTATTAGGTAAAGGGCAAATCGCAGATTTGCCTACAGCAATATCCGAACTGTGGAAGAACGGATACGATGCCTATGCAAAGAACCTTTCTTGTGATTTATATATTCCTGGATATAAGGATATAAAGGAACCTTTATTCTGTCTCTCCGATGATGGATGGGGAATGAACTATAATGATATAGTTACAAAATGGATTGTTCTTGGGACAGACTCCAAATCAAGGGGGATTCAAAGTTGTACGTCAATTCAAACATTCGGATTACAACAACGTATACCAATGGGAGAGAAAGGCATTGGACGTTTATCAGTTGCTTATCTTGGTTCTCCCATGCTAATGCTGACAAAGAAAGAGGAAGAAGTTTGTCAAGCAGTATTTATCGATTGGAGGATTCTTGAAAATTACAATCTGTTTATTGACGAAGTAAATATTCCTTGTCATTCCTTTGATGGAAGTGCAAATTTAGAAATTCTGATTTCTGAAATGAAAGCAGAATTTCTTGAGAATTTTAGCACAAACAAGGAGTCCGACCCGATTTGGAATGGGCAAGAAGAATTAAAAAATCAGATAATCCATGACGTTACTTCCTTTTATCTCCCAGATAGCTTACTTTTTGATTTCTCTCAAGCCTTCCTTAATCCATTAAATCATGGGACAAAATTTATTATAAGCAATCCCAATGAACAACTTTTAGATTTGGTCGACTTTTCTCCTTTGGAAGACTCTAATGCCTCTTTGCTTGAAATCCAACGTTCTCTTACAGGTATTTTTAATGTGTTTAAAGACACTCCCGACTTCTCAACCTCATTTAATGTTTTGAACGAGAGTGGCAAATACAATATAATTAGCGATTTCTTTGATCCAGACGATTTCAAATTTGCAGATCACCATATTAGGGGTAAAATTGACGAGAACGGGATGTTTAATGGCACAATCCGTGTTTTCGGGCAAACGTATTCTTACTCGTTTCGGCCGATACGGAAGCCGGGCAACACCCCTTATGGTCCATTGGATATCGAACTGGGCCAAATGGAAGGTGCTTCCAAAGCATCAATGTTAACAGCGGAACAATATGATTTTATTTCATCCAAGACAGCAAAATATGGAGGTTTATATATATATCGAGATTGTTTTAGAGTCTTGCCATACGGCAGGACAGATTATGACTTCTTAAAATTTGAGGAGCGCCGATCCAAAAAAGCAGGCTACTATTTCTTTAGCCACAGAAATATGTTCGGTTATATCTCCATAACACGAAATGCGAACCCTTTATTGAAAGATAAAGCTGGTCGCGAAGGTCTCATAGAGAATAAAGCCTATAGAGAACTCAAGGAGGATCTTATCGCCTTGTTTGTTGACATCGCCAAGCGATTTTTAAGGTCAACAGAGTCTGATGAAGTAAATGCTCGTTCTGAGCAGTTGGACGCTATCCAACGAAAGCATCATGCAATTCTTGAAGCTGAGAAGAAACGGAACCGTCAGACAAAGGCGAACTTCACCAAACAACTTAAAGCCAATCAAGAGGAAATAGAAACCATTAATCAGGAAATTTCCGCTCTTCAATTAGAACTTACGAAGAAAGCAGAGCTGATAAATTTAACATACGAGCAATATCTGGAACTTAGCAACTCTCTTTTGAGTAAAAGGGATAAGTTGCGCTCGTTAAAACTTACCACTCCCAAGCATGTGTCTTTGTCATCTACTCAAGAGCGAAAGTTCGCAGAATATCAAATGAATTACACTACGCTAAGTAATAATTTCGGACTTTGCGAAGAGGTAATAGCACAAATACGTAAGCGCTTTGACGTACAGAGTCTCAAAAAAGATTTTGAGAATCAGTATGTATATTCCCTACGGGAAATTTCAACGTCAATTAATCAGTATATATCAAGAATCATCTCTATTGCTGATGCTCATAAGGCAATGATATCTAATGAGGGCCATGCTTTCTCAGAGCAATTTAAACAGATGGTTTCGGAAACGATACCGTCTCTTAACTTACCATCCGAGTATGAAGCAGCAATCAAGCAGATAGTTCTTTACCGAGAAGATATTCGAGCAAAGATAGATAATCTATTTTTGCCATTTGTTTCTCACATAGAATCTTTGTCTCTTGATATTGATGAGGAAGTCATATTAGAATGGTATCGATCAAAATATCAGGAGTTGGAAGAAAGGCTTGATGCCACAAATGAATTGGCTCAACTAGGAATTTCAGCAGAAATAATTGATCATGAATTATACTCCCTTCATGCCCAGATTGCGAACTCATTAAAATTTTTCAAAGAATACTCACATAACCATATTGAAATTTCATCCCAATACAAGCAACTTTCTGTAGCCTTCGAACATATGGAGGCTAATTACAAAATGCTTCAGCCTTTGTATCGTTCTGCCAAGAAACAACGTACGATTTTTACTGGAAAACATATTTTAAAATCAATGAATACATTCTTCAGTCAAAAAATAAAAGATTTAGATGTAACCATTGAGTCTTCAGATATGTTTGATAACTACGAGTTTTTTACTTATGAGTCTGTAATTTACTCAGTATTTATAAATATTATTAACAATGCCCTTTATTGGTTAATTCCCTCTGCCAACAGAATGATAAGACTTGAATATCTCCAAGATTCTCAAGAGATGCTAATCATGAATAACGGAGAGAGAATAGACGATACCATCATAAATGACATTTTTACATTGTTTTTCACCAGGAAACACAATGGCAGGGGAATCGGACTTTATTTGGCTAAAAATAGTCTAAAAAGCATCGGTATGGACATTTCTGCAAGTAATGATCCCAGGTATAATCGTCTTGATGGAGCATGTTTTATTATTAAACTTAATTCTGTTACATTATGATAGGCAACGATAGAATAAAGGAAATTATTTCGTCATCAATCAGTAATGCAATATGTATTGATGATGAATTTTGTGCACCGTATGAGTATGAGAATGGAAATATTCAAATTCCCCAATCCATGTGTGCAAACTTTAGGAATTTTCACGCATGCAATCTTGATGTATTTCATTATATCAATAAAGAAGGAACAGACACTATACTTCCAACTTTATTCAAGAATAGAGATTTATTAATTGTTGATTGGGAATTATGTCCTAATGCTAAAATCAAATATGAGGATACGTTAAAAATTATAGAGAGTGGCGTAACCTGCAAATCATTAAGATATGTTGTCATCTATACCCAAAGTCCATCTATTGAGGATATTGTCAAAGCAATTATGCATTATTTCTCAAAATATAAACAGCAATTCTGCACCGTTGAAAATGATATTTTAGAAAAACTTGAAGAGTTCTGTGAAGTCAATTCTTTAGATGACGATGGAGACAAGATTTGGGAATTGATTAAAAGGGAAGTTTCTGGATTTGCTCTAAATCCAGAAAGAGAAAAAGAAATTAAGAAATCTCTCAACCAGCAGTTGGGCATTAGGATGACCTCTGCTTTGAAAGGCAAATTGTGTCGTATGATAAACGAAATCGTACAAAAAGAAGGATTTAACAATACCTCTGATGCAATGTGTTGGCTAGACTTTTGTAATCAGAATTCTTCTACCATTTATTCACGTAATGTCTATGAAATATCTGTATTAACGCCATATTCAATTCACATTGACAACACTATTGTCATCGTTCTTCAAAAAAATATTGCCCCAAACGGAGATTTGATTCCGAATTCTGTCGCGCCTGAAGATGTTTTTAGCAAGATTGTAGATTCCGTTTCAAAAGTAAAGAATATCAGAACGTTTATCTTTTCTATTCTTTTGAAAAACGTGATGAATGATGAGATTGCTCAATGGGGTAAAAACCTTGGAAGTATTAACGAAAAAGCATTGGCTTACCACGCAAAATCATACGATAACACAGATGAATTCATTCAATACTTCTCTAATTGCACAATGGGTCTATTAAAAAGCTCTATGCTCTCGTATGTTGGGAAGGATGATATTCATAAGTTATTTAAGATAGATGCAGGAAATGAAATTCCATCCGATCGGGATTTGTGCAATCTAAACTGTTTTCTGACATTTACTGACAAAAATAAGTTAGAAGATATACATACAATTCAGACAGGTGACATTTTTGCTTTGTCCAATCCTTATCACCCAGAAAATGGGAAGGAGGAATATATTATATGTATAACTCAATCTTGTGATTGTAAAAGGCCGCAAAAAGTTTATCACAACTATGCGTTTTTACATGGGCACAAGGCTGATTTGAGACGGGCACTCACTGCTACAGAAAGAGAATGGTATTCATTTGTTTCTTCTGAAAATGCAATTGAATGGACTCATCATTTTTTTACAATCCATATTGAATCACAAAAGAAATTTTATGTTAATCATCCTATACGAGTACTGTTAAGTAATGGGAAAAATAACGAATTGTTATTTTTAGGCAATCAAAAAATCGAATATACCCAACGTTTGATAAACTATGCGTTTTCCCATGCACAAAGAATGGGGATAGATTTACCACATTATCCAAATAAGGAAGATGACTGATGTGATGACACTCGAACAACGGAGTCGCTGTATGGCGGCCATCAGGGGCAAGGATACCAAGCCGGAGATTTTGGTGCGGAAATTCTTGTTCAGCAAGGGGCTTCGGTATCGCCTGAACAACAGGAAACTTCCTGGGTCACCGGATATTGTATTAAAAAAATACAAGACCGTCATATTCGTTGACGGTTGCTTTTGGCATGGTCATGAAGGATGCAAGTATTTCAGACTGCCCAAAAGCAATACTCCGTTTTGGGAGGCTAAAATTACGCGGAACATTGAACGCGACAAGGAGACAACACAAGCCTTGACCGCTCTTGGTTGGAAAGTAATCAGTATTTGGGAGTGTGAACTCCGCAATAAAAGCAACCGGGAGGCGGCATTGAACAAACTCTTTAATGATATAACGTGTTCTACCGTTAAAAGATATTCTGTTGAAGAACCGGATATTCTTGTGGCTGCAGAGTCTGAATCCACTTATTCCGAAGGTTGAAATTGCACGAAATGCACTTTATTGAAATATTAAACCAATCATATGGCTTGAATTGGGTGATTCCTCAATGAAAATTGTTACCTTTGTGCCATTGAACAAGTAATAAACATCATGGGCAAAGATATAAACCGAATCAAAGTCATACTTGTGGAGAAGAAGCGAACCAACAAATGGCTTGCCGAGCAACTCGGCAAAGACCCTGCTACGGTCTCCAAATGGTGTACGAACACGATTCAACCGAGTCTCGACACTCTTCTCAAGATTGCCGAGCTTCTCAATGTGCAGATTCAAGAATTGGTTAAAATGCCCGAACAAAGCCACTAGTATCATGAATAATGGATTATTATTTTTAAAAGTGGGAGACACCTCTAATGACGGAAAATTAGAAATAGTTGATGAGGATAGACTCTGCTTTCTGGTAAAAGGCGCGAATGGTAGCGTTAGGACAATTTCTAAGAGATTGCTTTGCGAGTTTGTTGAATATTTTAATCAACACCCACAAGCCTCTGCCACCGACGCAAGGAACGACCTGTCGGGAAAAACAGAGATTGATAAATTCGAGTATGGCTATAATGCGACCCTCGCAAAACTCAGCGAACTTAATAGAGGTCTTATTTCGAGAAAGAAAAGGCAATATGAAACCTCAGAAATAAAAAACAGAGATAATCACCCAATTCAAGCAATATACTATGGTGCTCCAGGCACGGGGAAGTCACATACCATAAATCAGATGTGCGCTCAGTATGAGAACTATCGCACAACATTTCATCCAGACACAGACTATGCGGCATTTGTCGGATCGTACAAGCCCATTACTGTCCGTGTGCCCGTGTATGGCATACAAGGCACGAAACTTCGTGATGAGGAAGGCAAAACTATACTTGAAGACCGTATTGTTTACCGATACATTTTTCAGTCGTTTCTCAAAGCATATATTGCCGCATGGCGCGAGCAACAGAATGAGGAACCAAAGCCGGTGTTCCTTATCATCGAAGAAATTAACCGTGGCAACTGTGCTCAGATTTTCGGCGATATCTTCCAGCTGCTTGACCGAAATGAAGCTGGATTCTCAGATTATCCTATAGTGGCCGATGATGATCTTGCACAAGAGTTAAAGCGTGTACTTGGCGACTTCAAGATTGTTAATGCTGAGAACATAAATGCTCTTTACAAAGGCGGCAAGGATGTTGTTGCACAAGTGAAGTTTGGGTCACACCTGCTGTTGCCTAACAACCTTTATATTTGGGCGACGATGAACACTTCTGACCAATCCCTATTCCCCATTGACTCCGCATTCAAACGTCGTTGGGATTGGAAGTATATCAAAATCAAGGATGCAAAGAAAGGTTACCGCATAACATTCTCCAACGGACATCAATATGATTGGTGGCAGTTTGTTTCAGCCATTAACGCGGAGATTGAATGTGGCGAGATACAACAAGAGGACAAGAAACTCGGTTATTTCTTTGCAAAGGCATGCGATGGTAAAATCAGTGCCGAAACTTTTGTGTCGAAAGTGCTGTTCTACCTTTACAATGACGTATTCAAGGACTTTGTCCTTGAAGAAGCCTTCTTCAAGGACGAAAATGGCGAAACGATGACTTTCGCATCATACTTTGATGAAGTAGGCGAAATAAATGAGGAGCGTATTGAACATTTTGTTACCAATCTTGGTCTTACCCCCAAGACCTCAGAAGAATCAGATGACGCTAACGAAGAAGATGATATGTCTCCTAATGGGAAACGTCTTAAGTATTCGGTCAATGGCAATGGCAGCTATGGAATCGGCGAAGCTTTTCTCGAAATGAGTAAAGCTATTGCTCGACAGCCCAACATGACACTTCAAAAAATGGTTGACGCAGGTAAAGCTATCTGCGGAAAAGACATTTTTTTACCAGTTGCATCTCTGTCCGAATGGAAACAAGAACATGTCAATGATAGTAAACGAGACCATCGATATTTTGAGAACGAACCGATTATAACAGCCGGTGATAATATCGAATTTGTTGTTTCGACTCAATGGGGAAAACAAAGACTTGATAAGATTCAAGAATTTGCGACCTCCTTTGGTATGGAATTTGAACAAATTGCAGAATGAAACTACTCGTAGAGGGGCACCCGTACCCATTTGAAAGCATAAGGGAACTGTTTCCCAACATTGATGAACTTGATGTTGTGGGTGGCGTAGCCTCCGTTAATTACGTAGGCTACTACTATTATGCCGAAAAGAGCCAAGCGGTGTTCATTCTCCCCAAGGTAGTAATAGACCATCGCGACAATCTTTTCGGCGTGGAGGGATTGCATCCCGAGCATGTCATTGACCTTAATGAACCCAGGAATCCGCTCTCACAAGGGCAGCGGCAGTTCATCTATGGATTATCGGTATGGATCTACCGGGCAATAGCTGTTTACCGTGATAACTGCGTACGTCAGAACAAGGGCCACACCATCATACGCCTGCAGAGCGCAATAAAGGTTGGCCGTGGCAAGCACCGTACCGGAAACACATTCCTTGACATCATTCTCTCGCTCATTGAGTTTGCACGGCAGAACAAAGACTGGTTCATGTTTATCTTAAAAAATAACCGTAGCGGTTTCAACAAGATAAACTGGAGCAAGACCATTGCTAAATCGCAAGTGGTGATACAAGATAATGAGCCAGTCTACATTGACCCGATAACGAAGAAACGGCGCATCAACTTTGATGAAGAACTGCTCGTCATCTTCTATTCGATTCTCAACTACGTCAGGCAGACTTACGGCTTTCCCGTAGAAGTAGATCTCAATTACAATCTCATTACAGGCAAGCGTTTTGAATGCTATATGCCACACCGTCGCGAGGATGGCACCACAGATTGCGGCTTTGGCGTCCGTCGCCTACGTCAGATAAAATACAAGTATTTTTCCGACAAGGCATTACAATTATGGGATTTGTGCTTCGCGTTCTTTGACCAATCGAAGAACGTGCGCATCAATGCACAGCTCAATGAATTTCTGCTTGCCAAAAACTTCAATATCGTCTTTGAAGCGATTATTGACGAGCTTATCGGCGACTCGGAGTTTCCTGACAGACTCAACAAGAAGCAGGAAGATGGCAAGCAGGTTGACCACATGTATCTGTATAAGAGCCTGACCTCAGTAGAACCCGACAAGCAGGTCTATTACATAGGTGACTCCAAGTATTACAAACAGAAGAACCCCATTTCAAGGGAGTCGGTTGCCAAACAATACACCTACGCCCGCAATGTAATACAATGGAATCTTAATCTTTTCTTTGGTGAAGACACAGAAAGCAAGCCACGAGAGACCGACTTCTGTCTGCGCGATGAAATAACGGAGGGCTACAACATCATTCCCAACTTCTTCATCAGCGCAACAGTGCCCGATGATCTTTCGTATACTGATACTGTCGAAAAGGCGCAAAAAAGTGCGACGACTTTTGTCTCGCAGCAGTTCCGCAACCGTCTGTTTGACCGCGACACGCTCCTTGTAACACACTACGATGTCAATTTCCTGTATGTTGTTTCCCTCTATGCCCGTAATAACGCCTATCGGAAGAAAGAATGGCGTGAGAAGGTACGTGGAATATTCCGCGATAAGATACAGAAAGAACTTGAGAAACGCTTCAAATTCTTTGCCATGCGGCCGAAGCCGGAAGTTGATACCCGAGAATTTATCGAAACGCATTTCCGCGACATTCTCGGAAAGGTGTATGCTCCATACGATGACAAGGATATCATAGCTCTTGCACTTGACAACCGCAAGCAGTTCGAAGAAGAAAACTCACATGTACTTGCAGAACTCGGAGAGGCATTCACCATTGTGGAATGTCCGCTTGGACAAGATCCGCGTAAACTTCTTCTACCTGTGTCAGCGGGCACTGCAGTACCTTCAACGACAGCAACACACGGCAAGTTTCTTTTCGGTATCGTCAACAAAAACAGACGTCGCAAGGACGGGCACATGGAGGTTTCAAAAGAATATTTGGCGTTTGTCAACCGGGAGGCTGACGAGTTTGTGATGCGAAACATGCCCGGTGGAGACATCTCCGAGGCAAAGCATTTTGTGCCGATGTTCGATGGAGGCATTGCCGGATATTATAAAATAACAGGTATCACTTTCGGTTCTCGCAAGCAACCGTTGCTTGATGATGATGCCAATCCGATATTGGATGCCAATGGAAAAGAAATCATGGTTAAGATGCCGTGTCTGAACATCAAGCTCGGAGCATACACACCCCTCGGCGACCATATTGCAGAAATCCCTAAGTTTCGCAATTGGAACGGTCAGATACATACTTACTCAGAGTTACTGGATTTATACAAATAAGGTAGAAGTAGATTTTTCGTATGAGTTCATCAATTAACGAGCTATATCTAATCGGTAATGGATTTGATATGCACCATTGTATCAACTCCAGTTACAATAATTTCAAGGATTGGTTAGAGGACAAAGATGCAATTGTCTTCAACCGTCTATTTCAGGTCTATGAATTCGATGGCGGAGATTTATGGAGTTCATTGGAAGAAAATTTAGGGAACATCCCTATAGAGGCAATTCTTGAAGACTACGTATCTTCTCCATTTATGATATTCTTCACACGTGTAGATGGAAGTCGCGGATTTTTTAACCTTGATGATTTTTCTGATGGGCCTATACCGGAAGTAGGATATACTCTCAACAGATTATATTTTCACATAGAACAATATTTTAAAGAATGGATTTTACAACTTGGTGCACCTGATTATAATCAGAGAGTTCAGATAAACAAGAACAATTCATATTTCATAAATTTCAATTACACTACAACATTAGAAACGGCGTATGGAATTAACAAAGGTAGCATTTGTTATATTCATGGATGTGCAGCATTAAATCAATACCTTATATTTGGCCATAACCAAACTCCAGAGACAATCAAAAACAAATGGCATTTTGATACCTTCACCAATGAAAAAGAGCAATTGGAAGAAGCCGTCAATGATATGGGGACTTTATATAAGGATGTAAATGCCATAATAAAAAACAATAATGAAATATGGAAAAAACTGTCTGACATTGACACAATACATGTATGGGGACTCTCTTTGTCAGATGTCGATTTCCCATATTTAAGACATATTAAAAGCATCGTAAATCCCCAAGTCAAATGGGAATTCAGTTGGTACAACGAAAATGACAAGAAACGCATAGAGAATGTCATCGAACAACTATCGTTAAGAAACACTTCTCTGATACAGTTATCGGACATCATTCTGCCGCATCCGAAACAGTTAAACTTGTTTGAATAATTGGTTACGAGGCAAAAAACTTGAATTTACAGAATCCCCCTAAGCACCCCTTATGTACCCCCTAAGTACCCCTCAAGCTAAGCAATCACTCAAAATCGCCACCGACCAAGTTGCGACCAACTACTGATCAAGTACCGACCAAATTCTAATAATTTGAGTGCTTAAAAAGCAACACCTAAAAAATCGCATCGGAAAGGCTGTCCCATTCCGATGCGATTCTTAGTTTCTTGTTATATGTCCGAAGAATTACTTGCTGCCCTGCTTTTCGGCCGTTGTTTTGATGCTCTCCTGCATCAGACTATCAGAAACCACTTTCAGAGAAGCATCATATCCGTCCGCTTGCTTCCGCATCCACTCAATGGCTTTCTCGTCTCGGTGGATGTCGAACACTTTATTCAACCAAAGAACATCGTTAGCATTGCATCCACCCCATGCGCGGATGGCACGGAACTTCAGGGCATCATCGGCGTACTGGCGGTTGGATTGCCACTGCGCGATGTTGCCCCATAGGGATAAGGCGCAGGCCACGCCAAGCCCTGCGACAAAAGAAAATACTTTCTTGGATTTGATGTCGAAGCTGTGTTTATGGATATGCTCCTGCGGGTGGTACTTCTGTTCTACTTCTTGCTTCTCCTGCACTTTTTTGATGGTGTCAAGGTGTTGCAAAATCACAGTGGAAATTTGTGCGTATGCCTTCCAGTGCTTTGCCAACAAGTCCTTAATATCTTCTGATTGGGCCTTGGCTGTTTCTGCCACAATCTCCTTAATCGGAGATAAATCTTGGACGTTGGGTTCGCTTTGTGGGGATTGTGCCACCGATTTGGGTAGTTCCTCTAACTTGTTGTTGATGCCGTTTATGGCGGTTTTGATTTCCTCGAAGAGGACGAATACATTGTTGTCTGCCATTGTTACCAGTTGATTTTACGTTGTTTCTTCTTTTTCTTATTTCTCAGATAGGGGTCGTAAAGTTGCTGTTCTTCCGGTGCGTTGCTTGGAGTGAGCAAACCTAATGAGCCGCTGATAAGCTCGACATCGTTGCTTGAAGTCGGGCTTATTTCTTCCCGATTAGCCTGTGGCTGAGGTTGTGTCTGTCGTTCTCCGTAGTTGTTACGGTTTAGTGCTGCATCAATCTTGGAGTAGCTGAATTGTCTGTCAACTTTGGACCCGTTGAAGCGGTAGCCATTCATTGAGAAGACGATGCCTTGAATCTCATCCGTCTGCCCCTTGTACTTGAACTGCACTCCTACACCCTGCCGTTCCAATCGGTCAAGCAAGGTCTGCCAATCCTTGCATCTACCGACTTCCGCTTTCAAGATTTGATAGAGTTCATACCTCGTCTTGTCCGGTTCTCGCAATCGGTCCATCTTCACCTGCTCCTTGCCGTTGGCGAAGTGAAGTCCGTATTTCCGGGTTAGTTCCTTGCAAATACGCTCGCTGCGGAAGCGGTCGTTTCGGTCGGATATGGTTTTGCCATTATTGTCGATGCGGTTGAAGGCGATATGCACGTGTGGATGTTCCTTGTCGAAATGCCGCCCAATGAGGTACTGCGTCTCCTTAATACCCATCCGCTCCATGTACTCACGGGCTATCTGAGCCATGATTGCGTTGTTCAACCGTGGCGCATCCTCTTTGGAAAAACTCAGAGCGATGTGACCTACGGCCTTTGTCACCTTTGGATTCATCTGCGCTTGGCCGATAAATCCTTGTGCTATCGTGTCGTTATTTTCCAGAAATAAGCCGTCTGCATCTATGATTTGAGTGCCTTTCTCATCGTTCAGGATGTAGCTCACTACGCCTCGAAAGTCTGAGCCTTTCATGATTTTTGCTATCATAGGCGTATCCGGTTTACAAGCTTATCCATCTCTATCATCAGGGTGCGGCAGGGAACAAACACAGAAGCGTAGCCCTCCGCATTCGCCTTCCGCGCCAACTGGTTTAGGTTGTTCGCCATGCCACATAGCTTGCGGATAAGGTCGCCATGTTCTTTCGAGAGCCGTTCCTTCACTCCGCCCTCCGAGATGCAGCCACGAATGAACTCACTTGCTGATACTCCAGCCGACTTCGCCTTGGACTTCAACAGATAGTAGTCCTCCGTTGCCATCTTCACCGTGATGCGATACTTCAATTTCTCGGCTGCACCCTTGACCGGGCGACCGCCTTTGTTCTTTTTCTTATTGCTGTTCATGATTATCAAGTTTACTTTGATTGCTGATTATAGTAGTTATAGACCAACGGGATGTCTTCCCTGCGAGGTTTGGAGCGGGGCAAGTGGTTTCGGTCTGCCCGAAACATAAACTTGCCCTCTCCAAACTTCGTTACATGGATTTAGAGCAACTCTAATAGTTCATCCGTTGGTCGCTCCTTAATTCTCACAATTTACGCCACTGCTCAATGTCGTTCCCGTATGTGGAAAGATGATGGCGAGCGAGGTTCTCTACTAACCCGGACACACTCATTCCCCTGCCTCCAAGACAACGGACTATCTTATCCAACTCATCGCGCACCTCACTGCTGACGAATACAGGCTTGCGGTCGATTATCTTAGGAACGCGCAGATACGTGTCGCGGTACTCGTCCAGCGACAGCCTACGCTGCTTGCTGCTGATGCGTCTGGCAATGATTCGCTCCGCAGGAGTGTCGTCCAATTCTGTAGTTGCTTCCTCATGCCCGTGTGTAACAGCCGCTGACACCACTGTCTGCACTACGGATGTGTCCGGCTCTTTCAACGGAGGAAAGAGACTGCCCGTTTCGTCAGATACCTCCGATTTCGCGTCAGCCGACTTCTCCGTCCGCTCAACATTGGGCATGGAAGGCAGATAGTCTTCCAACTTGAAGTTCTTGAACTCTTCATCGTTCTCGATGCTTTTGAATTTCTTACTCATACTGTTTCTTGTTAATGGTGAATAACTATTGGTCGTTATGCGCATACTTGACCGTTTGTCGGGTGCAAAATAACTACCTATAGTTCACCCAGTCAAGAACTTGGATTCTCTTAGGCAATTTTGTATGGATTTGCTTTGAGGCGATAGAAACAATGGTGCAGACTTCACCGATTCTCCGAGAACGAATAATAGGAAGCAATTATGGACGCACTATAATTAAAGTCTTATCTGAACTGCGACATTCCCATTATATATAGGAATTAAGGCATATTCACCCAACAACTGGCACCGGTTTTCCAGTATGGTGACGCCAAAGGCTGCCACTTCTGAAAAAAGCATTGTCGGATGGCGGATTATCCATTCCTTTGCGGCAGAAAAACAACAAAAGCACTGAATTATGGAAATAGTATCTATTGAGAAAAGAACCTTTGAGGCGATGGTCGCCAAGTTCGACCAGTTCGCCCGCCGCATGGATGCCATTTGCCATCGGCACGGCGAAAAAACAATGAGTGAGTGGATGGACAATCAGGACGTATGCCGGATGCTCAACATCAGTCCGCGTACCTTGCAGACGCTGCGGGACAATGGAACACTCGCCTTCTCGCAAATCAACCACAAGACGTATTATCGTCCCGAAGACGTGAAGCGCATCGTGGCTCATGTGGAGGACAGACGAAAAGAAGCACGGTTCAAAGGACGGACAATATAAACAAGAAACAAAGTAGAATAACAATAACCACTAAATCAAAGTAACATGAATGAACTGATGACCAAAGACAACGAGTGGATTCTCCACTTCATGGGCAGTCTTGACCGACTGCTGGATAACTACGAGCGTATGACCGCAGACTATCGTCCGACACTTGGCGGTGAGCGTTTCTTCACCGACAAGGAAGTGTCGGCACGGTTGAAGGTAAGCCGTCGGACACTTCAGGACTACCGCAACGAGGGACGGATACCCTACATCCAGTTGGGCGGCAAGATTCTCTACCGCGAGTCGGACATAGAGAAGATGCTGCTTGACGGCTACCGCTCCGCCTACCGACGGACGGCAACTTGATTTTCTTGAAGGAGCGCAGTTTGCCGTCTGCCCTGTAATTGCGGCAGCGAAAAGAAACAGGAACGGCTTACGGATGAAGCATCAATGCTACGCTTCGTCTGTAAGCTGTTCCTTTCTTCTGCTTTCCCGTCAGTCGCTTGTTTCCGTTGCCGGATGCCCTACAAGCGCATGGTCGGCAGGGACAAGGTTTTCGGGCTGAATACGCTCCGCAGGAGGAAGATTCTGCCAGAAACAGCTCTGCCGCTTGACCTTGCTTCTGCCATCAAACCATGCGCTACCTTTGCATCCGAGCATCGGGAACGAGTGGCTGACGGAATGGACTCAATTATACCATCGGTTGCTTCCTCTGCCACAGGAAACAAACAACGAAATCTTATCAGCACTCAGTTTACCGATTACAAACCGTCTGAACAGCATACTGTTCTTACTGCATATTCTGAATGCAATGGCTATAACTATTTCAAGGCCGTAAACATCGTAACTGATTCCATCGGGTTGCTTGTCATATTTCATCGTATTCACTTGGTTCAGTTCCTTATTCTTGTATATGCTATGTATCGCCTTGTGAACATCACACGAGAGCACCCTGAACAAATCGGCAATCTCAAACTGTGTCATCCATATGGGTGCAGTGGACATACTCACCACACCGCTTTCACTGATTGTAATGATTCCTCTTTCCATATTCATCCCATTACTTTGGCCATCATGTTCTTTACATTGTTCATATCGCGCAGGATGGAGGAATCCAATACACGTGCATAGTGCTGGGTCATCTTGATATTAGAGTGGCCGAGCATCTTGGCCACATTCTCAATGCTCACACCGTTGGCGAGGCAGACAGAGGTTGCATACGAATGCCGAGCCGTATGTGTGGTCAAGGTCTTGTTTATCATGCATAAATCAGCAATCTCTTTCAGATAACTGTTCATTTTCTGATTGCAGGGAACAGGTAGCAACACATTTTTCTTTTGGCAAGTAGGATGTGTTGCGTATTTACGGAGAATGGCCATCGGGATGTCAAGCAGTGGGATGTTGCACATGTTCTTTGTTTTCTGGCGAGGCTTGCGAATCCAAAGGTTTCCGTTTTGGTCTTCGACGATGTGTTCGGGTACGAGTTGTTGCACGTCTATGAAAGCCAGTCCTGTGAAGGCGGCGAAAATAAAAACATCGCGTACAACGGTGATGCGCTCCAATGAGAGCTCCTTCTTGTATATGGTGAGCAGTTCATCCATTGTCAGGAATTCACGGATGACCTCCTTCTCGTGGAACTTGATTCCGATGAACGGGTCTTTGGTTATCCATTCGTTGGCAAGGGCGAGGTTGGTTATCTTCTTCAGACACTTCATGTAGCGGATAACGGTATTCTGCTGGCACTCTTTTTCTGTCTTGAGGTAAAACTCAAAGGCACGTACCAGTTCGCCATTGACCTCTATCAAGGGTAAATCTTCTTTTCCGTATTTCTGCTTGATAAGTTCCGCCAGATAACGCTTGCAACTTTCATAACGGCGGATGGTAATGAGGGCATAGTCCTTGCCCACGAGGGCGCGGCATTGGTCGTTGTGCTCCTGCATGGTGCCGATGATGGTACGGACGGCTTCGGGTTCCTTGTCCTGACCAAAGAAGCGTTCCTGCAAGATGCGGGCGGTGATGAGCTGTCCCTGCTCCTCCATCTCGTTGAATAGCTGGTGGAGTTTGATTCTCGCGTCCTCGATGTAGGCGTTCAGGTCGCAGGCTTTGCGGCTCTTGCCTTTGGCGCACTCCTTCGCCTGATTCCACAAAGCCGGGTCGATACTCTTGCGGATGTTGGTTTCCACTCGTGCACCGTTCACCGTGATGCGCATACACACGGAGGCTTCTCCGTTTTTCAGCAGTTTGGCTTTCTTGAGAAAGAAAAGCACTTTGAATGAATCTCGTTTCATGTTCCTACAGTTTTATTCGTGGTACAAAAGTAGGAAACCATACACGCTTTCTTGATACGCAAAATGCTGCAAATCAGAGAGGAAGAATCTTATTCGGTGGAGATGTTTGCTCCACCTATTTTGCTCCACCTTTTGGAACACCAGAAACGGTAATATATTGCCGTTTTTTTGCGTTTCGCGGGAAAAGAAAAAATCCCGATTTCGTTTGGAAATCAGGATTTTACTGTCTTTTGCTTTTCTTCTAAGTGGTGCCACCAGGAATCGAACCGGGGACACAAGGATTTTCAGTCCTTTGCTCTACCAACTGAGCTATGGCACCATGGCTGTTTTCTTAAATCCGAGTGCAAAGGTAGATGTTTTTTTGTACACATGCAAATTTTTAACGATAAAATTGCACGCGTTTCAAATTTTTTGTATACCTTTGCACTCGCTTTCAAGCAATCGGGATGTAGCGCAGTTGGTAGCGCACTACGTTCGGGACGTAGGGGTCGGGCGTTCGAGTCGCCTCATCCCGACTAATAGGAAAGTTAAAAAGGTTGGTTCTTGCCAACCTTTTTTTTGTTTTGTATTGTTTCTTAATTCTTCAATAAAATTGTATTGTGCATTAAAAAAACAATAAAAGATTTGGCCGAATAAAAATAATTGTATACCTTTGCACCCGCAAATGAACAAGCGCTTGTAGCTCAGTTGGTAGAGCACCTGACTCTTAATCAGGGTGTCCAGGGTTCGAGCCCCTGCAGGCGTACGGTTTAAATGACGGCTCGACAGAAAGTTATCGCAAAGATACTTCTGTCGAGCCGTTTTCTTGTTGTTGTCTTTTCGTCTTTTTGCGGAGTTGCGCCGGGTATGGAAATTCAAAAGCCGGGGTATGGAAAACAAAAAAAGGAGTTACTCTCGTAACTCCTTGCGCGCTTCAAGATGGGCTTGAACCAACGACCCCCTGATTAACAGTCAGGTGCTCTAACCAACTGAGCTATTGAAGCAGTGTTGCTCTTCATTCCTGAATTGCGATGCAAAGGTAATGCGTTTTTCTGAAACGTGCAAACTTTTCGGCGAAAAAATAGCTCAAACATATTATTTTTTTATAAAAAAGCGGGTAAAACGGCCGTTGTTAGCATATAAACATGTAATTTTGCGGTATCAAACATATTATTATAATAGTAATAGAAAATCATGATGAAAATAAAGAAACGGTTGCTTCTCATTGCTTTCGCATGCATGCCGTTCGCTGTGGGGCATGCTCAAAATGTGAAAAATCACAATTTCGAGGTGGCGAAGAATATCGACATATTCAATGCCATATATAGAAATCTCGACCTGATGTATGTGGATACGCTCGATGCGGCAATGGTGATAGGCAATGGAATAAATGCGATGCTCAACAGTCTTGACCCCTACACGGAGTATTATCCGGAGAGTAAGTCGAAGGAATTGAAGATGATGCTCACCGGTAAATATGCCGGTATCGGGGCTCTTGTGCGTTATCATCAGCGGCTCAAGCGCGTCGTGATCGACGAACCGTATGCCGGCATGCCCGCAGCGGAGGTGGGATTGAAGAAAGGAGACATCATTCTCGCGATAGACGACAGCGTGATGACCGACAAAACAGTGAGTCATGTGAGCAGTCGTCTGCGCGGTGATGCCGGTACGAGTTTTGTGCTTAAAATAGAACGGCCGTCGACCGGCAAGACGATGAAGTTCAAGATAACGAGGAAAAGTATCAAGATGCCTACAATACCATACTACGGGATGCGGCCGGGCGGCGTGGGGTATATCAATCTGAGCGACTATACGGAGAACAGTGCGAAAGAGATGCGCCGAGCGTTCGTGGACCTTAAACGGCAGGGAGCGAGCAAATTGCTGCTCGACTTGCGCGGCAATGGAGGCGGCTCTTTGCAGGAAGCCATCGATATATTAAATATGTGGATACCGAGAGATGTCACTCTCGTGGAGACAAAAGGCAAGCTGGCCAGAGCGAACAAGGCTTACAAGACGCGCATGGAACCGATAGACACACTTATGCCGATAGCGGTGCTGGTGAACGGAGAGACGGCGAGCGCGGCCGAAATTACGTGCGGCTCGCTGCAAGACCTCGACCGCGGCGTAGTCGTGGGCACGCGGACATACGGCAAAGGGCTTGTGCAGATGCCGATGGAACTGCCATACAACACGAACATGAAGCTCACGACAAGCAAATACTACATACCGAGCGGCCGGTGCATACAGGCAATCAACTATAAGCATAGCGGCGGCGGATATACGGAGAGAGTGCCCGACAGTCTTACACATGTATTTCACACCAAGGCCGGACGTGAGGTGCGTGACGGCGGAGGAATTAAACCTGACATAGAATCGAAGCCCGACACGTTGCCGAACATCGCCGTTTATCTCGACAGGATAGACACGATGGAGGTGATGTTCGACTATGTCGTGGATTACATTGCCAAGCATCCTACCATCGCTCCGGCTGAAGAATTCGCACTTAGCGATGCCGATTTTGCCGATTTCAAGCAGCGTGTGATAAAGAGCGGCTTCACTTACGACCCTGTGACAGAGAAGAAACTCGACGAATTGGTGAAATTAGCGCGCTTCGAGGGATACTATGATGATGCCAAAGAAGAGTTTGACGCGTTGAAAGCAAAGCTCAAACATGATGTGGCAAGAGATATCGACCGTCACAAAGACGTGTTGAAAGAGATGATAGAGCGCGACATCATTGCGGCATATCACTTCCAGGAAGGAACGATGAAAGCCGCGATGAAGCACGACAAACAGTTGGAAGATGCGGAGAAAGTGCTCAACAACGAAAAAGAATATTCCGAATTGTTGAGGGGGAAACAAAGTCCGTCTTAAAGTTTTTAGGAGTTAAAGGAGTTAAGATGTTAAGGAGTTAACTCCTAAAGAATAACTCTCTAATAATTCTTTATTTTTTCTTACCAAATGCTTGGCGGATAGAATAATTATTATTACCTTTGCAGCGTTCAGTGGAATGAGGGGCTTCTTCGGAAGCTCCTCATTTTATTTTAATAACATCTATAATTATATGATAGATAAAAACGTAGTAAAGACAATCGTCGAAGAATGGTTGGAGAAAGGCGAGTACTTTCTTGTGGACGTGGTCATGACGCCCGATTACCGCATCGTTGTGGAGATAGACCATGCCGACGGAGTGTGGATTGAAGACTGTGCCGAGCTGAGTCGCTTTGTGCAGGAGAAGCTGGGCGACGAACTGGGCGACTATGAATTGGAAGTGGGCTCGGCCGGACTGGGACAGCCTTTCAAGGTTGCCCGCCAGTATGTCAACCATATCGGCAAGGAAGTCGAGGTGCTCACGGCCGATGGAAAGAAAGTGCAAGGTGTGCTCACGGCTGTCGACGGCACAGCTTTTACCGTCACGGTGAAAGAGAAACAGAAAATAGAAGGCAAGAAACGCCCCGTCATTGTCGACGTGGAGAAAGCCTTTGACATGAATGACGTGAAATATACAAAATACTTATTAAGCTTCAAATAGAACTATGGCAACAAAGAAAGACGAGAAAGGCCCCAGCATGATAGAGACCTTTCAGGAGTTTAAGGAGACCAAGAATATCGACCGTACAACGATGGTGAGCGTTCTGGAAGAGAGCTTCCGCAACGTGATAGCCAAGATTTTCGGCAGCGACGAGAATTTCGATGTCATTGTAAACCCCGACAAGGGCGACTTCGAGATACACCGCAACCGCATCGTTGTGGCCGATGGTGAAGTGCAAGACGAGAACAAGGAAATCTCACTTACCGACGCACAGAAGATAGAACCCGACTATGAAGTGGGCGAAGAAGTGAGCGAGGAGGTGAATTTCACCAAGTTCGGCCGCCGTGCCATCCTCAATCTCCGGCAGACACTGGCATCGAAAATACTCGAGCTCGAGCACGACTCACTTTATAACAAGTACAAAGACAAGGTGGGACAGATCGTCAGCGGCGAAGTTTATCAGATGTGGAAGCGCGAAGTTCTCATCATCGATGACGAGGGAAACGAGTTGCACCTGCCCAAGGCAGAGCAGATACCGTCGGACAACTACCGCAAGGGCGAGACAGTGAGAGCCGTCGTGCTGCGTGTGGACAACGAGAACAACAACCCCCGCATCATCCTGAGCCGCACCAGTCCGATGTTCCTCGAAAGACTGTTGGAGGCCGAAGTGCCCGAAATCAACGACGGGCTTATCACCATCCGCCGCATTGCACGCATGCCGGGCGAGCGTGCCAAGGTGGCCGTCGAGAGCTACGACGAGCGCATAGACCCGGTAGGAGCATGCGTCGGAGTGAGGGGAAGCCGTGTGCACGGCATCGTTCGCGAGCTGTGCAACGAGAATATCGATGTCATTAACTACTCAAGCAACGTGCAACTGTTCATCCAGCGCGCACTCAGTCCGGCCAAAGTGTCGAGCATAACACTCGATACCGAAAACCACAAGGCCGAAGTATACCTGCAACCGGAAGAAGTGTCGCTCGCGATAGGCCGCGGAGGAATGAACATCAAGCTCGCTTCCATGCTCACGGAGTACACCATCGACGTGTTCCGCGTGGTTAACGAGAGCGAGGCCGACGAAGACATCTACCTCGACGAGTTTGCCGATGAGATAGACCAATGGGTCATCGACGCGATAAAAGCGATAGGACTCGACACAGCCAAGGCCGTGCTCAATGCCCCGCGCGAGATGCTTATCGAGAAAGCCGACCTCGAAGAAGAGACCGTGGAGCTCGTTTTGCGAGTGCTTCGTGCAGAGTTTGAGTAAATGAAACCGTGTGTGTGAATTACGAATTTGAAACTGTTGAATTCGTAACTCTCAGTTCAGCGCCGGGTAAGTATTCCCGGAAATTCGTAATTTATAATTCGTAATTCAAAATTAAACAGAATGGGTGTCAGATTAAATAAAGTATTAAAGGAACTGAATATAGGACTTCAAACAGCAGTTGATTTCCTGAAAAACAAAAAAGACCTCGGTGAGATCAAGGAAGATGCCAACGTCAACACCAAGATAACGGTAGAGCAGTACAATGCTCTCGTGAGGGAGTTTAAAGGCGACAAAGACATCAAGAGCGAGGCCGAGAAAATCTTTGCGAAGAAAGTTAAGGACAAAAAGGCGGAAAAGGCAGAACGCAAAACCACGAAAGGCGAGGAACTGCTCGAGCAACGTCAGGCGTTCAAACCGCTCGGGAAGATAGACCTTGACAGCGTGGGCAAGCGCCCGACAGCCGGCGACGGAGACGAAAAGAAAGCACCGAAACAGGTCGAAAAACCGGTGACAGCTCCACAAGAGCAGGAAAAACAGCCCGAAGTGAAGACCGAACCGAAGCAGGAAAAACCGAACCCCGTGAGTCTGAAAGTAGAAAAACAGCCCGAAATAAAGGCCGAGCCGAAGCCCGTGAAAGCGGAGCCGGAGGCTAAGGCAAAAGCCGATAAGGCCGAAAAGACCGAGGATCCGAAAGCCGAAGAACCGGTCAAACCGCAGCAAAAGCCGCAAGAGACCAAGGCCGAGCCGGCGCAGACGGCCGCCACAGCGGGCACATCAAACATCTTCACATTGAAGAGCGAGGGCGCAAAGGCTCCGCAGGTGAAAGTGCTCGGCACGATAGACCTGACGGCGCTGAATCAAAGCACGCGCCCGAAGAAGAAGACAAAAGAGGAGCGGCGCAAGGAACGCGAGGAGAAAGCTGCCCAGCAGCGACCCGCCGGCGACCGCAAGAAGCGTGTGCGCATCGGCAAGGAGCGTGTCGACATCGAGGCTGCCGCCAACCAGCAGAGTGGCAATGCCGCCAAGAAAAACAAGAGTAAGGGCGGCAACAACGGCGGAGCGGGCAACAACCAAGCCGCAAACGCCGACAACCGTCAGGGCAAGCGCAACCGCAAAAACCGCAACCAGCCCAAGCCGTTGGAAGTGAACGAGGAGGATGTGGCACGCCAAGTGAAAGAGACTCTGGCGCGTCTCACAAGCAAGAACCAGAACAAGAAAGGCGCGAAATACCGTCGCGAGAAGCGCGATGCCGTGCAGGAGCGTCTCAACGAGGAGATGCTTTCGGAGCAGGCTGAGAGCAAGACACTGAAACTCACGGAGTTTGTTACCGTCAGCGAGCTTGCCACGATGATGAATGTTCCCGTGAACAAGGTTATCGGAACGTGCATGAGCATCGGCATAATGGTGTCTATCAACCAGCGGCTCGATGCCGAGACCATCAATCTCGTGGCCGATGAGTTCGGATTCTCGACCGAATACGTCAGCGCAGAGGTTAGCGAGGCCGTGAGCGAGGAGGAGGACGACGAGAACGATCTCGTGCCGCGCGCTCCCATCGTCACCGTGATGGGACACGTAGACCACGGTAAGACATCGCTGCTCGACCACATACGAAACACCAACGTGATAGCCGGCGAGGCTGGAGGCATCACACAGCACATCGGAGCATACAACGTGACACTGGCCGACGGCCGTGAGATAACGTTCCTCGACACCCCGGGACACGAGGCTTTCACCGCCATGCGTGCCCGTGGAGCGCAGGTCACCGACATCGCCATCATCATCATCGCCGCCGACGACAGCGTCATGCCCACTACCAAGGAGGCTATCGCCCACGCCCAAGCGGCCAACGTGCCGATGGTGTTTGCCATCAACAAGATAGACAAGCCGGGCGCAAATCCCGACAAGATACGCGAAGACCTCTCGCAGATGAACCTGCTTGTGGAGGAGTGGGGCGGTAAATACCAGTGTCAGGAGATTTCGGCAAAGAAAGGACTCGGTGTCGACGAACTGCTCGAAAAGGTGCTGCTCGAAGCCGAGATGCTCGACCTGAAAGCCAATCCAAACCGTCGCGCCACGGGTTCCATCATCGAATCGTCGCTCGACAAGGGCCGCGGCTACGTGTCGACGGTGCTCGTGAGCAACGGAACGCTGAAAGTGGGCGACATTGTTATCGCCGGAACGAGCCACGGACGCATCAAAGCAATGTTCAACGAGCGCAACCAGCGCATGGAGCAGGCAGGCCCGGCAGAGCCAGCCATTATCCTCGGACTCAATGGAGCACCCACAGCCGGCGACTCGTTCCACGTGATGGAGACCGAGCAGGAGGCACGCGAGATTGCCAACAAGCGCGAGCAGCTTCAGCGCGAACAGGGCCTGCGCACGCAGACACGACTCACGCTGGCCGACATAAGCCACCGCATCGCTCTCGGCTCGTTTAAGGAATTGAACCTCATCGTCAAGGGAGATACCGACGGTTCGGTAGAGGCACTGAGCGACTCGTTCCTCAAAATGTCTACCGAGAAGATACAGGTCAACGTTATCCACAAGGCCGTGGGACAGATATCGGAGAACGATGTCACTCTGGCGGATGCCTCGGACGCCATCATCGTGGGCTTCCAAGTGCGCCCGTCATCGGCAGCCCGCAAACTGGCCGACCGCGACGGAGTGGAGATAAACACCTACTCAATCATCTACGACGCCATCGAAGACATTCGTTCTGCAATGGAAGGAATGCTCGACAAGGTGAAGAAAGAGGTTGTCACCGGACAGGTTGAGGTGCGCGAGGTATACAAGATATCGAAAGTGGGTACCGTTGCCGGAGCTCTTGTCACCGAAGGCAAGGTGCACCGTGTGGACAAGGCGCGTCTCGTGCGCGACGGTATTGTCATTCACACCGGTGCCATCAACGCCCTCAAACGCTACAAGGACGATGTCAAGGAAGTGCCCGCAAGTTTCGAGTGCGGTATCAGTCTTGTCAACTTCAATGACATTCAGCAAGGCGATATAATCGAGACATTCACCGAGATAGAGGTGCAACAGAAGTTGTAAAAGGAATCCCACCCCTCCTCCCCACGGGGAGGATAAGTGCAGAGTTCTTTTTTTAGAGTGAAGAGTGCAGAGTTGTTGATATGCTTTCAAGGCATGAAAGTAATCATAACTCTGCACTCTTCGTCTTTTTTTTCGCTTTTCATTCATCACCAAGTGCATTT
>JAGAPR010000034.1 GCA_017623155.1 Prevotella sp. | reverse complement strand
TCTGTCGTGCTCAGATATTGTTTTTCCGTGAATGCAAAAGCCCCGCCGCACCGGTCTTGATAGGGAGAACCGGTGCGGCGGGGCTTTTGGTGTTATTGCGTGATTTTGTCTTGCTTCCTGAGCTATTTCAGACTGTCTTTGTACCAATCAAATAGTTTTTGCACACCGTCTTCAATCTCAACCTTGTGCGTCCAGCCGAGAGAGTGCAGCTTTTCCACATCAATCAGTTTGCGGGGAGTGCCGTCCGGCTTCGAACAGTCAAACTCGATGACACCCTCGAAGCCCACTGTTTTCACCACAAGCTCCGATAACTCGCGAATGGTAAGCTCTTTTCCTGTGCCAACATTGATGTGGCAGTTGCGTATTTCTCCCAATGATGGGATGGCACCGCCGCGTCCCTCGCTGTTGTTACGGTCTACATCGCCGTTGACAGCCGTGCCGTAGAACACCGAAGAGTACTTCTCTATGCCGATGATATCCTTGAAATCAACGTTGAGCAGCACGTGGACACTGGCGTCGGCCATGTCTTCGCTCCACAAGAACTCGCGGAGCGGTGTGCCTGTGCCCCACAACACGACTTTATTGTCGCCGATACCGTATTTTGCGAGCACGGCAAGTATCTCGTCTTTCGTGTTGCTGCCGGTAACGCTTTCCACCGGCCGCTTGTTCATGTCGGTCTTGATGGCGTCCCAGTTGTTATCGTGTATGAGTTTTGCGAGATACACCTTGCGCATCATCGCGGGCATCACGTGACTGTTTTCCAAGTGGAAATTGTCGTTCGGGCCGTAGAGGTTTGTAGGCATCACGGCTATATAGTTGGTGCCGTATTGCAGGTTGTAGCTCTCGCACATCTTCAATCCGGCAATCTTTGCGATGGCATACTCCTCGTTGCTGTATTCGAGTGGCGATGTGAGCAGCGCGTCTTCTTTCATCGGTTGTGGCGCGTTTTTTGGATATATGCACGTGGAGCCGAGAAAAAGGAGCTTCTTCACACCGTGCGAATAGGCGTTGCCGATGACGTTGCATTGCATCATCATGTTCTGCATTATGAAGTCGGCGCGATACAGCGAGTTGGCCATTATTCCGCCCACGAATGCCGCCGCGAGCACCACGGCGTCGGGTCGCTCGCTGTCGAAGAATGCTTTTACGGCGTTTTGGTCGGTAAGGTCGAGCTCCTTATGCGATCTTCCGATGAGATTGTTGTATCCCCTTGCTTTCAGATTATTCCAAATCGCGGAACCCACAAGGCCGTGGTGTCCCGCGATATATATCTTGCTGTTCTTGTCAAGCATTATTTCACCACTCCTTTCTCAAGATATTCGGCGAGGTTTGTTCTCATGACGCTGGCCACATGGTCGGCAGCCACTTTCTGCATGTCGTGTTTCACCATGATGTTGACAAGCTCTTCAAAGGTGGTTTTCATCGGATCCCATCCCAGTTCCTTTTTGGCTTTCGACGGATCGCCCCATAAGTTGACCACATCCGTCGGGCGATAGAAGTCGGGCGACACCTCGATAAGGCATTTCCCGGTCTTGACGTCGTAGCCTTTTTCGTCCATTCCCTCGCCTTTGAATTCAAGTTCGATGCCCGCAGCCCTGAAAGCGTACTGGCAGAACTCGCGAACGGAGTGCTGTACGCCTGTGGCAATGACGAAATCTTCGGGCGTGTCGTGTTGCAGAATGAGCCACATGCACTCCACATAGTCCTTGGCGTATCCCCAGTCGCGCAGAGACGACAGGTTGCCGAGGTATAGTTTGTCTTGCTTTCCTTGCGCTATGCGTGCGGCGGCAAGTGTAATTTTTCGTGTGACGAATGTTTCGCCGCGGCGTTCCGACTCGTGATTAAACAGTATTCCCGAGCAACAGAACATGTTGTAAGCCTCGCGATATTCCTTTATAATCCAGAAGCCGTAGAGCTTTGCCACGGCGTATGGAGAGTAGGGGTGGAAAGGTGTGTTCTCATTTTGCGGCACTTCTTCCACCTTACCGTACAATTCTGATGTCGATGCCTGATATATACGGCATGTTTCTTCAAGATGATTGGCTCTGACAGCCTCCAATATGCGCAGAACGCCGGTCGCATCGACGTCTGCGGTGAACTCCGGTGAGTCGAAAGACACCTGTACGTGGCTTTGAGCGGCAAGGTTGTAAATCTCGTTTGGCTTTACTCTTCCCACTACTTTGACGAGTGACATCGAGTCGCCCATGTCGGCATAGTGGAGATGGAATTGCGGGTGTCCTTCAAGGTGGGCTATTCTTTCCCTGTAATCCACCGAGCTGCGGCGGATGATACCGTGCACATCGTATCCTTTATTGATTAGAAACTCAGACAGGTATGAACCGTCTTGTCCTGTAACACCTGTTATTAACGCAATTTTTTTGTCCATAATATTTTGTTGATAATTATATTGTTAGTATGTGTTTAATCTTGTCCGGAAAACTGTTTTATGCGTTGTTCTTCCGATAATTTGCATATAAGGAGCGTGTCGTTGTTCTCTGCCACGATGTATCCGTCGAGTCCTTGAATGACTACTTTCTTTTCTTGCATTGTGTGAACCATGCAGTTGTGTGTCTCAAACAGGTTTATATCGTTGCCGATGCAACTGTTGCCATAGAGGTCTTTTTTTGTTTGTGTGAGCAGCGAGCCCCATGTGCCGAGGTCGCTCCATCCGAAATCGGCCGGGCAGATGAATATTTCTTCGGCCTTTTCCATGATGGCATAGTCGACGGAGATGTTCTCACATTCGGGGAACAACCTGTTTATCTCTTTTTGTTCGTCGGCAGTTCCGTATACGGGAATGAGCGATTCGAAGAGTTTCGCCATTGTCGGTTGGTATACTCTGAATGCGTTTACGATGGTGTTTACGTTCCAGATGAAAATTCCGGCGTTCCAAAAATAGTTCTTCTTTTGTATGTACTGTTGTGCGGTTTGCAGGTCGGGCTTTTCCCGGAAAGAGTCGACTTTATATATTTCCTTGTTTCTCAACGAGCTTGACGACAGGTCGGCCTGTATGTATCCGTATCCTGTTTCGGGGCGCGAGGGTTTTATTCCGAGTGTTACGATGGCGTCGTTGTTGCTTGTAAAGCTCATGCAAGATGATATTACGCGTGTGAATTCGGCCACGTTTGTCACGATATGGTCGCTCGGAGATATTACGATGTTCGCTTTCGGGTCTTTCGATTTAATCCTCCAGCTGACATAAGCGATGCAGGGTGCGGTGTTTCTCCGGCACGGTTCGCACAGGATGTTTCCCTCGGGAATATCCGGAAGCTGCTCCTTAACTATGTTCATATATTTCTCGTTGGTCACAATCCAGATATTGTTGTGGTCGCATATATCTTTAAATCGCTCTACCGTGAGTTGCAATAAGGATTTGCCCACGCCGAGTACATCGATAAACTGTTTCGGGTTTTCAGCCGTGCTCATGGGCCAGAAACGGCTTCCTACGCCGCCTGCCATGATTACCAAATGGTTATTGTTGGTTGCCATAATGTGTATTGGTTTAATTTTATTTCGTTGATTTGTTGTTCTTGTTGATTATTCTCTTTATTATGAAGTAGCCTACGATCATGATAAAGACAATGACAATGAATATTTGAATTTGATGCGAGTATTCGGATATCTTGTCGTTAAGTTCCGTTTCGGGTACAATGGAGTGCAGATACCAGCCGAGCGCGGCCAATATGCAATTCCAACAGCCGGCTCCGATTGTCGTGTACAGAATGAATTTCCAGTAATTCATCTTGGCCAGTCCGGCGGGAATGGATATCAGTTGTCGTATGACGGGCAGCAGGCGGCCTGTCAGTGTGGCCACCGTGCCATGGTCGTAGAAATACTTTTCGCTCTTTTCCACTTTCTCTTGGTTTAGCAGACACATTTTTCCCCATCTGCTGTTCACGAATTTATAGATGATTGGTCGGCCGAGATAATATGCGGCGACATAGTTGACAGTGGCTCCGAGGTCGGCTCCGATTGTGGCGAAAAGTATCACAAGAAAGACATTTAGCTCGCCGGCAGCCGCGTGATACGCCGCCGGTGCCACGATAACCTCTGACGGGAATGGAATGGCACTGCTCTCAATAGTCATCAGAAAGAGAATTGTTACGTAATTAAGGTTGTCCAACAGTGTCGAGATAATGTTCATTTATTGATTGATTTTTAATTTGTTTGTTATGTAATTGTAGTAATCTTTTGGCTCGATATCTTTTGGAAAGATGTCTGAAAGCACGGTCTTTGCTTCCTGCGGATTGCGTTCTACGGCTATTTTCAAGTAGTAAAGAAATTCGTTTAACATCTTTAAATCCCAATAGCAGAGTGTCAGATAGGCATACCCTTGGTTGAAGTTGTCGCCTTCTGCGGCAAATAATTTCTTTAGTAAGTCGCATGCCGTGTCGATGTATTTGTTGTCGTATAGCGATACCGCTATATGTAATACGGTCTCGGGGGAACCGCTGGATTCCGTAATGGCTTGCTTATAGATGTTCTCGGCCTCTTTCCATCTGCCGTTTTCCAGTAATATATGACCTTTTAAAACAGCTATATCGGAGTGGTTGCAGTCCAGATATTCTGTCTTGTTGAGTATTGATATGGCTTTGTCCGGCATTTTTTTCGCACTGTAAGCGAATGCGAGCTCTTGATAAATCTGTGCCAGATATTGCGAGTTTGCGGGTGCGATGCTTTCTGCTTTCTGCAAGGCTGCAATGGCTTTATCGTACGAGTTGAGATAGGTGAGGCATGTACCGAGGTTCAGCCAGCCGAACTCATCATCGGGAACGACATTGCAATATCTTTCATAATACTTCAATGCCTCTTCATATTTCCCCAAGCGATAGAGTCCGTTAGCCTTGGCTATAAGTCCTTCGGGGTCTTTCGGGTCGATGGCAATGGCGTATTCGCTGCTTGTTATGGCCTCGTCGAATTTTTCATCCATGAATTGTGCGCTTGCGAGAGCGTTCCAATAGTTTTTGGAGTAGGGATTCTCGTCTATCAACTCGTTGAATATGTCGGCACTGTCACTGAATTTACCCATTCCGAACAAGGCTCTTGCCATGAGCTCTTTGTAGTCGGCGTTGTGATGGTCTTTTGCCCGCATCATCCATTGATATGCCTTGTCGTTTATGCCGTAGTCGATATATATGTTTGCTATGTCGAGCACTATATCGTCGTAGTCATCCGGCGCGGCAGTCATAAAATATTTGTGGAGCAGTTCTTCTGCCTCGTCTATTCTGCTTTGTGATATCAATATTTCAGCTTCGAGGTATTTATATTCCGGCGAGTCTTTCTCCGTTATTCTGTCGATAAGCTTTTCCGCCTCGTCGACATTGCCGTTTCTCAGTTCTTCACCGGCTTTGAATATGAGCGGAGACGCTGCCCCGGGATACAAATCGAGTGCCAGCTCGATTGTCTCCCGAGACTTGTTCGCATTTCCTTTATAGCTGTAATAGTCGGCAATGTCAACCAAATCGTCAACATCCATGAACGGAGTGCTGCCCGATTTCATTGAGTCTTCGTAAGAGGTCAGTATCTCCTGAAACTCTTTGCTGTCGAAGTATTCGTCGTCTATTTGCATTATGATATTCTTTTCGCGGCTTTTATTTGTTTATTTTCGCCCATGTATCTTTCAGTCCCACCGTACGGTTGAATACAGGCTTGCTCTCGGTGCTGTCCGGATCGATTGTGAAATATCCGATACGTTGGAATTGCAGGAAGTCGCCTACGTTCTTTTCCGTGATGAATTTCTCTATGTAGCAGTTGTTGAGCACTGTCAACGAGTTAGGATTGAGCAGTTCGCGGAAGTCTCGCTCGTCGGCCGACGGGTTCTCCACGCTGAACAATCTGTCGTAAAGGCGCACCTCGGCGGGCAGGCAGTGTTCTGTGCTCAGCCAGTGCAGAGTGCCTTTCACTTTTCTGTTTGCTCCCTCCATGCCGCTCTTGCTCTGCGGGTCGTATTCGGCATAGATTTCTTCAATCTCTCCGTCGGCGTTCTTTTTGCATCCGGTGCACATTATTATATAGGCGTTTTTCAGTCTTACCTCCTTGCCCGGTGTCATGCGGAAGAACTTTTTGGGAGCATCTTCCATGAAGTCTTCGCGCTCAATCCACAGTTCGCGGCTGAATGTTATGTTGTGTGTGCCTTCTGCTTTGTTTTCGGGATTGTTCACTGCTTCCATCTCTTCCGTTTGTCCTTCGGGATAGTTTGTGATGATAAGTTTCACGGGGTTGAGCACGGCCGACACGCGCGTGGCTTTTTTGTTGAGATCGTCTCTCACGGCCGCTTCGAGCAGTGCGTAGTCGTTCAGTGCGTCAAACTTGGTGTAACCGATTGAGCGTATGAAGTTTCTTATGCTCTCGGCCGAGTATCCGCGTCGTCTCATACCGCATATTGTGGGCATGCGCGGGTCGTCCCATCCGTTCACGAGATGCTCGTCTACGAGTGTGTGCAGTTTTCGTTTGCTCATCACCGTGTAAGTGATGTTCAGCCGGTTAAACTCTATCTGCCTCGGTCGGTAGCCGGCCTTGTCTTCCGTTTTGTTCTCCGACTCTTTGAGCAGGTCTATGAACTTGTCATATAGCGGGCGGTGGGGCACAAATTCCAATGTGCATATCGAGTGGGTCACGCCCTCGAAATAGTCGCTTTGCCCGTGTGCGAAGTCATACATCGGGTAAGCGTGCCACTTTGTTCCGGTGCGATGATGCGGTGTATGTATGATGCGATACATCACCGGGTCGCGGAAGTGCATGTTGGGATTGGCCATATCCATCTTGGCCCTCAGCACCATCGAGCCTTCCACGGCTTCGGGGGTATTCATCTTGTTGAACAGTTCGAGGCTTTCCTCTATCGGTCTGTCGCGATAGGGGCTTGGTTTTCCCGGTGTTGTCGGGGTGCCTTTCTGCTCGGCAATCTGTTCTGATGTCTGTTCGTCGATGTATGCGAGGTTGTTTTTTATCATCCATACGGCGAAGTCCCACAACTGCGGGAAGTAATCGGATGCGTAGTAGACGTTGCCCCATTTGAAACCGAGCCATTTGATGTCGTTCAGTATCGAGTCTACATATTCGGTGTCTTCTTTTGAAGGGTTGGTGTCGTCGAAGCGCAGGTTGCACACTCCGCCATAGTTTTCGGCCACTCCGAAGTCCATGCAAATAGCCTTGGCATGTCCTATATGTATATATCCGTTAGGCTCGGGCGGGAAGCGTGTTTGTATTCTTCCGCCGTTTTTCCCCTCCGCGAGGTCGTTTTCCACCATTTGTTCAACGAAGCTCAAACTTCTTTTCTCTTCGTTTTCACTACAATTTTTCTCAGTCATAATAATCTTATGTTTTTTGTATTTGTGAGTGCAAAGTTACTAAATATATGACAAAAACCCACTGTATGTATATAATTATGTAAAGTGCAAAGTTACGAAATAAATATTTGATAACTGTTGTGGTGTATATTTTTTTACTGTAAGAGCCGTATTTTAACATTAAAAATATTAAATCTGTGGTGTTACAACGGCCTTGTAATGGTGTTACAACGGCCTTGTAATGATGTTACAACGGCCTTGTAATGATGTTACAACGGCCTTGTAACATTTCAATAAATGCTATAAGTACTGAAAATGATGTATGCTTTTTTTGTCAATTATTCCCGATTTTGGTAAAAACGCTCCATTCCTACGGCATAATACCATTGCAACAGCTTTATGTCGTTGTTGTAATCGTATGAAAAAACCATGCCGTCGTATTCGGCTTTCGGGAAAAACATGCTCATGCCACCGTAGTGTTCGCCGGCATCTTCGAACAGGAAATTAAGCGGATATGATGTTGTCCATGTCTTTGTCCACGTCCTGTATACCACCGTCCGGTCAAGTTGCTCTTTCCAATTGTCGTATAACGCGGCATCCGGCAGGTTGTCTTTCATCACGCAGTTTATGTCGGTAAGTGTTTTATATATGGTTGTTCCACGTTTTTCTCCGAAATAAAAAATTGCGTTTTCGGTGTCGATGTCAACGCCCGCTGCAAGTGCTCCGAGCGCATCGCCGGTCACGGCGGCGAGGTTTTCCATCTCGCTTGTCTTGATTACAGACAGCGGGGTGGTGTTGCCGTAATAGTCTTTTTGCTCGAAATATGTATCGACAATGGGCTTGTAGAAATCGTCCGAACGACCGAAGAGCAAAGGTGCTATTTTGTCGTAAGGTGCGCCGATTCCGGGAATTTCGGCCGGCGAACCTATAATGAAGTCGGTCACGTTTCGCAGTTCGTATGCCACTTCGGCGCATTGGAAATTGCAAATGTCGGCCAGTATGAACTTAAACCGTTGCGGCATGCTCTCGAGCACTCTTGCGAGTGTGGGAATGTTTATCCATTTGCGGTGTGTGCCGTTTCCCATGTCGCTGCCGTTGTCATATCCGTAGGCTCTGTGCATTGTCTTGCTTTCGGCCGTTGCCGCATGATAATCGACAGTGTCTTTGGCCATCAGCCATCCGCTCGCGTGCCCCCACAGTATCAGTCCGTACTCTTCGGCGGGATAGGCGGTCATCATTCGGTTCAGTGCTTCGCCCATTCGTTGCGGGTCGGAGGCGTAAAACTCTTCTCCGGCTTTGTTGTATTCCTTGTCTTTATATATCTTTCCGCCGGATATTTTCGCTATATATGGCGGTGTATTTCTGTCCGTATTGTCAACGAAAACCACAAGATTGACATCGCCCGGAATGTTTCTCGAGCCTTCTTTCATCTCTCTCAGGTCTTCAACGGCATTTCCCGACAGGTTGTTTTCCGCCATTATGTATGCCATCACCGTGCGCTTGGCGATGGCATCAGGTTCTTTTCCGCCGGCCTCGTCGTTGTCGCTACCGCACGACATGATCAGGAATGCCGTGCAAATCATGGTCAATAAATACCTCATATCTCAATATTTTCGGGCAAAGTTACATTTATTTTATCAATAGTTAGTATCTTTGCAATCTAATTTTGTTATCAAACAATGAAATATTTGACAATAATATCGCTGCTTTTAATCTCTCTATGTGCCCGAAGCCAAGATTTTTACGAGCAGTGTGAAGATACTTGTACGCACGTCCACGGAATAGACATGAGCCATTATCAAGGCGAAGTGTTCTGGGAGACGGTGGGCGAAAACGCAAAAATGGCATACGTATATCTGAAAGCCACCGAGGGCGGCGACAGGATAGACGAGCGATATGAACGCAACATAGAGCTGGCTCA
Organism: Prevotella sp.; assembly: GCA_017623155.1. Classification (GTDB taxonomy): domain Bacteria; phylum Bacteroidota; class Bacteroidia; order Bacteroidales; family Bacteroidaceae; genus Prevotella. Next base: position 38,924 of record JAGAPR010000034.1, on the reverse strand, counting down.
CCGTCATGGGCTGAAAGTGGGCAGTTATCATTTCTACCGGCCGAAGACCGAACAGGTGAAGCAGTTGGAGAACTTCAAGACGCAATGTCTGCCCGGCGACCAAGACCTTATCCCGATGATAGACATCGAATCGGCCGGCGGATACGATACAGACGAGTTTTGCGACTCGCTTTTCAAGTTTCTTCAACTTGTGGAAGAGGCATACCGGCAGAAGCCTTTATTATACACATATACCAACTTTTACAACAAGCACCTGTGCGGAAAGGTAGACGACTATCAGCTGATGATAGCCCAATATACCGATAGGGAACCGGTGCTGGCCGACGAGCGCGACATAACAATGTGGCAGTATACCGGCAAGGGGAGCCTCAAAGGTGTCAACGGATATGTGGATAAAAGCAGATTTATGGGAAATCACAGCCTGCGCGAAATAAGATACAGGCGTAATATCAAAGCATCGGAAAAATAAAAACAGTAAAATTATGGCAATAATAAAATGTCCGGAGTGCGGCCATCAGGTCAGCGATAAAGCCAAGACATGCCCGAGTTGTGGCGTGGAGATAGCCGGAAAAGTAATGAAATGCCCCGAATGCGGGGAGGTAGTGTTCAACAATCAGGATTTATGTCCGGGCTGCGGTCATCAGTTGCACCCTGTTGTCGCCGGCCTCAACAGCGCGGCACAAGATGGAGAGGCGCGGTCGTCGACACCCGCAGGTGAACCGGCCGGCGCGCCGGAAACCCCGAAAAGCACTAAAAAGAGTTATACGATATTCGCCGTTTGTTTCGTCATTGTGCTGATAGCGGTATTCGTTGGATTGTATTTCTATACAGGCGAGCAGCAACGCAATGAGTTGGAAGCATTTGAAAACGCGGTATCGAGCGAAGAACCGGCCGTGCTGCAAACATATCTCGACATGTATAAGGATGCTCCCGCAGAGCATCGCGACTCGGTTCTGGCTTGTCTCGACAGGCTCGGCAAGATGGATTCGGAGTGGAACGACGCGCTTGTCAACGGCACGAAGACGGCATTTGAGCGTTATATGAGATTACATCCGGAAAGCGCTCACAATGTGGAGGCAAAGATAAAGATAGACTCTCTCGACTGGCTCGCGGCCGTACAGGCCGATACCCGCGATTCATATCGCGAATATATCGACGCACATGCCGACGGAATGTATATCGACGAGGCTCGCGACAAGTTCGACCTTATGGAGTCCAAGCGTGTGGATGATGGCGACAAGGCTTCTGTGAGTCGCCTGTTCACAACATTCTTCAATGCGCTTGCCGCCAACGACGAAGCAGGACTGACGGCATCGATAAGTCCTGTGATGGACGATTTTCTGCACAAGGCAAACGCAACAAAGAGCGATGTGCTCAGTTACATGGCACGCCTGCATGAGCCGGAAGACATCAATTCAATGACATTCAGGCCCAACGGCGACTGGAAAATAGACAAGCAGGAAACAGCCGACGGAGGCCGTGAATACGGCGTATCGTTCACGGTGGACATGAAAATAGACCGCACGGATGCCGACAAAGAGACTTTCTGCACGTATAAAGTGGATGCAAAAGTCACCTCCGACGGAAAAATCGGTGTGCTGAACATGAAGAAAATCGTGCAGTGAAAAAGACAAAAACAATGCGTTTGCGGCAAATCATTGAAAGCAAACGATAATATAAAAGCCCATACTATCTGAATATATCAGTCAGTATGGGCTTTTATGATATGGCTGTCGGGGGCGAATAGATGGAAAACAAAGATTAAGACTTGCGGCATAGAGATTGGTATTGTCGGGAAGTAATAATTATTTTTCTTGCAAATAACACAATATTAATTGTCACGTTTCGGAATTATTTATTACTTTTGCATACAGACAGATTAATGATATAACAAAATATAATAACATCATGAAACCAACTTTATTACTCTTGGCTGCCGGAATGGGCAGCCGATACGGTGGCTTGAAACAACTCGACGGACTCGGCCCCAACGGTGAGACAATCATGGACTATTCCATCTATGACGCCATAAAGGCCGGATTTGGAAAGATAGTTTTTATCATACGCAAGGATTTCGAGGACGATTTTCGTGAGAAAGTTCTTAAAAAATACGAGGGACATGTGCCCGTAGAGCTTTGTTTTCAAAGTCTCGACGCGCTGCCGGAGGGTTTTGAGTGTCCAGCCGACCGCGTGAAGCCGTGGGGCACGAACCATGCCGTGCTCATGGCGAAAGACGTGGTGAAAGAGCCGTTCTGCGTGATAAACTGCGACGATTTCTACAATCGCGACGCGTTTATGGTGATAGGTAAATTCCTTGCCGACCTGCCCGAAGGCAGCAAGAACAATTATGCGATGGTGGGCTTCCGTGTAGGCAACACGTTGTCTGAAAACGGAAGCGTGGCCCGCGGCATCTGTTCAAAAGACGCCGACGAGCATCTTACCACCGTAGTAGAGCGCACGGAAATCATGCGCGTGAACGGTCCGATATGCTACAAGGACGATAACGGAGAGTGGGTGCCGGTAGACGACAACACGCCCGTGTCGATGAACATGTGGGGCTTCACACCCGATTACTTCGAGCATAGCGAGGAATATTTCAAAGAATTCCTCTCAGACCCGAAGAACATGGAAAATCTCAAAGCCGAATTCTTTATTCCGCTGATGGTCAACAAGCTCATCTGCGAGAAAACAGCCACGGTGAAGGTACTCGACACCACGAGCAAATGGTTTGGAGTGACATACTCGGCCGACCGCCAGTCGGTGGTAGACAAGATACAGAGCCTCGTCGACGAGGGCGTATATCCGGCCGGCTTGTTCTGATACCGGATATATTCAAGGAAATCGGAATGCGGCTTCGGCCGCATTGAAACATCATGTCAGCGTGCATGTCTGCATAATGCCGTCATGCACGCTGATTGTTGACATGGCGATATTGTCAATCTGCTTTTTTATCAATACTTCCTTGTTATTAATTATATAATGTCTCATCTTTTTCGTACCTTTGTGCCATTATGCTTAAAAATATACTATCACAGGACGAGCACGACATGCTGAACGCGCTCATCGAAGAGTCGCAAAGCATCGTTTTGTGCTGTCACACCAATCCCGACGGCGATGCCATAGGCTCTTGTCTCGGCATGGCCGAGTATCTGCGTTACCGCGGCAAGAAGCCGGTGGTGATGGTTCCCGATCTTTTTCCCGACTATTTGCAGTGGATGCCGAACACAGAAAAGATATTGCGTTATGACAAACATACCGCCGAGGCCGACGCCGTGCTTGCCGGAGCCGACCTTATCTTCTGTCTCGACTTCAATGATGCGCGGCGTGTGGATGCCATGACTGCATCGCTTGAAAGCGCGACGGCGCGCAAGGTGATGGTAGACCATCATCTCGAGCCCGCGATGGAGTGTGCTCTCGTCGTGTCTCATCCCGAGATGTGTTCCACCTGCGAGATTGTTTTTCGGCTGGTATGGCAGCTCGGCGGCTTTGACATGATGACCTCACAGTTTGCCGCTCCCGTTTATTGCGGCATGATGACAGATACCGGCGGCTTCGTATACAACAGTTCGTCGCCCGATATTTTCTTCATCATAAGTCAGTTGCTGACAAAAGGAATAGACAAGGACAAGATCTATCGCAACGTGTATCACAATTACAGTGAGAATCGTTTGAGACTCATCGGCTATGTGCTTTATTGCAAATTGGAGGTGTTTAGCGAATATCATGCGGCATTCTTCACCATCACCAAGCAGGAACAGCGCCGCTTCCGGTTTATCAAGGGTGACGCGGAAGGACTTGTCAATATGCCGTTGCAGATAAAGGGCCTGCGTCTGTCTATCTCTTTGCGCGAGGATACCGAACGGCCCAATCTGATACTTGTGAGTCTTCGGTCGGTGGGAAACTTCCCCTGTAACAAGGTGGCGGAAGAGTTTTTCAACGGAGGCGGACATCTGAATGCTTCCGGCGGACGACTGGAATGCAGCATGGATGAGGCTGTCGAAATAACGAAAAAAGCCATATATCATTTCTCAAGCACGTTAAAGTAGGCAAATATTGCCTGTATTAGGCCATATTTTATTACCTTTGCGAGTTGTGAATGTTAATTAGTATACAGTAATAAATAAAAGACAAGAATGAAAAAGCCTTTAATTCTGTTTGTCGCGCTGGCGGCATTGCTGTCGTTTACCTCATGCGACGATTATGAGACTTACGGCGAGATGAAAGAGAAAGAGCGTGACGCCATCAGTGAATATATCCGAAGCGAGAAGATAAACGTTATAGGTGAGGGTACTTTCCATGCACAGGGAGATTCTACTTCGGTGGAAAAGAATGAGTTCGTATATCTTACCAACAGCGGCGTTTACATGCAGATAGTGCGCAAGGGTGCCGGCGAAAAGCTCGAAGAGAATAAGCAGGTGAACCTGTTGTGCCGGTATCTGGAGTATAATATCAAGGACAAGGCGATACAGTCGCGCAATGATTACAGCCCGAGAAACTATGACAAGATGACTGTGACACGCACCGGCAGCCAATACACGGCATCGTTCAGTTCGGGAGTAATGTACAGCACATATGGAGCTTCGGTGCCGGCAGGGTGGCTCGTGCCGCTGCAATACATCAGGGTAGGGCGTCAAACGACCCCCGATGCGGAAATAGCGAAAGTGCGTTTGATTGTACCTCACACCCAAGGGCATTCATACGCCACTTCAAGTGTGTACCCGTGTTATTATGAGATAACATATCAGAGAGAGAAGTAACCTTGCGGCAAGGTCCGCGTTTTCGTGGCATCAGGCGCAGCCGGGAATGTCGCGGCGGGCGGGAAATGATGCCGTAATATATAATAATGTATTAAAAAAGATAAAAGTCAATGACTCTTATTAAATCAATATCAGGCATACGGGGTACCATTGGTGGCGCGACAGGCGACACATTGAACCCGCTCGACATCGTTAAATTCACCACGGCATACGCTTCTTTCATCCGGCGCGGCGCAAAGGCTGACGGCGGAAAGATTATTGTAGGCCGCGACGCGCGCATATCCGGCGAGATGGTGCGCGGCATAGTGTGCTCCACTCTCATAGGAATGGGCTATGATGTGGTGGATATCGGTCTTGCAACGACGCCGACAACAGAGTTGGCCGTGCGCATGTCGGGAGCCGATGGCGGCATCATCATCACCGCAAGTCACAATCCCCGGCAGTGGAACGCGCTCAAACTTCTCAACAGTGAGGGCGAATTTCTCACCAAGGAAGACGGCAACGAGGTGCTGAGGATTGCCGAAGCGGAAGATTTCGAGTATGCCGATGTTGACAGGTTGGGGCATTACACGGCCGATGATACATATAATCGGAAGCATGTCGACTCGGTGCTTGCGCTCGATTTGGTTGACGAACAGGCAGTAAGAAAAGCCGGTTTCCGTGTGTGTGTCGATGCCATAAACAGCGTGGGAGGCATTATCCTTCCTGAACTTTTCGACAGACTCGGCGTCGAATACACTCTTCTCAACGGTGAGCCGACCGGCGATTTCGCACATAATCCGGAGCCGCTGGAGAAAAATCTCGGCGGAATAATGAGCGAGATGAAGAGCGGCCACTACGACCTCGGCATCGTAGTAGATCCCGATGTAGACCGTCTGGCATTCATTTGCGAGGACGGACGCATGTTTGGCGAGGAGTATACGCTTGTCAGTGTGGCCGATTATGTGCTTTCGCATACGCCCGGCAACACTGTGAGCAATCTCAGCTCGACGCGTGCCCTGCGCGATGTCACCGTCGCACACGGCGGTGTTTACACGGCATCGGCCGTCGGAGAGGTGAACGTTACCACTAAGATGAAAGAAGTGGGAGCCGTAATCGGCGGAGAGGGAAATGGCGGAGTGATTTATCCCGAAAGCCATTACGGTCGCGACGCGCTTGTGGGTATAGCTCTTTTCCTTTCGTCTCTTGCCCGTAAAGGTTGCAAGGTAAGTGAACTCAGGGCTTCTTTCCCCAACTATTTCATAGCGAAAAACCGTATAGATCTCACTCCGACGACCGACATCAAGGCCATTCTTGCCAAAGTGAAGGACATGTATAAGGATGAGAAAGTGAACGATATAGACGGCGTTAAGATTGATTTCGCCGACAAATGGGTGCATCTGCGCGCCTCAAACACTGAACCGATAATACGCGTTTACAGCGAAGCGGCTACAATGGAGGAGGCCGACGAGTTGGGCAAGAAACTCATGCAGGTGGTGTATGACATGCAGAACAAATAAAAACAAATGATATCAATAAAGCCGGAAGATTGTTTCTTTCGGCTTTTTATAATTAATAACGATGACAAACAGACTGCTTTTGTGTATAGCCGGACTGCTGATATTCGCCAAAGTGGCATCAGGAATGAATCCGTTTCTTCCCCTTTGGGAACATATTCCCGACGGCGAACCGTATATATTCGATGACCCTGACAATCCGGGAAAGAAGCGAGTGTATCTCTACGGCTCCCATGATATGCTCCGCAACATGTATTGCGGCACAAATCTTGTTGTATGGTCGGCCCCTGTCGACTCGCTCGACAACTGGCGTTATGATGGTGTTATATTCGAAGTGAAGCGCAACGGACTCGGAAATCTGCTCCATAGTGATGGCCGTGGCGATGTGCTATATGCTCCTGACGTGACGGAGCGGACGCTGCCCGACGGCAAAAAAGAATATTATCTATATCCCAATAATCAGGGAGGCGGGCGTAACGGGATGGTGGCACGGTCTGACAGGCCCGACGGCCCGTTTGAGGTGATAAACTGGAATGCGGCCAAACCGAACGAGACGATAGGTGTGTTGGCTTTTGACCCGGCTGTGTTCATCGATGACGACGGGCGTGTCTATGGCTATTGGGGCTTCGGACGTTCATATAGCGCAGAGCTTGACCCGACAACGATGGCCACGGTCAAGCCGGGAACGGAGATTATCAGCGATATGGTGCCGGGATTTGAGCAAGACGGCGTGTTCCGCTTTTATGAGGCTTCATCAATCCGTAAGATTGAGGATAAGTATGTGTTCATATATAGTCGCGTCTCAAATGACGGCGAGTGGGGGCTTCCACGGTCAAACTATACGCTTGCTTACGCTTACGGTGACAGTCCGTTGGGTCCTTTTACTTATGGCGGAACTATAATAGACGGCCGCGGACGAGATACCGATGCCAACGGACAGTCTATCCCTACCGCTACGCCGAAAGGGAATACGCACGGAAGCATCATTTGCATAAACGGCCGGTGGTGGGTGTTCTATCACCGGCAGAGTGGCGGAGATGAGTTCGCGCGTCAGGCGATGGTGGCTCCAATCGAGGTCACTGTCGTTCCCGGAGCCGGGGGAAAGGTGACAATAAGCGAAGCGGAATATACTTCGGAAGGATTTGAAACTGACGGTCTGAACCCATTGCGGAAGTATCCTGCGGCAATAGCTTCACACTATACGGGGCCGTCGCCTGCGATACAGAAGTATCCCAACATGTATTATACAGGCTCATATATCATGCCTACCTATATAGACAACCATGCAATAGATAATCCGTATGCTCCGGAGATAAACGTAAATCCGGTTATCAACAACACCGACGGCTCCGTTTTGGGTTACAAGTATTTCAATTTTGATAAACTCGCAGGTTTATCTGAGGTAGAGCTTGTACTCGATATTATTCCCGGTGACGTTGCCGGCACAATATCGGTTTATGTCGAAGCCCCGTGGAAAGGCCGCCCGCAGCCGATAGGAAACTTCACTATGAAAGCCGGCAAGAGCAAGAAGCAGAAGAGTATCAGTGCCAAGTTGAAAAGTGTTAAAGCGCTAAGAGGCAAGCATCCGCTATATCTTGTATTCTCTTCTTCGGAGAAAGGGAAATCCGTCTGTACGCTGAATTATATACACTTCCGCGGAAAATAAAGCATGGCACGGGCTGTATGTTCCGGCCGTTGCCTGCTTTTTTGAGTGCCAATGACTTCTCGCCATTGTGAGAAGTCATAAAGAATGCTCGTCACAAAAACCGTGAATATGGTACTTATAACCGCAAAATGTACACAGCTTTTTATAACGTTTTATCGTATTTTTGCATCGTAAACAATTCAATATTCTAAAAAGCGAATGAGCATGAAGCGATTTGTAGTGGCATTAATATTATTTTCAACATTAAAATCAGCACCATTGATCATGGCACAGGAAAAGATAACACAGACAGCCGGCCGCACACAGCTTGGCGAGTTTGCCCCGAAATTTGCGGAGCTTAACGATGATGTTCTCTTCGGAGAAGTGTGGAACCGCCCGGGATTAAGTCCTCACGACCGTAGTATGATAACCGTAGCCACTCTTGTCGGCAAGGGAATTATCGACTCGTCGCTCGGGCATCATCTGCAATTTGCCAAGGCAAACGGCGTAACCCGCACCGAAATTTCGGAAATGCTGACCCATATCGCATTTTATGCCGGGTGGCCGAATGCGTGGGGAGCGTTCCGTCTTGCCAAGGAAGTGTGGGCCGATGACGTTGCGGGCGATGATGCCAAGGCGGCGTTTCAGCGCGAGATGATATTCCCGTTGGGCGAGCCCAACACCGCATACGCCAAATATTTCAAGGGGAACAGTTATTTGTCGCGTGTATCCGGCGAACAAGTTCCGTTCAGCAATGTAACTTTCGAGCCTCGTTGTCGCAACAACTGGCACATACATCACGCCACGAAAGGCGGCGGACAGATGCTCGTCTGCGTGGCTGGTCGCGGTTGGTATCAGGAAGAGGGCAAGCCGGCGCAGATGATGAAGCCCGGAGATGTGGTGCATATTCCCGCCAATGTGAAGCACTGGCATGGCGCGGCTGCCGACAGTTGGTTTGCCCATCTTGCCTTTGAAGTGTCCGGAGAGAACACTTCAAACGAGTGGCTTGAAGAGGTTTCCGATGAAGAATACGATAAATTGAAGTGATAAAAACTTTTTCTTTTTGGTGAATTGTGGTTGGAATTAAAGGAGTGAAAAACGGATACGTTCGTCTCCTTTAATTCTTTTTTTATTGTCGCAGTTGTATGTTGCGCGTGTTGTTTTTTGGCTATCCGACCAAAAAGCGTTAACTTTGCCGTCGTAATTTTCAATGGATATACAGGATATACAAACGATGTATGCCGGGTTGCCCAAGATTGGAGCACTGGCAAAAACGTTGGAAAACAAGTCGGTTAAGACGGTTTTCCTCGATGGTCTTGTGGCTTCTTCCGCCCCGATGGTTTTTTGCGGACTTGCCGCCAAGCATAAATCCATAGTCTTTTTTATTTTGCGCGATGCCGATGAGGCCGGATATTTCTACCATGACCTGATGCAGGTGATGGGTGGTGATGCCGTGCTTTTTTTCCCATCATCATATAAAAGAGCAGTCAAGTACGGTCAGCGCGATGCAGCCGCCGAGATACTCCGCACCGAGGCATTGTCTCGTCTGTCGGCCCGTGAGCCCGATGACGACACATCTTTATATATAGTATCATATCCCGAGGCGGTTGCCGAGCTTGTCATTTCGCGCCAACGACTTGACAGCAGGACCGTATCACTGTGTCAGGGGCAGACCGTCGACATGCAGAACCTGACGCATACGCTGCGCGATTTTGGTTTCAAAGAGGTCGATTATGTCTATGAACCGGGGCAGTTTGCGCTCCGTGGCAGCATTCTTGATGTATATTCTTATAGTTGCGAGTATCCGTTCCGCTTCGACTTTTTCGGTGATGAAATAGAGTCCATCCGCACGTTTGAGACTGAAACGCAGTTGTCGCGCGAACGGAAAGACAGTGTCGAGATACTTCCCGAACTGTCGCAAGTGGCCGACGAGCGCGTGCCGCTGTTGTCGTTTCTGCCTGCCGACACCCTGCTTGTGATAAAGGACAGCGAGTTTGTGTGCGACGCAGTGGGCCGGATATACGACGAGGGCTTCTCGCAGCAGGCCGTGAAAGAGCAGATGGAGGGAGCCACCGAGATGGAACAGCGCGAGATTGCGACCCGCTTGCGTCGGGATTTACAACTTGTCAGCGGGGCACGTTTTGCCGATGACGTGTTGAAATTCCGCACTATTGAAATAGGTCGCCGCCCCATCAGACAACCGGATGCCACTATCACCTTTGACATATCGCCGCAACCGTTGTTTCATAAAAACTTTGATTTAATCACACGCTCTCTCGAAGACTATCTCCTTCGGGGGTATCGGTTGTTCATTTTGGCCGACAGCCGCAAGCAGAACGAGCGTCTCAAAGAGATTTTCGGCAGTGAGGAGAACCGTGCCAGAGGTAATGCGGTGATAGACTTCACGCCGGTGGACAAGACAATACACGAGGGATTTGCCGACAATGACATGCGCGTGTGTTTCTATACCGACCACCAGATATTCGACCGCTTTCACAAATACAATCTGAAATCGGACAAGGCGAGGAGCGGAAAGGTCGCTCTTACGCTAAAAGAGATACGGCAGTTTGAGCCGGGAGATTATGTCGTGCATGTCGACCACGGCATCGGACGTTTCGGCGGACTGGTGCGTATGCCGCAGGGAGACAGCTATCAGGAGATGATAAAAATCCAATATCAGCACGGCGACTCCATTTATGTATCGATACATTCACTGTATAAGGTGTCGAAATATAAGGCGCAGGACAATGGCGAGGCTCCCAAACTCAGCCATTTGGGCACCGGACAGTGGGAACGGCTCAAAGAACGCACCAAGACAAAGCTCAAAGACATTGCCCGCGACCTTATAAAACTATATGCCCGACGTAAGAAAGAACAGGGATTTGCTTTCAGTGCCGACTCGTTTATGCAGCATGAGCTTGAAGCCGGTTTCCTGTACGAGGATACGCCCGACCAGCTTAAAGCCACGAACGATGTCAAGGCAGACATGGAGCGGCGCCGTCCCATGGACCGTCTGGTGTGCGGTGATGTAGGATTTGGAAAGACGGAAGTGGCCGTCAGGGCCGCTTTCAAGGCGGCGTGCGACTCTAAGCAGGTTGCTGTTCTTGTTCCGACCACGGTATTGGCATACCAGCACTACCGCACTTTCAGCGGGCGATTGAAGAATTTTCCCGTCAGAGTGGATTATCTTACAAGGGCGCGGACGGCCAAGCAGACAAAGGAAGTGCTCAAAGACCTTGCCGACGGCAAGGTCGATATACTCATAGGAACGCACAAACTGATTGGCAAGACTGTGAAATTCAAGGACCTCGGACTGTTGATAATAGACGAAGAGCAGAAGTTCGGAGTGTCTACGAAAGAGAAGTTGCGGCAGATGAAAGTCAATGTCGACACGCTGACGATGAGTGCCACCCCCATTCCCCGTACGTTGCAATTCTCGCTTGTTGGAGCGAGAGACCTCAGTATAATACAGACTCCGCCGCCAAACAGATACCCGATAAACACGGAGATACACACGTTCGACCCGGAAGTGATTGCCGATGCGGTGAATTTCGAGATGAGCCGCAACGGGCAGGTATACTTTGTGAACAACAGGATAAGTGACCTCACGCGTATTGCGGATATTATAAAGAAATATGTTCCCGACGCGAGAATAGCCATAGGCCACGGCAGGATGAAGCCCGAGGAGCTTGAGAACATCCTTATCGACTTCTCAAATCATGATTACGACGTACTGATATCTACCACGATAGTGGAGAACGGTATTGATATCCCGAATGCGAACACCATTATCATCAACGGGGCGCATAACTTCGGACTTAGTGATCTGCACCAGATGCGCGGCCGTGTGGGTCGTGGCAACCGCAAAGCATTCTGCTATCTGCTCGCGCCGCCGCTTTCGTCGCTCAGTCGTGAGTCGTGTCGCAGGCTCGAAGCATTGGAAAACTTCTCCGACCTTGGCAGCGGAATAAACATCGCCATGCAGGATCTTGACATCCGCGGAGCGGGAAATCTGCTTGGCGCGGAGCAAAGCGGATTTATTGCCGACCTCGGTTATGAGACGTATCAGAAGATATTAAATCAGGCGGTTGCCGAGTTAAAGAACGACGAGTTTGCCGAGCTTTATGCCGAAGAGGCCGTTGCCGACGGTGGCGATTTTGTCGATGATTGTGCTTTCGAGAGCGATATCGAGATGTATTTCCCCGACAGTTACGTGCCGAGCGACAGCGAGCGCATGCTTCTTTACCGTGAGCTCGACAATCTGCGGGGCGACGACGAGCTTGCCCAATACCGCTTGCGGCTGCGCGACCGTTTCGGAGCAGTGCCGCCGGTGGCCGAAGAACTCATGAACGTGGTGCCCCTCCGGCATTTAGGAAAGAGTCTCGGTTGCGAGAAAATAATGATAAAGCAGAGCCGCATGACGCTTTTCTTTGTAAGCAACGCCAACAGTCCTTACTATCGCAGTGCCGCTTTCGACAGCATGATAGCCTATATCTCGCGCAATCCTCGCCGTTGTAATCTGCGGGAGCAGAACGGCCGTCGCTCGATAGTGATAACAGGAGTGAAGAGCGTGGCGGATGGAGTGGCGATACTTTCCGAAATAAAAAGCGCCGCGTCAGAGTCCTGACACGGCGCGCACATTACTTGTTTTTGTTTTCCTATTCTGCCGGAAGCAAGTCGGCAGTGTTCTTTATTATTTCCTCATCGGCGATGGAATAGTTTTGCAAATCGCCGTCAATGTAGCGGTCGTACGACGACATGTCTATCAGTCCGTGGCCCGACAGGTTGAAGAGAATTATCTTCTTCTCGCCGCTTTCGCGGCATTTCACGGCCTCGCGGATTGTTGCCGCTATGGCGTGGCAGCTCTCCGGAGCGGGGATAATGCCCTCGGTGCGGGCAAACAGCAGTCCGGCATCGAACGATTCGAGTTGCGGAATGTCAGTACCGTGCATCAGTCCGTCTTTTATCAGTTGGCTCACAATCACTCCCGCACCGTGATATCTCAGTCCGCCGGCGTGGATGTTGGCCGGTTTGAAATCGTGTCCGAGCGTGAACATCGGCAGCAGAGGAGTGTAGCCCGCCTCGTCTCCGAAATCATAGCGGAACACGCCGCGCGTCAGTTTAGGGCAACTTGCCGGTTCGGCGGCGATGAATTCTGTTTTCTTGCCGTTCTTGATGTTGTGGCGCATGAACGGGAACGCGATGCCGCCGAAGTTGGAACCGCCGCCGAAGCATGCTATCACCGTGTCGGGATATTCGCCCGCCATCTCCATTTGTTTTTCCGCTTCGAGTCCTATTATCGTCTGGTGCAGCGTCACGTGGTTGAGCACCGAGCCGAGCGTGTATTTGCATCCGGGGGTTGTTGTGGCCAGTTCCACGGCCTCGGATATTGCCGTTCCGAGCGAGCCGGGGTGCGTAGGGTCGGCGGTGATGATGTCTTTGCCGGCGCGGGTCGACATCGACGGCGAGCCGGTGACAGTCGCTCCGAACGTGCGCATGATAGAACTGCGGTAGGGCTTCTGCTGCATGCTTATCTTCACCTGATACACAGCGGCTTCGAGTCCGTATATTTTCGCCGCGTAAGACAATGCCGCGCCCCACTGGCCGGCACCGGTCTCGGTGGTCACGTTGGTCGTTCCCTCCTCGCGGCAGTAGTAGCATTGCGGTATCGCCGAGTTTATCTTGTGACTTCCGAGCGGGTTTGTGCTTTCGTTCTTGAAGTATATGTGCGCCGGTGTGTCGAGGGCTTTTTCGAGGGCGTAGGCCCTTACGAGCGGCGTGGAACGGTAATACTTGTATTTGTCGAGCACTTCTTCGGGAATGTCTATCCACGCATGTTCTGTGTCAAGTTCCTGTTTGCAGCACTCCAACGCGAACACACGGCTCAAATCCTCCACCGTCATGGGCTTCTTCGTTGCCGGGTTTAGCGGGGGCAACGGCTTTGTGGTCATGTCGGCCTGTATGTTATACCACTGTGTGGGTATTTGATTTTCCTCCAAAATAAATTTCTTTTGCTTCGACATATTATAATCTGTTTAATAGGTTTGAGTACTGCAAAGGTATAGCTTTTTATTGTAAAATAAATAGTTTTTTGTTATTATTTTCGTTGTTTTTCTGAAAAATCGGAATATAAATACGCTTTTTATAAATTAAAATAAAGTAAAACGGTGTTTATTCTGATAATTTTATACTGTATGGGTGTAAGGTTCGCGCGTAAGCACGCGTGAGAGTTTGCTTTAACATTCCAACTTCGCGTTTAACTAAAAGTATGTGAACGAAAAGTAAAAAGCCATGACAAAAGATTTTCGTGAAGTAGGTTTTGTTAACTTAAAATATTTAACTTAAAACGTAGTTATTTAATATTTGTAAACAATTATATATCGGCCTTTTCTCTTTTTTGTACATTTTTGCCTTGCAATAAGGCCGTAATTGCATTGCATTTACGGCCTAACGGGAGTGCAATAAGGCCGTAATTGGAATGCAATTACGGCCTTATTGGAAAACAAGACGATTTTCGAGGCAACGAAAAACGGCTTAAATTGTTATAAGTATCTAATATATAGGTATTTATATTAAGTGCTCCATAATTCGCGTATTTGCGCCAAAAATTTTTTTCGTGGAAAAGAATCGATTCTCAGCGACGTTAACATAATATATCTTGACACTTTATTTATGCATCTTTAACGAAATGCCGTGTCAGATGTTAAATCCGAATAACCGAAGCGGGAGCAGCACCATTCGTGATTTAAAGAATGTTTTTATTAAAAGTTTCGTGTATACACGAATTTTTCTTCGATTTAAGAGAAATATTCGTGTCGACACGAATATTTTGTTGCTCCGCATGTCCGGTTAGTATGCTTGTTCTATTTTATGTGATTTCCATGAAACAGAAAAGCGGATTATCGCAGTCGGTACGTTTTTTTCTTTGCCGTATCTGCGAATTGTAGTAACTTTGCGGCATGATAATCATCATCACGATATTGGCATATTTTTTTGTGCTCCTCGGTGTGAGCAGGATAACCGGACGCGGGGCAACCAACGAGACATTTTACAGGGCGGGGCGCCGCTCGCCGTGGTACATGGTGGCTTTCGGCATGGTGGGCGCGTCAATCAGCGGCGTGACGTTCGTGTCGGTGCCCGGCATGGTGGTGCATACCGACATGACATATATACAGACATGTCTCGGATTTATACTCGGTTATTTCGCGGTGGCTTTTGTTCTGTTACCGTTGTATTACAGGCATAATCTCACTACAATATATACCTACCTCGGGAGCAGGCTCGGCGACAGAGCCTATAAGACGGGAGCGTGGTTCTTTCTCGTTACAAAGATGACCATGTCTGCCGTGCGGTTTTATGTGGTCTGCGTCATTCTGCAACGTTTTGTGTTCGATTTGGTTGGCATTCCGTTTGCCGTAACCGTCGTTTGCATGGTCGCGCTGATATGGTTATACACATATCGTGGCGGAATAAAGACACTCGTGTGGACGGATACATTCCAGACAGCATGCCTGTTCACGGCTCTCGTGCTCATATTCATCAATGTTTCCGATGCCCTCGGTCTTACTCTTGGCGAGGCTGTGACCACTGTCTCGGAGAGCGGAATGAGCCGTATATTTGTGTTTGACGACTGGATGTCGAAGCAGAACTTCTGGAAACAGTTTGTCAGCGGCATATTCATAGTGGTGGTAATGACCGGACTCGATCAGGATATGATGCAGAAAAACCTCACGTGCAAGACTTTGCGCGAGGCCCGCAAGGACATGTGTACGTATGGTTTTGCCTTTGTGCCGGTCAATCTGATGTTTCTGTCGCTCGGTGTTCTTCTCGTTATGCTTGCCGAAAGCCGGGGAATGGCGTTGCCGGAGGCATCCGACGACATTCTGCCGATGTTTGCTGCGTCGGGAAATCTCGGCGTGTCGGTGGTCGTCTTGTTCACCATCGGCATGGTGGCGGCATCGTTCAGCAGTGCCGATTCGGCTTTGACATCTCTCACCACGAGTTTTTGCGTGGATATCATGCGTCGTCCCGGCGACGAACGGCTGCGCCGGCGCACACATATAACGATGTGTGTGCTTTTCGTCTTGTGCATACTGATGTTTAAGATTGTCAATTCCACGAGCGTGATAGACGCCATATACATAATATGTTCATACAGTTACGGTCCGTTGCTCGGCCTTTTCGCTTTCGGACTGGCCACGAAAAGGAGCGTTAACGACTCGTGGACACCTTATATCGCCGTGCTTTCGCCGTTGCTTTGCTTTGCCATCGACGTGACGGCTCAAAATATTTTGGGATATAAATTCGGCTACGAACTGTTGATGATGAACGGCATCATCACTTTCTTGGGGCTGTATTTGTCGGGCATTGGCCGTCAAGGAGAGAGAAAGCAAGATGAAAGTATGACGGCGACAGGCAAATAAAGAACAAGTGAAACATAAACAAAAATCAGATGAAAACGATAATTTTGGATTTCGACGGCACTATGGGTGATACCAATTCGCTTATAGTCAGAACAATGCAGCAGACGATAGCGAAGCTCGGATTGCCGCAAAGAACCGACGAACAGTGCGCGGCAATGATTGGTTTGCCGTTGCGCCGTACTTTCACGGAACTTATACCGATGGACGAGGAAACGGGAAGAAAGTGCGAGGAAACATACGCCGCACTGTTCGACATAAACAATGTGCCGGGTGCCGTGCCGTTGTTTCCGCACGTGAAGGAAACATTAAAGGAAATGCACGACCGGGGAATGACGCTCACGATAGCCAGCAGCCGCGGGCGCGACACGCTTACAGCCTTTGTGCGCGACATGGGACTGGAGGAGTATATATCTTATATCGTGTCGGCATGGGATGTGACCGATGCCAAGCCCGCGCCCGAAATGGTGAACAAGATACTTGCAGCTGTCGGCGGAACGGCCGAAGACGCGCTCGTGGTGGGCGATACGGTGTTCGACATCGAGATGGGGCGCAGTGCCGGAACGAAGACATGTGCCGTGACATACGGCAACGGGAAACGGGAAGATTTCGTGAATGCCGACTTTGTGATAGATGATTTCGGAGAGTTGTTGAATATCGTTTGAAATAGTGCGCGTCCTGTGTTTCCGCACGAGAAAAGACCTCAATGAGCACAAGTCTTTTCTTCGATGGAACCACAGGACGCGCATCCCGTTGTTTATCAATATACGTTTTATTCTCTGCCCACAATATCACCTGCTCGCACGAGAGCCTGATCTATGTGGCCGCAGATGTTCTCTTCGCCGACGATATCGTTGAAACCGGCTTTCCTCAGTGCCTTTTGTACCTTGTCGTTGACACCGGAAAGCACAATCTGTATGCCCTCGTTCTTGCTCATCAGGCACAAGTTTGTGAGGTTATGGATACCGGTCGAGTCGACAAACGGCACCTTTCGCATTCGTATTATCCGCACTTGCGGACGGTCGCCGAACGCTGCCATGATTTCCTCAAACTTGTTTCCGGCTCCGAAGAAGTACGGGCCGTTAATCTCGTAAACTTCAACACCATGCGGAATAGTAAGGTGTTCGAGGTTGCCCATGTCCACATCGGCCTCGTCGTTGGGGTCTATCTCATCCAAGATTACTTTCACGTCCGTTGTCTCCGACATACGTTTCATGAACAGCAGGCACGCTATTATCAGGCCCACTTCTATCGCTATCGTGAGGTCGAAGATGATAGTCAGGAAGAAAGTGATGAGCAGCACGCTCACGTCGCTCTTCGGATTTTTCATCAAAGCCGCGAACGAGCGCCAGCCGCACATACCGTATGATACAACCACGAGCACGCCGGCGAGGCATGCCATCGGTATATATTGTGCCAGCGGCATGAGGAAAAGGAATATCAGCAGCAGCACCGCGGCGTGTATTATTCCCGCTATCGGTGTGCGGCCGCCGTTGTTTATGTTCGTCATCGTTCGGGCGATGGCTCCTGTGGCCGGTATTCCGCCGAATAACGGCGACGCGAGATTGGCCATACCCTGTGCCACCAGTTCGGTGTTTGAGTCGTGATGATCGCCTATAACACCGTCGGCAACGGTAGCGGACAGCAACGACTCTATCGCACCGAGTATCGCGATGGTGATGGCGGGCGACACAAGGCTCTTTATTGTCTCCCATGTCATCTGCGGCATGCTTAGTTCCGGCAGCGTGCTGCTTATCGAAAAGCGGTCGCCGATGGTTTCTATGGTGGTCACACCAGCCATGTTTTTCAGCATCAAAGCGGCCACAGTCATTATTATGATGGCTATGAGCGAGCCGGGAATTTTCTTGCTGAACTTCGGAGTTACGGCTATCACGGCCACGCTCAGTATTCCTATTGCCGCGCTCCACGGGTCGATGGTCGCTATATTCCGCCCGTAAGCAATCCATTTCTCGATGAAATCTGCCGGCACGCTGTCCATCGTCAGGCCGAGCAAGTCTTTTATCTGCGTGGTGAAGATGGTCACGGCGATACCGCTTGTGAAGCCCACGATGATGGGGTAGGGAATGTACTTGATTATGGTGCCGAGGCGCAGCATGCCGAACAGTACGAGAAACGCTCCCGCCATGAACGTGGCCACGGCCAAACCCTCCATGCCATACTGTTGTATAATACCGTAAATGATGATTATGAACGCTCCCGTGGGTCCGCCTATCTGCACGCGGCTTCCTCCGAACACGGAGACGATGAGTCCGGCAACGATGGCCGTGATGATACCCTTCTCGGGCGTTACGCCCGAGGCGATACCGAAAGCGATGGCCAGTGGCAGTGCCACTATGCCCACGATGATGCCGGCCATGAGGTCGGCCATAAAGGTTTTACGGTTGTAATTTTTCAAAGTTGAAACCAACTTCGGTTTAAATGCAAATGCTTTCATCTGACTAATAATAAATTCGTTGTTCTGAAAAACAGGGCGCAAAGGTACGATTATTATTTCGTACAACAAAGCATTTGTTAATGTTTCTTCACGTTTCCGTGCGCTTTGGTGTCGTGATTCGTGCCGTTTCACGTTATGTGTACGGTGTTTCCAGACCCTGATAGCAGTCAACAGGATGACTACTCGTCTGTTTTCATTCCCTTTCGGTATTCCTTTGGCGACATACCCGTGGTGCGGCTGAAGAGGCGCGAGAAATAATAGCAGTCGTCGATGCCCACCTTGTGGCATATCTGGTTGATGCGCATCGGCGTTTCGGCGAGCATGCGCCGTGCCTCCTCCATCTTCATCCCGTTCAGGTAGTTGAGCGGGCTCCGTCCTGTCTGCCGTTTGAACATGGCTGAGAAGTGGCTCGGCGAATATCCTGTGTATTCGGCTATGGCCTCAAGCGTGAGACGTTTTTCCATGTTTTCCTCCATGAAATGTATCGCCGCGGCCACCACGTTGTCATCGTCGATGCGCTGTCCTGCGTTCCTGAACGTTCTGAGATAGCGCATCGAAGCCAGATAGTAGTGTAGGAGAGATGACACATAGCGCATACTGTCACGGCTGTAACCGGCGTTGAGCGTGTTGAAAATCTCCTCAAAGATGTTGTTCCGGTAGTTTATTCTCGAATGTATGCCCGGTCGCACAACTTGCGGCGAGGTTGCCCCGCGGGCGTAGATGTCGGAGTGGCTGCCCGTGAAATGCACCCAATAGATTGTCCATGGATTGTTGCTGTCGGCTCCGTAAGCGTGGGGTTGGCCGGCGGGCAGAATGAAGAACTGGTTGGAGGCGACGGCAAACTCCAGCTTGCCGATGCGGTACCACCCCGCCCCGTCGGCGCTGTATATCAGCACGTTCTGTCCGATGGGTTCCTTTCGCTCGCGGAAATGCCCGTAGGCATGCGGATAATATCCGATATCGGTGACGTAAAGGCTCGACACCAGCGGGTCTTTGCGCTCCATGTCTATAATCATCTGCGGCAGCACAATGGAACGCTCGCCGCTGAATCCGTCTTTCTGCTTCATGCTTGCAAATTTATATAGAATTCCCGAATTATAAAACCCCGTCGGGATAAAAAAACAATAGGTGTCTAAAGAGTTGCATGCTACCATCTGAAGTTTTGCATGCTATATGGCAGAGAATGCTGTAATACCCATTAGAGATTTCTGTAATACCTATTAGAGAAATCTCTTCTATATAGCATGCAAGACCTCAGATGGTAGCAAGCAAAGCTATCTTGCGGTATTACCGATTGTCTGATGATGAGTAAATCGTAAGATTATCCATCCTTTCAACTTGTTTTTCTATTTCCCCACTCAGCCTTTCTGCATATCTTTGCAGACACTAACCGGTATAAACGCAATCTTTTATGGACAACTACAACAAGACATTCATCTTTTTCATTTGCCTTGTCTCGGCGATGGGCGGTCTGCTCTTCGGCTACGACTGGGTGGTCATCGGCGGAGCAAAGCCCTTCTACGAAGTCTTCTTCGGCATCTCTGCGGACCCCGTCATGCAGGGTGTGGCCATGTCGACGGCCCTCGTGGGCTGTCTCGTGGGCGCTATGGTGGCCGGCGGCATGGCCGACCGCTACGGGCGCCGGCCTCTGCTCGTCATCTCGGCCATGCTCTTCACACTGTCGGCCGTGGCTACCGGGGCGGTGAGCGACTTCACCTTATTTAATATAGCGCGTTTCATCGGAGGCGTCGGTATCGGCATAGCCTCGGCACTCTCGCCGATGTATATCGCCGAGATCTCGCCCGCCCGGGTCCGCGGACGGCTCGTCTCGCTCAATCAGATGACCATCGTGCTCGGCATACTCGGTGCGCAGATAGTCAACTGGCTGCTGGCCGAGCCGGTGCCGGCCGGCTATACCGAGGCCGACATACTCGCGTCGTGGAACGGACAGGCGGGATGGCGCTGGATGTTCTGGGCCGAGGCTCTCCCCGCAGCGGCATTCCTCGTCCTGTCGTTCTTCATCCCCGAGAGTCCGCGGTGGCAGATGGTCCACGCACAGGAGGACAAGGCGCTTGCCACACTCACGCACATCGGCGGGACAGGATATGCCCGCAGCGAGGCCGAGGCCATGCGCGGCACACCGGCCGGGCCTTCGGAGAGCGGAAACTTAGCCACGCTCTTCTCACGCCGCTATGCCTCCGTGCTGGTGCTCGGCGTCTTCATCGCCGTGTTCCAGCAGTGGTGCGGCACGAACGTGATATTCAACTATGCGCAGGAGATATTCTCCGCAGCCGGCTACAGCGTGGGCGACGTGCTCTTCAACATCGTCATCACGGGCGTGGCCAACGTCATCTTCACCGTCGTGGCCATCTACACGGTCGACCGTTGGGGCCGCCGCTCACTGATGCTCTTCGGCGCAGGTACGCTGGCAGCGGTATACTTCATCCTCGGCACATGCTATCATCTGCACGTCACGGGCTTCTTCATGGTGGTGATCGTAGTGGCGGCGATAGCCTGCTATGCCATGTCGCTCGGGCCGGTGACGTGGGTGCTGCTCTCCGAGATATTCCCCACGCGGGTGCGCGGCGTGGCCATGGCCACATGTACGTTTGCCCTCTGGACCGGCTGCACCACGCTGACGTTCTCCTTTCCCTCGCTCAACGCCTCGCTCGGCAGCAGCGGCACGTTCTGGCTCTACGGCGCGATATGCCTCGCCGGCTTTGCCATCTTCAAGGCACGGCTGCCGGAGACAAAGGGGAAACGGCTGGAGTGATATTATTTAAAGAATGGCTAAGGTGTATATATAATTAAGGTGTAATAGCCAATCCACAAAATCATAATTCATAATTTAGAACTTAGAAGTTAATTAATTAATATGGTAAAAGCATGGAGAGAGACGGTTGTAATCCCCACATACGAGGTGGGACAGCCGGAGAAGAATCCGATATTCCTTGAGAAGAGAGTGTATCAGGGTTCGAGCGGGGCGGTATATCCGTATCCCGTGATAGAGAGCATCAGTGACGGGAAGACCGACGTGGAGTATCACGCGGTGTACATCGAGAACGAATATATCAAGGTGATGATACTTCCCGAGCTGGGCGGGCGCGTGCAGATGGCATACGACAAGATCCGCCAGCGCCATTTCGTCTACTACAACCACGTTATCAAGCCCGCCTTGGTCGGTCTGACCGGACCGTGGATCAGCGGCGGCATCGAGTTCAACTGGCCGCAGCATCACCGTCCGTCGACCTATCTGCCCGTCGACTCGTCGATAGAGGAGCATGCCGACGGCTCCGTGACGGTGTGGGTCAACGAGATGGAGCGCATGACACACCAGAAGGGCATGGCCGGATTTACGCTGCGCCCGGGCTGCGCCTATTTTGAGATACGCGGCGTGCTCTACAACCGCACCGACATGCCGCAGACGTTCCTATGGTGGGCCAACCCCGCCGTGGCCGTCAACGACGACTATCAGAGCGTCTTCCCGCCCGACATCAACGCCGTCTTCGACCACGGAAAGCGTGCCGTGTCGAGCTTCCCCATCGCCACGGGCACATACTATAAGATGGACTATTCGGCCGGAGTGGACATATCGAACTACCGCAACATCAAGGTGCCGACGTCATATATGGGCGTCAACTCCCGTTATGACTTCGAGGGCGGCTATGAGAACGACACCCGCGCGGGCATGCTCCACGTGGCCAGCCGCCATCTGTCGCCCGGCAAGAAGCAGTGGACGTGGGGCAACGGCGACTTCGGCCGCGCCTGGGACCGCAACCTGACCGACGCCGACGGGCCTTACATCGAGCTGATGGCGGGCGTATATACCGAGAACCAGCCCGACTTCACGTGGCTGATGCCCTACGAGGAGAAGCGCTTTACGCAGTATTTCATGCCCTATCGCGAGCTGGGCATGGTCAAACAGGCCTCGCGCGACTACATCCTCAACGTCGAACCGGCCGCTGCCGACAGCGTGCGCATCCGCCTCATGGCCACCTCGCGCAAGCGCACACGCATCGTCCTGCGCTCCACCGTAGACGGAACGGTCTTCTATGACAATACTCTCGACCTCTCGCCCGAGATTATCTACGACGAAACAGTTGCCACGGGCGGCGCGCGTTTTGACGACCTCGAAGCCTTGGTAAGTGAAGCGCGAAGAGTGAAGCGGGAAGAATCCAATACCCCGGCGGCAGCCAATTCACCACTCACCACTCACCACTCACCACTCGTCTGGCGTTCTGAGCCCGACGACATCCGTCCCATTCCGCCCGCAGCCGAGGCCGCGCAGCTGCCGCAGGACGTGAAGACAACGGAGCAGCTCTATCTCACCGGACTGCATCTCGAGCAGTACCGCCACGCCACATACAGCCCGACGGACTACTATGAGGAGGCACTGCGCCGCGACCCGGCGGACTACCGCTGTTGCAATGCGATGGGACTGTGGTATCTGCGCCGCGGCCGTTTCGACCTCGCCGAGGAATACCTGCGCCGCGCCGTGGCCGTCATAACGCGCCGCAATCCCAATCCCTACGACGGCGAACCGATATACAACCTCGGTCTCGCGCTCAAGTATCAGGGCCGGCTCGATGAGGCTTACGAGCGTTTCTGGAAGTCGACGTGGAACAAGGCGTGGGCCGACGCGGGCTATTTCGAGGCCGCTCAGATCTCGCTGGCGCAGGGTCGGCTGGCCGACGCGCTGGACGAGACAGACCGCTGCCTGACCGCCAACTGGCACAATCATAAGTGCCGCGCGCTGCGGGCTGTCATCATGCGCCTTGCCGGCTATGCGGTGGAGGAGCGTCTGCGCTTCATCGACGAGTCGCTGGCGTTCGACCGCTTCAACTATGTCTGCCGCTACGAGCGCTGGATGGCCACGGGCGACGACGCCGAGCTGGCCACGATGCGCACCATGCTCCGCCGCTCGTCCCACAACTACGACGAGGTTGCGCTCGACTATATGGCTGCCGGACGCCGCGAGGAGGCCTGTGCGATATGGCGGATGGCTGAGGAAGAAGGAGCCGTGTCGCCCATGACATATTATTATATGGGCCGATGGGCTGAGGCCGAGGCCGCTCCGTCGGACTATTGCTTCCCCAACCGGCCCGAGGCTGTGGTAGCCCTGACGGCTGCGACAAAGGAAAATCCCAGCGGCGCACGCGCATACTACTATCTCGGATGCCTCTACTACGACCGCCGTCAGTATGACGTGGCCATCAAGGCATGGGAACGCGCGGCCGGACTCGACCCGCAGTTCCCTACGGTATGGCGCAACCTCGCCCTCGCCTATTTCAACAAGCTCGACCGCAAGGCGACCGCCGTGGACTACATGGAGCGCGCTTTCAGGCTCGACACCACCGATGCGCGCATCCTCATGGAGCTCGACCAGCTCTACCGCCGCATGCAACGGCCGCACAAGGAGCGTCTCGCGCTGCTCGAAGAGAATGCCGACATTGTCGCCGGACGTGACGACCTCGTGCTCGAACAGGTCACGCTGCTCAACCAGCTGGGCCGCTACGAGGAGGCGATGGAGCTGATTGACGGTCTTGTCTTCCATCCGTGGGAGGGCGGCGAAGGCAAGGTCTCGGCGCAATATCAGACGTGTCGCGTGGAGCTGGCCAAGCAGGCGCTGACAGCCGGCAACGCCGCACGCGCCGAGAAACTGCTCAAGGAGTGTCTCGAATATCCTCACCATCTGGGCGAGGGCAAGTTGCACGGTGCTCAGGAGAACGACTTCCACTATCTGTTGGGCTGTGCCATGAGCGATCAGGGTGAAGAAGAGGAGGCCCGCCGCTGGTGGACGCTGGCCACGGAAGGCCCGCAGGAGCCCGCCGCCGCGATGTACTATAACGATGCCAAGCCCGACAAGATATTCTATCAGGGTCTCGCCCTCATCCGTCTCGGACGCCGCGACGAGGCCAACGGCCGTTTCAACCGCCTCGTCAACTACGGCCGCAACCATATCTTCGAACCGCAGGTGATGGACTATTTTGCCGTCTCGCTGCCCGACCTGCTCATCTGGGAGGATTCGCTCGACGCCCGCAACCGCATCCACTGCCTCTACATGCTGGCCCTCGGTTATCGCGGTTTGGGCGACACGGAGCGCTCGCAGCGTTATCTCGACGAACTCACTGACGCCGACATCAACCATCAGGGGGCTGCGGCGTTGCGCTCGCTGATAGTGTGACGGAGGTTCTATGATACATCCTTGGTTTTTTGTCAATTAAACTATATATTATTACCTTTGTAGCCGCTTGCATGGCACGTCCTTCCCCGGCATGGCAAAGTAATAACTATACCTAAATAAAATCAATATGTATATGAAAATGTTTTCATTATTCACAGTAATTCTCCGAGACGGGAGTTTCCATCGTTCTCTTCTCCGCATGGCAGCACTGCGCATGTCGACAGTAACAATCCTCGTGTTTGTTTGCCTCGGCATGCAGGCGCAGACAAAGAGCGTGTCGGTGCTCGGAGATTCTTATTCCACTTTCGAGGGATTTATAACCCCGCGGGCAAACTATACGTGGTATCATGCCGCGCCGGATTATAAGAACACCGATGTGAGCAGTGTGCGGCAGACGTGGTGGCACAAGGTGGTTAGGAACAACGGGTGGCGGCTTTGCGTGAACAATTCATTCTCAGGCTCTACCATTAGCTTTCGCGGTTATCATGGAAGTGACTATCGCGACCGCTCGTTTATAGCGAGAATGGATAATCTCGGATGCCCCGATATCATTTTTATATTTGGCGGAACAAACGACAGTTGGGCCGGTGTTCCCGTGGGAGAATATAAGTATGAGGGCATCTCCGAGGCCGATTTATACACGTTTCGCCCTGCGATGGCCTATATGCTGGCGTATATCAAAGACCGTTATCCCAATACGGAGATCTACTTTCTGCTTAACGACGGGCTGAGAGACGATATTTCATCGTCTGCAGAGGCCATTTGCGAGCATGAAGGTGTACCGTGTATAGAGCTGAAAGGTATCGACAAAAAGAGCGGTCACCCCACAATAAAGGGGCACGGGCAGATTGCCGAGCAGGTGAGCAAGGCGATAAGAAAAGATAAATAGCGGATAAAAACAAATTGATATATAATATAATAAATTGATAAATGAAGCAGCGTTTTGTTTTATTTTTTGCCTGTCTGTTCTGTTTTATGGGACTGCGGGCTCAGGTTCCTACTGTCACTTGGGATGAGCACAGCCTCATTGTGGATGGCAAAAGGGTGGTACCGGTGATGGGTGAGGTGCACTATTCGCGCATACCGGCCGATGAATGGGAGAGAGAAGTGCGCCGGATAAAAGCCGGCGGTGTCACAATCATTGCGGCATACGTGTTCTGGAATCACGTGGAAGAGCGTGAGGGAGTGTTTGATTGGAGCGGATGCAGAGACTTGCGGCGTTTTCTTGAAGTGTGCAAAAAAGAGGAAATGCCTGTTGTCTTGCGTCTCGGTCCGTTCTGTCACGGTGAGGTGCGCAATGGCGGAATACCCGACTGGATGTTTGCCAAGGGATGTAAGATGCGTGAGGAGAATGCCGTTTTCATGCGACATGCCGAGCGCTTGTATCGCCAGATATTCACTCAGGTGCAGGGATTGCAATGGAAAGACGGCGGTCCGGTAATCGCGGCACAGTTTGACAACGAGTATCGCGGGCGCGGCAGCTACCTTATGGCACTCAAAAAGATAGCCCTCGGTATCGGTTTCGACCTGCCGTTCTACACCCGTACCGGCTGGCCCGAACTTCGCACGCCCGTTCCTTTCGGCGAGATGCTGCCACTGTATGGCGATTATGCCGACGGCTTTTGGGAGCGTTCCACGGCCGAAACAGCCGGGAATTACTACAAGGCATTCAATTTCAAGGCGTTCCGCAGCAGCACGGCGATAGCCACTGAGCAACTCGGCGAGCAGAAAGAGAAACTCGACAAGGGCGATGACAGGTATCCGTATTTCACCTGTGAACTCGGAGGCGGAATGATGACGGCCTATCACCGCCGTCCGTACATATATCCCGAAGATGCCTATTCGCTCGCGATTGTAAAGCTCGGAAGCGGCAGTAACCTGCTCGGCTACTACATGTATCATGGCGGAACCAACCCCGAAGGCATCACATACCTTAACGAGACGCAACGTACTCCGGGCACAAACTATAATGACCTGCCGGTGAAAACATACGATTTTCAGGCTCCGCTCGGCGAGTTCGGACAGGCAAATCCGCATTATTTCACTCTGCGCAAGCTGCATCTGTTCATGAAAGACTACGGCGACATGCTCGCACCGATGACGGCTTCGTTCCCGTGTCCGCAAGATATAAAGAAAGGCGACGACTCTTTCCTGCGATGGTCTTACCGTTCCAAGGATGGCAGCGGCTTCGTGTTCGTAAACAATTATGAGCGTCTGCAAAACCTTTCGGCAAAGAAAAACGTGACGTTCGACGTTTGCGGAGTGAAGTTTCCGTCGCGACCTGTCACCATTCCGGCCGGTACGATGTGCATATTTCCCGTAAATGTAGACGGCATACGCTATGCCACCGCGCAACTGATAGCGCGTCGCGACGGCAAAATATACATGGAACAGATTGCCGGTGTGCCTGTAGAGATAGCCGTAGACGGCAAGGTTTTGAAGAACGTCAAGGCGCGGGGACAGGCCAAACCGATATATAAGAATATCTATTTGTTGGCGGGCGACGAGGCTTCGCGGCTGTTTTATGAAGGAACAGTCCATGAAGATATAGGATTGAATGCCACATGTACCAAGGTGAAGGAGGCCGCGGTTCCGGCACGCAAGATAAGCATCGGCGTGCAGAAAGTGGCCGAAGAGCCTGTCGATGCCGACTTCGATGCCGCCGCGGTATACCGTATTACGGTGCCGCAAGAGGCTGTAAGCAAGTTCCATCGCATGCTTGAAATAGACTATCGGGGTGATGTTGCGCGTCTCTATGCTGGCGGGAAACTCATTGCCGATAATTTCTACAACGGCCGTAAATTCCTTTTCGGACTCTGGCGCTTGCCCGAAGGTTGCACGGAATTGGAGCTCCGGATACTTCCTTTGCAGGAAAATATGCCGGTTTATTTCCCCCGTGAGGCAGAAACAGACAAGCCGGGAGAGAAAGTCTTGGGCGTGCAGATTGTGCCCGTGCCGTGAATTCAAGGCTTGTAAAGTGATTATTCATATCATTAAACATAAAAAAACAATAAACATCAGCAATGAGAAAATACTTTCTGATATTATTGATTATCATCGGATTGCCCTCAGTAGCGCAGACGATAGACCTTTCCGGCGAGTGGAATTTCGCAATGGGTGACAAGCCGGAATATAACGACAAGATAACATTGCCCGGGTCGATGCTCACCAATGGCAAAGGCGATGAAGTGACGGTGAACACCCGTTGGGTTAGCAGTCTTTATGACTCGTCGTTCTTTTTCAATCCCTACATGGAGAAATACCGTGTCGCCGGGAAAATGAAATTTCCGTTCTTCCTCACTCCCGGCAAGCATTATGTAGGCACGGCGTGGTACATGAAGCGTGTGGATGTGCCCAAGACATGGCGCAAGAGGCGTGTTATTTTGTATCTCGAACGCCCGCACATCGAGACGACGGTATACGTAAACGGCAGCATTGCGGGGCGCGACTCGTCGCTGAGTGTGCCCCATGAGTTTGACATAACGCCGTTTGTGAAGCCCGGACAGGCCAATGACATAGCCATACGGATATACAACGGCATCGAGAATGTGTGCGTGGGGCAAGACTCTCACAGCGTTACCGACCAGACACAAGGCTGCTGGAACGGTGTAACGGGCAGGATAGAGCTGCGCAGTGTGCCCCGCGTTTACCTCGAAGACGTGCAGGTTTATCCCGATGTGGGCAACAAACGTATTCGTGTTTCGGTGCGAACGGCAGGCGACAAAGGCCGCGGTAAAGTGTCGTTCGGTCGCCCGCGGTTGATAACATCGGGCGTATCGTCACCCGACAGTGGTATTATTGCCGTACAAAAGGTCTCCGGCGACACGGCATCGGTGGTGCTTGACATGGGCGACGACGTGAAATTGTGGAGCGAGTTTGAGCCGAATTTGTATGAGATTACCGTCGCAATAGGCGACGATGTGCGTCGCGTGACGTTCGGAATGAGCGAGATAGCCATCCGTGGCAGGCAGTTTTATCTTAATGGCAACCCTATATGGCTGCGTGGAACGGTTGGCAACTGTTGCTTCCCGCTGACGGGTTATCCTCCCACCGATGAAGAGTCGTGGATAAAGATATTCCGTAAATGCAAGGAATACGGTCTTAACATGATGCGTTTTCACTCTTATTGTCCGCCCGAAGCGGCATTCTCGGCAGCCGATAAGGTGGGCTTTTATCTGCAACCCGAGGGTCCCTCATGGCCAAATCACGGCGTGCGGCTCGGCAGAAAGATGTCCATCGACCGCTATTTGCTTGAAGAAACACAGCGCATGGTAAAGGTTTATGGCAATCATCCGTCGTTCTGCATGCTCGCGGCGGGCAACGAACCGGCCGGCGACTGGGTGCGCTGGGTGGGCGACTTTGTGGATTACTGGAAGCAGACGGGCGATAAACGCCGCGTATATTGCGGTGCGTCGGTGGGCGGAGGATGGGCTTGGGACCCCAAGAGCGAGTATCATGTGAAAGGAGGAGCGCGCGGACTCGACTGGGACAGGCATGCTCCGCAGTCGACCGACGATTATTACGACCAGATATTGCGCCCGCGCAACTTCAAGCCGAAGTCTCCCGATGATGTCAACACAACGCCGATATTGGCTCATGAACAAGGGCAATGGTGTGCATTTCCCGACTTAAAAGAGGTCAATCAGTACACCGGAGCGTACAAGGCAGGCAATTTCGAGATATTCCGAGACCTGCTTCGCGATAACGGAATGGCCTCGCAGGCCGACAAATTCCTCATGGCGAGCGGCAAACTACAGACTCTTGCTTATAAATATGAGATTGAACGCAATCTGCGGACAAAGGATTATGCCGGTTTTCAGCTGCTGGGATTGAACGATTACAGTGGTCAGGGCACTGCTCTTGTGGGCGTTCTCAATGTATTCTGGCGCGAGAAAGGCTACTGCACGGCTGCCGATTGGCATCGTTTCTGTTCGCCGATAGTGCCTTTTGCGCGCTTCCCTAAATTTGTTTATACCAACGACGAGACACTGAGAGTGCCCGTTGAGTTGTATAACGCATACAAAGAAACATTGCGGGATGCTGCCGCCGTGTATACTGTTTCGTGTGAGGGACGGGTCCTCGGCACGGGAAAGACACAGGGGAAAGACTTTGAAACGGGCAAGAACAACACCTTGTGCGATGTTATATTCGCCCTTGACGGCATCGACGAACCCAAGAAACTGACGCTCACGGTGTCCCTGACATCGGCCAACGCTCCACAAACGGAGAACAAATGGGACTTCTGGGTATATCCGAAATCCATGGAAATGCCGTCTGCCGAGGGCATACATATCACCGATACGCTCGATGCCGAGGCGTTGAAAGTGCTCGGGCGTGGCGGTCGTGTGCTCATTACGGCTGCCGGAAAGGTGCGTATGGGCAGCGACATAAAGCAGACATATCTTCCCGTTTTCTGGAATACGAGTTGGTTTAAGATGCGTCCGCCGCACACCACCGGTGCATATATTGACACAGGGCATCCGCTTTTCCGCGGTTTTCCGACCGATGATTGGAGTAATTTGAACTGGTGGGAGTTGCTCAACAAGGCACAGGTGATGAACCTTAGGGAATTCCCCGCTGCTTATCAGCCCCCTGTCCAGCCGATAGATACGTGGCACATAAGTCGCAAAATAGGAATGATTGTCGAGGCAAACGTATTGAAAGGTAAGCTGTTCATGACGACGATGGACATTGACAGTGACCTCGACCGTCGCGTGGTTGCCCGCCAGATGCGTAAGGCGATAATAGAATATGTGAGCGGCGACGACTTCAATCCGTCGATCACACTTGCCCCTCATACGATAACAAACCTTTTTGAGAAAGACGCTCCGGCCGTGAACATGTTCACGAACGACTCTCCCGATGAGTTGAAACCGAAGCTGAAATGATTTGTTTTAGGAGTTTTTCTTAGGAGTTTTTTTAGAGGAGTAAAAAGAGTTAAGGGAGTTATCCGCTCGAAAGCGAGCGGGGAGTTAAAGACAAATGCTTTAAGTCGTGAACATTGCCGGTTCATTACTTAAAGCATTTGTCTTTAACTCCAAGCAGGCACAGCCTGCGATAACTTCCTTAACTCCTTTTACTCCTCTAAAAAAACTCCTAAGAAAAAACTAAAAATTAATGCCGCAGTTGATGTAGAAGCATCCGTTTCTTGATGAATCAAAGTCGCTGTGACAGATGTTAGACAGACCGAATTCGTAGGCCGCTTCGGCATAAATCATGCTGTATTCGGCACCGCATCCTATGCGCAGACCGCCGTCAAACCGCTTGAAATAGTCGTCGGAAAACGACGAACAGCTTTCTCTTTCCTTGTAGTTCTTAACCTTTCCGCCAACACCGAACGCGAAGTATCCGCCGAAGAACGGTTGAATGGAGAAATCTTCGTTCAACTCATATCTGTATTTTGCCGTGATGGGAATTTCCAAATAGTTCAGGTCGAACGTGAATTTAACCCCGTCGATAACACCTTTTCCGCCCTTTTCGGTATAGAACAGTCCGGTCTCGAGCGATATGGGTGTAGTGGGAGAAAGGTTGACGCCAATCACACCACCGAGGTTCAGTCCGGCCTGATTGCCCCCGCCGTCGAGTGTAGGGTCGTCGGAGTGCACCGAACTCACGGCCAAACCGAGTCGCAGACCGTAGTAAAGATTATATCTTTCCTTGAAACTCTGGTATCCGTTGCCTTGTTCTCTATACATGTCGTATTGCGCACAGGCCGGCAGAGCCATTACAACCGCCATTATTGCGATGATGATTTTTTTCATGTCTGTATGAAATATAAAGTTTGTTATATAAAAATATTGTGTCTCATGACGGATGCAAAGATATACAAATAATCCGATAAAACTGTGATAAGTGATATAGTTTTTTTGTGACATCCGAAATTTGACGTTTAACATCTGATACGCTTTTTGGTTAAATAAGCATAAATAAAGTGTCAAAACTTATTATGTTAACGTCGCTGAGAATGCGTTTTTCTGAAAAAAAAGTTTCGAGCTCGCAAATACGCGAATTATGGAGCGCTTTGCGTAAATATTTGTGTATAAGCTGTTTATGGCGATTTTTATCGTTTTTCATTGTTCCAAAAACCGTCTTGTTTTCCAATTAGGCCGTAATTGCATTCCAATTACGGCCTAATTGGACGCCCGTCAGGCCGTAAATGCAATGCAATTACGGCCTTATTGCAAGGCGAAAATGTGCGAAAAGGAGAAAAAGCCGACATGCGATTGTTTACGAACATTAAATAACCGCCTTTTAAGTTAAATATTTTAAGTTAACAAAACCTACTTCGCGAAAATGTTTTGTATCGACTTTTTACTTTTCGTTTACATATTTTTAGTTAATTCCGAAGTTGAACTGTTAACCGGTATTATTCATTAAACTCTCGTGACTACTTACTGCCGGCCGTTTTTGGCGGCGATATTTCGGTTTGCCGCGCGGCAATTAACGTTATTTTTTACTTTATATTAATGTGTGAATGATATTTTGTGTAACTTTGCATTCCAAATAAACAGACAGACATGGATG
Source organism: Prevotella sp. (assembly GCA_017623155.1). Taxonomy (GTDB): domain Bacteria; phylum Bacteroidota; class Bacteroidia; order Bacteroidales; family Bacteroidaceae; genus Prevotella. The sequence goes on along the minus strand of JAGAPR010000034.1, from coordinate 6,443 downwards.
ATATCAAGACAGATAGCACAACACGCGTAAATCCTTTTTTCGAACCATACGGCACGCCGCACGACACTGTGCCTTTCGACCGTATCAGACTCGAAGACTATGAGGAAGCGTTCATGGAAGGCATACGCCGCGACAACGAGCAGATAGAAAAAACGATAAACAATCCAGCGAAGCCGACGTTCGATAATACGATAATAAACAAAGACGACGAGCATGGCGAGGGATATTACGACCTGCTCTCTCGCGTATCCACCGTGTTTTTCAATATGCTCAGTGCCGAGACAAACGATGAGATGGATGCCTTGGCGCAGAAAATGCAGCCCATTCTCACGCAGCATGCCAACGACGTGCGCCTCAATCCGCGGCTTTTCGAGCGCATAAAGGCCGTGAAGCGCCATCATCGCAAGCTCACTCCGGAAGAAAAACGGTTGCTCGACGACTGCTACGACGGTTTCGCACGCAGCGGAGCGTTGCTCGATGAAGCCGGCAAGGAACGCCTGCGCAAACTAACCGAGGAAGCGGGGATGCTGTCGCTGCGGTTCTCGCAAAACCTGCTGAAAGAAGAAAAAGCCTTCACGCTGCACATCACCGACGAGAAAGAACTCGACGGCCTGCCCGACACCGCGCGCGAAGCGGCCGCCGTGGCTGCCCGTGAGCGCGGTCTTGACGGGTGGATAATCACGCTTGATCATCCGAGCTACGGCCCGTTCATGACATATTCCACAAACAGGGAGTTGCGCCGCCGGCTGTATATGGCGAAAAACACCGTGTGCACGAAAGACAACGCGGAGAATAATATAGAAGTGTGCAAACGGATTGTTAACCTCAGACGCGAGATAGCCCAACTCCTCGGCTACAAGACATACGCCGACTACGTGCTTAAACACCGCATGGCCACGAATACGCGAAACGTATACCGGCTGCTCGATGACCTCACCGAGGCCTATAAGCCGGCGGCATTGAAAGAGGTTGGCGACATAGAGCGCATGGCGCGTAAGCTCGAAGGACGCGATTTCGTGATGCGCCCGTGGGATTTCAGCCACTATTCGCATAAGTTGCAGCTGAGCAAATACAATCTTGATGCGGAGATGCTGCGCCCCTATTTCGAACTGTCGAAAGTGATAGACGGAGTGTTCGGACTCGCAAACAGACTGTATGGAATAACATTCAGAGAGAATAAAGACATACCGGTGTATCATCCCGACGTGAAAGCCTACGAAGTGTTCGATGCCGACGGCTCTTATCTCGCGGTGTTCTATGCCGACTTCCATCCCCGCAACGGGAAGCAGGGCGGAGCGTGGATGACCGAGTATCAGGGGCAGTATATCGACCGTAAAGGCGAAAACGTGCGCCCGCATGTCAGCGTTGTGATGAACCTTACAAAGCCCACCGACGAAAAACCGGCGCTGCTCACACTCGGAGAGGTGGAGACTTTCCTTCACGAATTCGGCCATTCGCTGCACGGCATGTTTGCCAATACGCGTTTCGAGAGTCTCAGCGGCACCAATGTGTGGTGGGATTTCGTGGAGCTTCCGTCGCAATTCATGGAGAATTACTCCGTCGAGAAAGACTTTTTGCGCACATTCGCGTTCCATTATCAGACGGGAGAGCCTCTCCCCGACGACCTGATAAGCCGCATTGTGAAGAGTCGCAACTTCATGGCGGCATACGCTTGCATGCGGCAAGTGAGCTTCGGGTTGCTCGACATGGCATATTACACAAAGAAAGAACCGTTCGACGACGACATAATGACGTTTGAGAAAAAGGCGTGGGCAAAGGCAATCGTCACCGAACAGTTGTCCGATACCTGCATGACGGTGCAGTTCAGTCACATCATGGCGGGCGGATATGCCGCCGGATATTACAGCTACAAGTGGGCGGAAGTGCTCGATGCCGATGCGTTCAGCGTGTTCAAGCGTCGCGGAATATTCGACCGTGCCACGGCACAGAGCTTCCGCGACAACATACTGTCGCGCGGCGGCACGGAGCATCCGATGACTCTCTACAAGCGTTTCAGAGGCAGCGAACCCACGATAGACGCGCTGTTGAGGCGAAACGGGATTAAGAAAATCAAGAAAAACAAATAGAAAGGCGATGAATACGGCGACAGACGAGAAACAGCGAAAGCTCGACCTGCGCTATCTGCGCATGGCACGCATCTGGGCGGAGAACAGTTATTGCAGGCGCAGGCAGGTGGGAGCACTTGTCGTTAAGGACAAGATGATAATCAGCGACGGCTACAACGGCACGCCGAGCGGGTTTGAGAATGTGTGCGAAGACAGTGCCAATGTCACGTTCCCATACGTATTGCATGCCGAGGCAAACGCCATAACAAAGCTCGCACGCAGTTCTAACAACAGCGACGGGGCAACGCTCTACGTCACGGCTTCGCCATGTATCGAATGTTCGAAACTTATAATACAGGCCGGCATAAAGCGGGTTGTCTACGGCGAGCATTACCGTCTGGAAGACGGGATAAACCTGCTTCGCAAGGCTGGAATAGAAGTGATATACCTAAATCCGGAAGAATAAATGAACAAAAACAAGTCAAACCGTCTCATGCCACTTGTCATGGCGGCGTGTGTTGTGGTGGGTATCGTGATAGGAACGTTCTATACAAGCCACTTCACGGGAAACAGATTAAGCATCATCAATACAGGCGGCAACAAGATAAACAACCTGTTGCATATCGTGGACGACCAGTATGTGGACACTGTTGACATCAATAAACTTGTGGAAGATGCCATGCCACAAATCCTCGCCGAGCTCGATCCGCACTCGGTGTACATCGGAGCGAAAGACGTGCAGGCCGCCAATGACGACTTGCGGGGCTCGTTCTCGGGAGTGGGAATAGAGTTTACGATACGCGAGGACACCATAAGGGTGCAGAATGTTGTCAATGCCGGACCGGCGGACAGGGCCGGGGTGAAGGCCGGCGACAAGATTGTATCTGTCGACGGAAAGCCTTTTGTGGGAAAAGTTGTCACCAACGAGGAGGCCATGAGGCGGCTTAAAGGTGCGAAAGGCACCAAAGTGAAGCTCGGATTGCTGGGATACGGCGAGAAGAAAGTGCGGTTTGTCACCGTCACGAGAGACGATATCCCGCAGCGAAGCATCAGTGCCACGTACATGATAAACGACAACACGGGATATATAAAGGTGAAGAGCTTTGGCGAGAATACATACCCCGAGCTGCTCATATCGCTTGCCAAACTGTCGCAGGAAGACCTGCAAAATCTTGTAATCGACCTGCGCGGCAACGTGGGAGGATACATGATGGCGGTGATACAGATGGTGAACGAGTTCTTGCCGAAAGACCGTCTCATCGTATATACGCAGGGCAGGAAATCTCCGCGGCAGGAATATCGCAGCGACGGGCGCGGCAGTTATCAGACGATACCGCTCGTGGTGCTTATCGACGAAGGCTCGGCATCGGCATCGGAGATATTCGCCGGAGCCATACAGGACAATGACCGGGGCACGATTATAGGCCGGCGCTCGTTCGGAAAAGGACTCGTGCAGCAGCCGATGGCATTCAACGACGGCTCTATGATAAGACTTACAATCGCCCGTTACTACACTCCGTCGGGGCGTTGCATACAGAAGCCGTATACATCGGGAGCCGACAAGAATTATGAAGATGACCTCATGACACGCTATCAGCACGGCGAGTATTTCTCGCAAGACAGCATCAAGCACGAGGGACCGGTTTTCCACACGAGTATCGGACGGCCCGTCTATGGCGGCGGAGGAATAACTCCCGACATATTCGTGCCCGAAGATACGCTCGGAGTAACTTCCTACTACAAGGAAGCGGCCATGACGGGTCTGATATTGCAGTTCGCTTACGACTATACGGACAGTAACCGGGCAAAGCTGAACGAGTATACCGACATGAAATCGCTGCACGATTATCTCAACAAACAGAACATTGTTGAACGTTTCGTCGTATATGCCGACCGCAAGGGATTGCGTCGTCGCAACCTCATGATACGCAAGTCGCACAAGCTACTCGAACGTTTCATCGTCAGCCGGATAATATACAGCATGCTTGACGAGGAGGAGTGGACCAAATGTCTCAACATGGACGACCCGGCAATAGAAAAGGCTTTCGATGTGTTCCGGGCGGGAAAGTCATTTCCAAAGAAGCCCGTTGAAATGAAAAAAGGCAGAAAAGGCGACAAGACGGCAGTCGTGATGTCTAATGCCCGTTACGGCAATAAAAGAAGTTATGCGGCATATATGCCTCTGACTAAATAAATAAAATAATGCTTGAAAGTGGATAAAAAAGAACTGAGAGACAGGATAAGAGCCGAAAAGCGGCAGCTTGCACAAGACGATTTGCGCAGGCTGTCGCTTTCTGTTATCAATCGTTTGGCGGGTCATCCGCGCTTTGTCGCGGCCCGCACGGTGATGCTTTACCACTCGTTGACCGATGAAGTAGACACCAGATTGCTGTTGAACGAGATACGGGACAAGCTCGTTTTGCTGCCGAAAGTGACGGGAGAAGGCACCATGGAACTGCGTGTTTACACCGGTCCGGGCGATTTGCGCGTCGGGGCATACGGAATAATGGAACCCGTCGGGCGTCTTTTCACCGACTATTCCGATATTGATCTGGCTGTGATACCGGGCATGGCATTCGACAAAAGCGGCAATCGTCTCGGCCGAGGAAAAGGATATTATGACCGTTTTCTGCCCGCGATAAAGGATAAATATAAAATAGGTGTGTGCTTTCCGTTTCAGTATTTGAACACGATACCCGTAGAGCCTACGGACATCCCGGTGGATGAGGTTATCTGTTAACAACTTAGGCAGCAGCAGAAACAGTTCCTTTCGGATAATCAGTTAAACCGTATATCGACAATGATATTGCTTCCCACGTAGTTGTTAAGCAGTCTTACCAGTTCCTGACGCCTCATGCTCAGGTCGGCACGGAGCGCAGGATTGGTGATATGCACGTACATGGTCTGGTTACTTATGCTCGTTCCCCGCGTGTAACGCTCCACCACCGGACCCGCTATAAGCGGCCACGCATCCATAATACGCTTCTGGAGCAACGGCGTTTCAAGCCCTTGTGCACGCAGGTTCTGCATTATCAGCGATTTGATAGACTTGACTTCTCTTTTAAACATCCTTACCTTTATATATAATATGTGTACCGATACGATTATTTGTCACGCTCGACGATTTCCCCGTTGTCCACAAAGAAAATCTTATAGTCGAACGAATTGTCGCTGAGAATACTCTCGAGATGATCGCGGTTGGTGTCTGTTATGAATATCTGACCGAACTCTTTGCCTGCCACAAGCCGCACAATCTGCTCAACGCGCCCGGCATCGAGCTTGTCGAATATGTCGTCTAACAATAAAAGCGGAGTGGTCTTTGAACTCGTTCGTTTCAGAAATTCAAATTGAGCGAGCTTCAATGCTATGACAAAAGTCTTGTTCTGCCCTTGGCTTCCCTCGCGTTTCATCTGATGACCGCCGAGCGAAAACTCCAGATCGTCGCGGTGAACGCCGTGCAGGGAGTAGCCCACGGCAAGATCTTTGTGTCTGTCGCGGCGTATAACATCAAGCAAAGGTCCGCGCTGGCAGTGTGATATGTATTTCAATCCCACTTCTTCTTTATTGGAAGATATGGTGCCGTAATAATCCTGAAACACGGGAACAAGCTCACGCACAAACGCATCTCGTTTGGCATAGATGGTCTCGCCTTCCGCCGCCATCACCTCTTCCCATATCGAAAGCATCTCCGGGTCGGGCGCAGGTTCCATCTTGAGGAGCGAATTCCGCTGTTGCAAAGCCTTACCATAACGGTTCAGTGCCTCTATGTATCCGTGATCGTATTGCGATATCACCATATCCATCAGCTTGCGGCGCTCCTCGCTTCCGCCCTCGATGAGCAGCGTGTCAGCCGGTGAAACAACCACAATCGGTATCAGCCCGATGTGTTCCGACAACCGTTTGTATTCCTTTTTATTCCGTTTGAAATGCTTTTTCGTGCCTCGTTTCATTCCGCAGTACACCACTTCCGGCTCTCCGTTTTCCGTGGTATAGTCGCCCTCAATCACAAAAAAGTCTTGATCGTGCCTGATAACCTGCGAATCTATCGGATTATGCGCGCTCCTGCAAAACGATAAATAGTAAATGACATCAAGTACATTGGTCTTACCCGCACCGTTGTTGCCTATCAGGCAGTTCATCTTCGGCGACAGGGTAAGTGTGGCAGTCGGTATATTCCGATAATTGATAATAGACAGTTTTCGCAGAATCATCCCTCTGAATTATAGCTAATCTTCATGCAAAGATACAACAAAAAACTGAGAATGAGAGAAAATCGGTGAAAGAACATTGTGATAAAGCATTTTAGCGAATTCCATGATCATCAAATCAAAGCCACTGGATGCCGCAAAAAAGCCACTTGAAGCAAGAGTTACGTTA
>JAGAPR010000033.1 GCA_017623155.1 Prevotella sp. | reverse complement strand
GACGTAGTGATAGCCCGGAGCCTTCCAGCCCTTACGTTTGAACTCATCCAGCAACGACTTCTCGGTAGTCGTCGCCTGATACGATGCCGTGCAATGCACGAAAATCCGTTTAATCTGTCGCATAACATAAACAATAAGAGAGCCACCGTCATTGGTGTCTCTCTTATCAATGATGATGCGGGCGGAGGTTTACTCACTCAGCGTCTTGAGCGGGGCAAGGTCTGCCAGTTTTGGGTCGATGATGTCAACGGTCATGCCGAGGGCTTCGGCAATGGCCTGGACGGTCTCGAAGGTGACGGCATACTTGCCGGCTTCTATCTTCGAGATGTGTGAGCGTTGCAGCCCTGCCCGTTCACTGAGCTGCTCCTGGGTCAGCCCTGCCAGCTTGCGCAGGCTCATAATGCGGAGCCCGATGCGGTCGCGTGTCTGTTGCTTCTGTTTGTCTGTCATAGTTGCTTGAATTTATTGATGTGTAAAAATATCGAGTTGTTTCAGCAGTCGCTCGCAGTCGGCTCGTGTAGGCCGCACGTCCCACGGATCGGTGGTCTCAGCCTCGCGGTGTTCACTGATGATGCGCTCCAGTTCCTTGATGCGCTCAGCCTGTCGGCGGTTCACTTCCATTGCTGCATCCAGCAGGTCGCGCACATGGGCTGTCTCGCCGTTGTCACGATATACTATCTTCTCACGGTCGCGGTACTTCCACTTCACCACCTCCACGCGCTTCTCCACCACGCGGTCACGATACTCCACCCGCGTCTGTGGCTGCTGCTGACGGGTGCCATACTGGGTGCCGCCGTTCTGGTGCATGTTGTCGATGTGTCCGTTGTTATACACCACACCGCCATTCATTTGAAGGACTTCCACATGGCCGTTGATGTAGGCCACACCGCCAGCCATTTGCAATTTCTCAATATGTCCGCTGATTGTTCGTGCTTGCATAGCTGGTAGGATTTAAAAGTCTAATGCTATCCACTGAACACCTCCCACGCTCTTGGCTTCTTCGAGCACCTTGGCGAGCATAAACTCGCGGGTGTTGCTGCGGTAGAAGTCGGAGTCCCAGTCGTTCTCGTCCTGATAGGAGTAGGTGAAGGTGTCGTTGTCGAGTTCGAAGTATATGAACATCTTCCACTCCTTGCCGTCGGTCTGCGGGTTGAGTTGCACCACCATTTGCGTGTAGTTGTCCTCCTTGCCGTTGTTGCGGGTCTCGGTTTCCAAACGTGTGAGCATGTCGCTCATGGTCAGTTGTAGGTTCTGGATTTCCTCGCTCTTCAGGTAGATTTCGTCGATTTGCGTTGTCATTGTCTTGTTGGCAGAGTTTATCGAGCTGCCGCCGCTCGTCTTATAGGTTGTTTTGTTTGGGTGGGGAGGGTCGCCCCTCCCCGGTGGGTTGTTTAGAAGTTGCCGTCGCAGATTGCTACGTGGTGACCTTTGCGGATGATAACCGGCAGGTATTGGTCGAGCCTGTTAGCTGAGAAAGCAGCGTAGGTGAAGTCTTCTGCGTGTGCCACCTTACCGTTTACGCCCAGTATCTGTCCGACGGTCTCAGCGTCCTCATTGTATGTAAAATAGAAGTCCATGTCGCGGAAAAGCATGATTGGATTGTCGCTGTGCTTTGCCTTGTAATCATTCTGGAAGCTGATTCTCTTTGCAACTGTTGTATTCATAATCTCTGTGCAGAATTTTAAGCGTTGCCCCCGCTGTTAAGTTGTTATTTGTTTTATTTTCTGATGCAAAGATAAGGCTATTTTCTGAAATGTGCAAGTATTTACACAATTATTTTGCAATAAATGTGCTTTTTATTGCTCTTTTTCGTGCTTTTTTGTGTAACGTACCCCGTTTTGCTATCTCAGAGATTGCAAAACAGCGGGGTTTGCCCGCTGTTTAAGTTCATAATTCATAGTTTACAATGTTTCTGTGATTTCTTCGACAAGCGAAGCGACTTCGTCGATTACTGTGAATTTCTGTGTGACATTATATAATTCATAGTTTACAGCAGTCCTGCGGCTGCCAGCACAATGATGATATGTACTGCTTGCCCTACCAGTCCGCCAAGCATCGTGGCGAGCCAGTCGAGCCAGTCCCAGCGACCGCCCCACTGACGGTCTTTGAACTCCATGCCGCTGGCCACTCCCAGCACACAGAGAATGGTGAATACAAGGCCGATGGGTATGGCCAGCAGGAAGTGCTTCCATCGCGTAGGGTCGGTAAATATCCAATGCTTCATTGTCAATCCGTTTTAAATGATAAGAGAGTCCGCGACGTTGCGGTCTCTCTTATCTGCGGGGATAGTGGAGGAGGTTTACTCGGTGTCCTTCGGAGTGAACACTTCCGTCACCTTCTTGTTCAGTGCCTCGCCCTCGTGGTAGAAGTCAGGCGATAAGTCCTCGATGTCGTCCTTTTCATTCACGACGTGGTACAGCGGACCTTCCCACTCGTCCATGTTCGACGGACGGCCGTAGCTCTGGTCGTAGCCTCCGATGCGGTCGAACTCACGCGAGTCCCACATCAGCATCAGCCGTTGGTTCACGTCGTCGATGCTCTCGTGCATACGGCAGTAGGTCTCGTAAGCCTCACGGCTGAACGGGCGCACCAACAGGGCAGCGATGTAAATGTTGAAAGCCTTGCCTCGCGGGTCGTAGTGATAGACCGTCTGTGCGTCCCACATGCCGTAGTCGGGATTACCCATGCGCCACTCGGCTGCCAGTTCCATAACCATGTAGCGGATGGCTTCTTCGGCTCTGTACTTAATCCAGTACAGCATATTGTATGCCGGCAACTGCTGCATCGTGCGGGGTTTAAACACTCGGACGGTGTACCCGTCCATCTCTAACTCATGGACTTTCTGGTAATGACTCAGAATGGTGTCCTTCATCTTGATTTTCTTCATCTTTCTTTAGAAGTTTAATCGTAATGCTTGGATTGCGATGAACACAAAGCCGTCACCGCTTTCGGCTATATGTAGAGCACAATGTCCGCAGGGGTTTACTCGATTTTCGCAAGCGTGCTGACCACTAAGTCAAGGCCGCGTTCTACCTTCTCAATCTTGTTCTTCTTCTCAGTCAGTCCCTGTTTCATCATGTTAATGGCGCAAAGGATGTCCGACAGATAGTTCTTGCTGATCTTCTCGGCGAGAACAGCTTTCTCGTTCTTCAGTCGCTCAATCTCGTCGGACTGCTTGATAACACGGTTGTGCAGATCCTCGATGATGGCCGAGTCGTCAGCGTCGCCACCCTTGCGCGTGGTGTGCGTCACAATGCGCTTGCACGGCAACCATTCCGGCGGTGCTCCCTTGATGTATATACGCACGCTTCTGGTCGAGAAGCATACATTCATCACCGTTGTCTCAATCCCCGTGTCGGTGGTCACTAAATCAAACCGCCGCCATACTTGTGTGTCAAATTCTTGTTCTGTCATAGTTACCTTTATTTATTTCATAATTCATAGTTTATGGTCACACGGAAATCACGGTAATCGACGAAGTCGCTTCGCTCGTCGAAGAAATTCACGGAAAT
>JAGAPR010000002.1 GCA_017623155.1 Prevotella sp. | reverse complement strand
CTTGTTCTCCACCAGCTTCACTCCTGTAAGTTTCAGTTCGGCGGTCTTCTCGTCGATGTCGAGTCCTTTCTTGTCGTATACGAAAGTGCTGTTGTCTATTGTGATGCCGTGCACGCACTTCATCCCCTCAATACCTTTTGCCGATATTGCCGTGCTGGCGCCGCGGCAGATTATGTCGGATATGTGTATGTCGGTGAACTCGGGCACAAACTCGGGCTTCGCCGCTTTCTCTGCCTTCCCGTCCTCCTTGGCTCCGGCGGGGCGGTTCACGTAGTCGCACTGGAACACGATGCCCTCGCCGATGATGTCCGTCATGACGATGCCGCTGATATAGATGTCCTCCGTCTTGCCGCCGCGGCCTATGCCGCTCTTGAAGCGGAGGCCCGTCTCGGTGCCTGCGAAGCGGCAGTTGCGCACTACGATGCGCTTCATTCCGCACACATCTTCGCTTCCTATTACAAAGCCGCCGTGGGCATGAAACACCGTGTTGTTTTCGATGAGTATGTCTTCGCATCCGTTCACGAGTGCGCTTTCTTTGTAGTGGCTGCTCTTCATGCACAGTCCGTCGTCGCCCGCGTCAACCGTGCTGTTCACTATCAGTGCCTGGTGGCAGTCGCTTAGGTCGATGGCGTCGCCGTTCTGAGCGTTCCACGGGCAGCGCACGGTGATGCCGTCGATGATGATGTTACGGCTGTTGAACGGGTGCACGTGGAACTTTGGCGAGTTCTGTATCGTCACGCCCTTGAGCATGATGTTCTCGCAGTGGTGCACTCTGAATATGTCGTTGCGCATGCTCTCCTGCTTCTCAGGTGTGGCGGCAATGTCGGCATATCCCGACTTCATCTCCCACGGATACCACAGACCGCCGTTCTGGCGCTCCACACCGCCCATGCCCTTAAAGTGCTTCCACTCGGTGTCGCTCACCTTGCCGCGCTTCACCGGGCGCCACTGTGCTCCGTTGCCGTCGATGATGCCCTCGCCGGTGATGCTGATGTTCTTGCATCTCTCCGCGCTGATGCACGCCAGCACCCGCTTGGCTTTCGGACTCTTGTCGATATACAGTGTCTTGTCGGGCGAGAAATATACGATGGCGTTCTTCTCGATGTGCAGGTCGATGTTGCTCTTCAGCTCTATCGGTCCTGTCAGCCATACTCCCTGCGGCACAACGAGCCGTCCGCCGCCCTTTGCCGAAAGCGCGTCAATGGCCTTGGCAAAGACTTTCGTATTCAGTGTGATACCGTCGCCGATGCCTCCGAAATCCTTGATGTTCACCGAGGTGCTTGGTATTGTGAACTCCGTCACCGGTTTCACTTTCACCGGCAGGTTTTGATAGTATTTTCCGTAATCGGCCATTGCCGTGGAAGAGAAGACGAGGAACATGGTTAACAGTCCCGTCAATAAAGTTTTTCTTTTCATTGCTCTTGATTATGATGTTATGATTTGCTGTAATAAGGTGCCGGTGCAATGCCGGTTTACATGTAATTTGTTGCAAACTTAACTAAAAAATATGACTAACCGTTTAATATCATGTTTTTTTTACTTTTATAAACAGCAAGGTTCGTTTTTTTTTGCTTTTTTATGTTTTTAATGTATCATCACTCGTGTCATGATGTTTGCAGTAAATGCTGCAGACAATCTTTTTAAGTAAAAAGCCACTGTCGTCGCGACAATGGCTTTCCAAAAACAAACTACTTAAAAACTAATCTACTAAAACAAATCAAAATATCTTACTTGCATATTATCTATATTATCACGTTGCAAAGATATGCACTTTATGCTTTTTCGCAAAGTGAAATTCATTAAATTTGACACTAATAAGTGTATAAAATACAAATAAAGGGCGATGAATTCATCGCCCTTTATTATTTTGTAATCTTTAGTTTACAAATTTTACATCATTCCACCCATACCCGGCGCGCCGCCCATAGGCATGGCAGCCTTGTCTTCGGGATTGTCGACGATGAGGCATTCTGTGGTGAGGAAGAGTCCGGCGATGGATGCGGCGTTCTCTAATGCCACGCGTGCCACTTTGGCGGGATCAATCACTCCGGCCTTGCGCATGTCCTCGAACACATCCGTGCGGGCATTATATCCGAAGTCGCCCTCGCCCTCGCGCACTTTCTGAACAACGACGGCACCTTCGCCACCGGCGTTTGTAACTATTTGGCGGAGCGGCTCTTCAATGGCGCGCTCAACGATGTCGATACCTGTTTGTTCGTCGGCATTTATACCTTTGACTTCTTTCAATGCTGCGAGCGCGCGGATATATGTTGTGCCTCCACCGGCAACCACACCCTCTTCGATGGCTGCGCGTGTGGCGCAAAGAGCATCGTCTACACGGTCTTTCTTTTCTTTCATCTCCACTTCGCTGTTGGCTCCGACATAAAGAACAGCCACGCCGCCTGCCATCTTGGCCAGACGCTCCTGCAGTTTCTCTTTGTCGTATGAGCTTGTGGTGTTGTTTATCTCGTTCTTTATCTGAGCCACACGGTCTGCGATTGCCTGCTTGTCGCCGGCACCATTTACTATTGTGGTGTTGTCTTTTGTCACAACGACCTTGTCGCAAGTGCCGAGCATCTCGAGAGTAGCCTGCTCGAGCTTCAAGCCTTTCTCTTCGCTGATTACCGTTCCGCCGGTCAGCACGGCGATATCTTCGAGCATAGCCTTGCGACGGTCGCCGAAACCGGGAGCTTTCACGGCGCAAATCTTAAGTCCGCCGCGCAGACGGTTGACTACAAGAGTAGTCAGCGCCTCGGAGTCAACATCTTCTGCCACAACGAGCAGCGGGCGTCCGCTCTCGGCTGCGGGTTGCAGAACGGGCAGGAAATCCTTGATGTTGCTGATTTTCTTGTCGTATATCAGAATGTAAGGATTGTCCATCACGCACTCCATTTTGTCGGCGTCTGTCATGAAGTAGCTGCTCAGATAGCCGCGATCGAACTGCATACCCTCTACGACATTGATATATGTGTCGCGGCTCTTGCTCTCCTCGATGGTGATGACACCGTCCTTGCTCACTTTGCGCATGGCATCGGCGATGAGCTTGCCTATCTCCGGGTCATTGTTGGCGGATATCGTAGCCACCTGCTCTATCTTGTCATAGTTGTCGTCTACTTTCTCGGCTTTACCCTTGATATACTCTACAACGGCTGCAACGGCCTTGTCGATACCGCGTTTGAGGTCCATCGGATTGGCTCCGGCTGTAACGTTTTTCAGTCCCACGTTGATAATGCTCTGTGCAAGTATTGTGGCGGTCGTTGTTCCGTCACCGGCATCGTCGCCGGTCTTGCTGGCCACACTCTTGACGAGTTGTGCGCCGGTATTCTCGAAATGGTCTTCGAGTTCCACTTCTTTTGCCACGGTAACGCCGTCTTTTGTTATCTGTGGGGCACCGAATTTTTTCTCTATAATGACGTTGCGACCTTTCGGGCCGAGTGTCACTTTTACTGCGTTTGCCAACTGATCAACACCCTGTTTCAATAAATCGCGGGCGTCCATATTGAATTTTATGTCTTTTGCCATGATTTTTTATTTAAATGAAGAATGAAGAATGAGGAAAAAAGAATGCGGTGTCGCTTCGTTTGTCGCGACCGCTATCCTTGCAGCATTCACCCTTGGCATTCTTGTTTTGTTAATGTTTACTACCTTATTATATTATTTCTCTATCACCGCGAGCACATCGCTCTGACGCATCATGAGATATTTTTCGCCCTCAAACTCAAGTTCCGTGCCCGAGTATTTGCCGTAAAGCACTTCGTCTCCGGATTTGAGAATCATCTCCTCATCTTTCGTACCCTTACCTGTCGCAACGATTTTACCGTGCAACGGCTTTTCTTTTGCTGTGTCGGGAATGATAATACCGCCCACTTTCTCTTCTGCCGGTGCGGGGAGCACCAACACTCTGTCTGCTAATGGTTTAATGTTCATAATTATTTTGTTTTATCGTTATTTATTATTTGTAATCCTTGACGGTCGCCTTTACGGCTGTCACTGTGATTGAGCCAAAAGCGTGCCAAACAAAAAAGACTGCCAAACTGACAGTCTTTAATTGCTTTATCGCGGTTATTGTGACACTTTCTCTTTATGTCTGATTTGCCGGGAGCGTTATTTCACGGTCTCGCCGTTTATTTTCAGTTTCTTCACCACGCAGTTTTCTATTATAGTCTTGTCAAAGGCGTTCTTCTTGTCCTGCACGTCACAATTCTCGAATGTGAAGTCGGTGAGTCGGTATTTGTCCGATTTGCCTACGTCGAAGAAGTTTTTGCAGTCCATCTTTATGTTGCGCACGGTGATGTTGTTGCATGTGGACAACGGCATGTCGTCGCGTTTCTCGGGCTTGAAGAACTGTGTCCACGGGCGCACGACGAGGAAACTGTTGCAGTCGCCGGTGAGGTCTTCCACAGTGACATACTCGTAATGCTGCGGCGTGTCGGGGCGCATTTTGAGCCATAGCACGCGGTTCGCCTGCGTGATGTTGCAGCGGCGCAGTATCACATTGCGGTCGTGCAGACTTTCGCTGCCGAGAGTGAGGCATCCGTGAACCTTGCCGTATGTGCAGTCTTGGATGATAATGTTCTTGCACGGGCCGTTGTTCGGGTCTTTGTCTGCCCATGTGCCCTTGCCGCCTTTGAGCACCACGGCATCATCGTTCACGCTCATGTAGCATCCGTGGATGAGCACATTGCTGCACACGTCGATGTCTATCGCGTCGCTGCTCGGTGCTTTTATGCCGCTTGTGGGCGCATAGATGGTGCAACCGATGTAGCGCACGTACTCGCTTTTATACAGGTGGTTTGTCCAGAACGGGCTGTTCATCAGGTGCACATCCTGCACGGTGACGTTCTTGCTGTTTGAGATGTATACCAGTCTGGGGCGCATGGCTTCAAGGTTCGTGCACTGACGGTTGTACGCCCGGCGTATCCAGAACTCTTCCCAGTAGTTGCGCCCGTTGCCGTCTATCGTTCCTTTCCCGGCGATGGTGAAGCCGTCAACGCCGTCGGCATTCACCAGTGCGGCGAAATATTTGAGTGTCTGGCCTTCCATGCGTGTGGTGACGAGTTTGAAATCGCGTATGCGGTCGCTGCCTTTCAGCTTGCCACCGTCTTCGACATACAGGTGTGTGCCCTGCTTGAAGAACACGGAACCCGAGAGGAACGTGCCTTTCGGTATCACCACAATACCTCCGCCGGCTGCAGCCGCCTTGTCTATGACAGCCTGAATTTGCTCGGTCTGCACTATCGTGGAGTCGTTTTTCACTCCGTATTCGGTCACTACATATTTCCGGCCGAGTTTTTCAACGTCTACTTTTGAAGTGTCGTTAAACCACTCGGGGATGGGGGTTCCGTCGGGAAACAATTCCACACTCTTTTTTTTGGCGAACGATGTGGCGCATACAAGCGCGAGCGACATCGTGACAATCATTCTGATATTCATTACTGTAATATTTGTTTTAGTTAGCTTATTATTGTGCAAAGATAATACTTTTTTATGACAACAGGTCGTTGGCGACAAAATAAATGAAGAATGGATTTAATTCATTCTTCATTAAAAACTATCTTGTGAGCGACATTTTAAGACTGAACCCGAAGTCGTGTGTTGTCGTGGGGTAACTGCTGCTTGACAGTAGCGGCGTGTTGGTCTGCCGGTCGTAATACGCGCTTATCGTGACAAGGCGCGATAGTGTGTAGTCGGCCATGAACGACATCTTGAACGCCGAGTTTCCGCTGCTTGCCGCACTGGTGACGGTGGCAATGTCGCGGGTTATGGCTGCCTGTTTCCTGAACGATATGTCGAGACGCATGTTGAGATCGTGGTTCACTCCGCCACGTGTGTTTGTCGTGGCAGTCTGCTTGTTTTGGTTGTTATTGGCGTTACGGCCGCGTCCTCGTTGCGCTTTCTTTATTTTTCGCGACGCTCCGCTGCCGAAGAGATTGAAATTGCTTATCTTGTATCCCATGCCGATTACCCAGTCTTTGCTCAGTGACTCGTTTATCTGAACGCTGGTCATGCTCAGGCTCAGCACTCTCGTGGTGCGGTATTCGAGCTTGCAGGTGAGATTGTTTTCAAGTGTCACGTCGACTCCGAGCAAAGGCGAGAACGCCTCGTTGATGCTCACCGTGCTGACGTTATACATACTGTTCGGCACCGGATTGCCGGTTGTGGCGTCGTTGATGAAGCCAAGCCCGTTCATGTATTCTTGGTAAGTGCTGTATGTGGCGTAGCTGCCCACGGCGAAAACGCTCTTGTAGCCGTGGTTGATGTTCACGCTTTTGAAATGGTCTCTGAACCATCCCAGCTTCGACAGTCCGCTGTATCTCACCGTCCAGTTGGGCAACATGCGCTTCAATGCCGGGAATATGTCGAGCGACGAGCCTCCGCTTGAGGTGTAGGCCGACAGGAATGCCGGTATGAGCACGTCGGCACTGTACTTGTTTACCGTTCCCAGTTCTGGATTGTATTGCGACCCGCTGAGGTCTACTCCGTTGGCATCGCTAATGCCTGCCGGGTATCTTGTGCCGGCATAGCGTGCTTGAACACGACCGCGGAACGACTCTATCGACTCGCAGAACCGTGTGAATGTCTTGGAACTGTAACCGTTGTTGGCATCGCCCATTCTCTCAAAAGCGCTCTTCAAACTGATTGTCGTCATGTTGAATGAGCCGCTTTGCGTGGTCGGCATGCCCGCGTACATGTACTGAATGCTGCGCGCCTTGTTCACCGTGCGGCTCGCGTTGAGGTCGATTTTCAGGTCGCGCACGGGTTCAAGGGTCATGCGCACCTGCAAGTCTTCACTGCTGTTGGTGGTTGCCGGCGTTGCCACGCTGTCGTTGCACAGCAGCCATCCGTTGTCGTATGCTTTCTGCAAATAACTGTCGCCGACCATGCCGAAAGCGAAATCGAGTCCGGGTGAGAGCACGCCTCCCGTGCGCTGTCCGAAAGCATCGCCGATGTTGGGAATAAATCCCGGCAGGGTCATCGAATATTGACTGCGGTACGTGATGCCGATGCTGCGCACCATCATCAGGAAACGCGCCGCGCTTTGTGCCGGACTGTACCACCACTTCTTCTCAAGCGGTTCTTTCGGCGTTACGCTCAGTTTTATCTTGACGGAGTCGATGCCCTTGATGATGATTTTGTTTGCGTCAACAACCTTGTATTTCACCTTGTACGGCTTGCCGTCGACGGTCTTTGCCGTCACCGTCAGGCGCTTACTCTTCTTGTTGTGCGACACTGTCATCATTGTGTCGGGTACAAGGGTTATCTCGCGCTGATATGTGTTCTTGTTCTTGGGGAGCTCTTTTTGTTCTTTTGTATCTTCTTTCTTGCCGTCGGCTCCGGCCGCCTTGTTCTTTTGTTGGATGCCTTTGTCTTTTGCCGCGTTGTTTTTCTTGTTGTTTCTTATCGTGCTTCTGTTGCGCTTGTTGAAACGCTCGTTGGCCTTTTTAAGGAACGGGATGTGGTTGTACAGCGTCTCCATGTTGAGCGTGGAGTTGATGTTCAGGTTCCTGTTGTTCGATATCGTGTTTCCGAGCGAAGTGCCGTCGTCAAGCTCCGTGCCTCTTATCCACGAGTAGTTTGACGTGTACGACGCGTCGGCATTGAGCCAGTCGAAGATAGGCAGCTTGTTCAGCGGCAACTGGTACGAAGCCGTGAACGACTGTTGGTAGTCGAGCGGTGTTCCAAGGTTTTTGATACTGTGTTTCACCGAGTCCTTCCATGCCTGATAACGTTCGGGATACAGGTCTTTGTTTACCGGCGTATAGGGCTCTTCTATCTGTGCGTGTGTGGCCGATTGGAAGTTCATGTGCAGGTTCTTTGTGAGGTCCCAGCGCAATGAGAATTCCCTGTTCCACAGGAACTGCTCGCTGAACGTGAGCGGAAGTCTCGACCCGTTGATGCTTTCAAGGTCTCGTTCCTGCAATTCATAGTAGTTGCGTATTATCTCACTGTTGAACGATACGTTCTGAGGCAGGTAGTTAATGCCTATGGCTTTGGGGAAATTGAGCCACTTGCTCTTGCCTTTCATGTTCTTGAAAGGCTCGTACGACTTGTAGACGGGGGTGTAATTGTAGTTCATCGAGCCTCTCCACTGGTCTTCTTTCTCGTATATGGTAGTCTCGCCGGATGTGTATCGGTGCGAATGACTGTAACTGAAAGAGAAGTTTGCCGGGTCGTATGGCATCGGATGTCGCTTGGTCTTTATTCCCACGCGCACGTTGGACAACGAGAAGTTGGTGTTCGTCGTCTTCGTTACGGCAATCGACTCAATAGAGTCACGCTCGTTCTTGTTTGCCGTGGCTTCCAAAGCATCGTCGAGGAGCATGTCCGTGTCAAGGGGATTGTACTTCGGCCGCGTTTCTTCCTTGGTCACGGAGTAGTACAGCGGAGCCGTCACTTTTGCCTTGTCGGGGAAGAATTTGCCCAGTTCGAGGTTGGCGGTGAGGCTGTATGTCTTGTAATCATCGGTCGAGCGTTGTGCCATTCCCTCCTCGATACCGCCGAAGCCCTCGGTCACTATCTTTCCGGTGAGGTTTACAGTACCGAAATCCGAGAGCTGCATGTTAAGTGCTCCGGAGGCCGCCCAGCCGCCTTTGTTGTTGAATTCGAGCAGTCGCAGCTCGTTGACCCACACCTCTCCCGACTTCTCCGACGACGAGATGTTGCGCACTCCGATCATCATTGTCTTCACTTCGCCGAGCGACGGATTACCCATGACGCTGATTTTGTTGTTCGGCCGGTTACTGTCGTAGTCGGAATATACCGCCGAGTACGACGCACTGCCCGCTGCCTTTGCCAAGTTCCGGGCTTTTTTCAATGCCGTGAACACGGTGAGGTCGATATCGAGCATGTTGTCTTCCGGCCATACTATGCGCCGTTCTTCGGCCGACATGCTGTATTGTCGTTCGGGAGTAAGCTTCAAAGGAATTTCATATTCGTAGTAATTGCTCTTGTAGTCGCTTCCCAAACGCACGAAGAGTGCGAGCTGGTCGCTCTGCAAATTAGTGGTGTTCTGCATGAGACTGTTGGCATGCACAAACATTTGCAGACGCTTATACTGGCGCAAGTCGAGGTTCGTATTCTTGTACACTGCCTTTGCCTCGTTTCTTGAAAGGTTCTTGACGGTGAGGTTCATCGCCTGTTCGTTGCTCTCCACGAGTTGCGGTTGCGACGGGTCGGTGACACGGCTGATGCCCGGCGGGAGCACATAGTTCACCGGTTGCTTGTCGTTATACTCTTCGATATTCACCGCGCTGACTTCGAGTGTGCCGCTGTTGCTTGCCGCTGCGGTGTTGAGGTTCTGCTCGTACATGCGCCACTCGCCGCGAACAAGGTCGAGACTGCCAAATCTGAGCACCACCGGCTTCTCGAAACCGGTGAGGAACATTCGCATGAAACGTATCGACGTGAAATCGTTTATCGACCCGATGCGCTCCTTGTCGGCTGCATTCACGGGTATGCGGAATTTATACCAGTTGACTGTTTCGGTGTTTCCGTTGCGCAAATGGGCGTTATACCGGCGTATATCTGTGATATAATTCTGCCCGATATTGTTCTCGTTGATGTCTTCCGGGCGTATGCTTACCTTATATTGATAGTAACGTTCGTACTCGTTGAGCGTGTAATCCTGATTTATATCCTCAACATCCGGAGTCGTCTTATACGATGTGTCGTAACTCTCGTTGTTTCCGTCGTTGTCCGGTGAGTTACCTTGCGGATTGTTTATCCGCTTGTAACGTTCGAGGATTGAAGCCCTGCGATTGTCAAGGTCGCTGCCGCGGAAATAGTGATAGTCGTCATTTGCGGGGTCGGTTGTCCATGCGTTGCGAACGCTGTCGTTTGCCAATGTTCCCACGAATGTGTTGAAATCGGCATAAGGAGCGAAGTTACGCTCTTCCTCATCGTTAAGTCCGTTGAGTCCCACATCCTGTAAAGCGCGTGAGCCCGAGGTCGTGGCAAAGGCGTATGTCTGTGTCGCCTGCACGGGGATTTTACCCCATTGAGTGGTTGTAAAGCTGCTTGTGCCGTCAACAGGCATGCCGCTTTCATAGAATTTTTTGCCGTCGCGCAGCACATCTTCGCTCACCTCGCCGAGGTTTATGTACAAATCTCCGCCATGTGCCGATGCGTCTCCGGCCGCACGGGAGTATATAAACGGGTCGAGCAACCAGAATTCGATGTACTCGATGTTGGCTGCCTCAAAGTCGTTTGTTTCGAGCTTGCGCATCATTCCGCCCCATTTTGACGCCGGGTCCTGCATTGTTCCGTCCGGATTAATTGCCGTTGAGAAGTTGTACGGACCTCGTTCGTCGGGATAATAGGCAAGGTTGAGAATGGGAAGGGTGGATGTCGCGCCGTTGTATGAGCTTTGGTCGCGGTTGGGATAAAGCTCGCTTACATATACCTCGCGTACATAATGGTTTGACAATTGGTTGAGATCGCTCTTTATATGGGCGGGAGTGAGCGAGCTGCTGCGGTAGGTAAACAACGGATCCACCGTGTACCAAGCGAGCAGCGAGCGGTTAAATCCACTCGACAATCCCGTCTTGTCTCCACTCTCGGGGAATAAGGAGGGCACGCTCGACAGTACCCACGACTTCGGTTCCGACACGTCTATGCCGTTTTTTGTGTTCTCGAAGTCATCTATATACGACGCGTTGTCCTGCGTTCCGCTTGCCTGTCCGGCGATGAGTTGCGCGAATTCTCCCGTAAACGATATGTGCGACGGCTGCGTGCAGTGCAGGAAAGGTATTTTGTCAAGCATGTTGGTAAGCCATTGGCTTTCCTTTTTCCAGTTGAGATTAAATCCCCACAGAATGTTGTTCAGCGGCTCCGAGCCCATCGACACTTTGGATGTAAGCGTCTGTTCGGACAGTCTTTGGAATGTTCCGCCTATCTGAAAGTCTTTCGTTATGTCGTATTCCCAGTTCAGTCCGAACATCGTCTTTCGCTGCATTCCGTAATCGGTGTTGCTTTCAAGGCTCACGTTTACAGCCGTTCCGGCGTCTATGATGCTCTGATTGAGTATTGTCACCTCGCCGGCCGAATAGTCAACGCTGTAATCCGAGCCCTCGGTGAGCACCACTCCGCCGGCTGTCACAACGACAGAGCCTTGCGGAACATTGTATGCTCCGAGTGAAATCACGTTTGCCGATGTGCCCTTGTATTGTCCCATGAGCACGTATTTGTTTTTCTCCGCAATCTGTTTTGCGGCCGTTTTTGTCGTGTCGTAAAGTTCGGTGAAAGCATATCTGTCCGCCGTTGCGGCCGATACTCCCGCACGAATGAGATATGAACGCAGATAATCTCCAAACGGTTCGGCCGCCGGGAAGAACACTCTTCCGTTGCTTACCGTATATCCCTCCACGAAGTCGAAGTATCCGTTTGAGTGCGGTTTGTTGTTATTGTCGAGCCTGTCGGCGCCAAGCACCCTGATGATGGGCCTGTCCTTTACCTGCTGTTCGGGTATGTATGTGAGATAAACGCCCGATGTGTCGCTCTGGTATTTGACGTCGAGACGGAACTTTGTCTTCTCCACCGTCGAGGCAAGAAAGTAAACGTTCTTCATCATCAGCCGCCAGTTGCCCATCATCGGGTTGTTGCTTGTGTTTTTAAGCGATTTTACAAATATCGCCTCATTGGTGTTTGTGTTGTCCGAAGCAAACTCGCCCACCTGATATGTCTGTCCGTTCAGCGTGTATTCGTATGCCACGGCGAGCACCTGATCGGTTTGAAGCGTTGTCTTCAGCGATATGTATCCGAGTGCCGTGTTTACCGAATACTCGGAAGACGACAGCAAACGCGCGCTCTGTACTTTCTCATAATCCACGCCGCCGACAAAGCCGCCTATCGCGTCGAGCACGGTATTCGTCTGGTCAATGTCTCTTGCCGCCACGTAATCGTGCGTCATCGCGTAGTACTCGTTGTTGGCACCATTGGCCGGAGCTATATCACCTCCGCCGCCCCATAAGGGGTTTTTCACGTTGCGTCCCTCGCCAAGGTCGGTCAGTGCCACGATATTCCTCGTGTTGCTCGTTGTTCCAGTCTTGTTGGTTGCCCACACTTCAACACGTGTTATCTTTATTCCCGTGGTGACATTGGGCAGTGTAGACATCGCGTTGTCGTATCTCTCGCGGAAATAATGACCGAGGAAGAAGTGGCGGTTTTCCTCATAATTTGCCACGTCTATCTCGAAAGGAGTGAGCTGTGTGCCGCCTTTCGACGACACGCTTTTGGTCGTCGAGTTTTTCTGCGACAGCACTGTCTGCAATTTTAATTTGCCGAACTGCATGTCGGTGCGCACGCCGAAGAGTGAGCTTGCGCCCTTGATGAGCGACGAGTTTGACGGGAACGTCACGTTTCCCGCCTCCACGAGTTTGATTATCTCGTCTTCCTTGCCCTCATATCTCAACTTGATGTTCTTCGTGTCGAAGTCGAACGTGGCGTCGGTGTTGTAGTTAAGGTTCATGTTAACCTTGTCACCGACCTTTCCGTTGAGGCTTAAATTAATCTTTTCGTCAAAGTCGAAGGCTTTTGTGTTGCGGTTTCTTATAGGCAGCGACGGGTTGTCTATGCTCTTGATGTTGCCTCCCACTTTCAGCTCTGCGGTTCCCTGTGTCTTTATTCTCACGCCGCCGGGGCCGAATATCTTTTCTGCCGGACCGAGATCGAACTTCATGTCGGTGAAAGAAAATTTGTCCTTGCCTTTTGCCGCCACGTTGTCGGCATCTTTCTTGCGGAAAAACTCGCGCATGGCACGCCGCTCGCTCCACCGCCGATACTCCTCGGGTGTCATGAGCACAGGCGTGTTCAGGTATGAGTCGCCAATCTTCGAACCCACGAAATACAAGTCGAGCGAGTCGTCGTACACCACCTCCTGCTTTATGTTGTCGGGCATTTTGAGGTCGAGAGCCGACGAGTCGAGGTCGGCCACGAGCATCGGAGCCGTCTTCTTTATCTTCCACCGCGGATTAAGCAGCGAGTCGGGTATGGTCTCATCCTCGACAACGAGCTTGGGCTGCGCTTTCGGCGCAGGCCTGTTGTTCTTCGTTTTGTCGTCTTGCGGCATGGCAATCGCCCCGATGCCGAACAGACCGACGAGGATGTATGACAGTATTTTGCGGCTGTTTATTTTCACTTTCTCGTTGCTCTCCGTTCCGGTATAATGATTATTTTATCTGTTTTAAAGCCATCTTTACCACCGTTTCCACCGGTGCGTCGGGGTTGGCTTCGAGTATTTGCAACACCACTTTCTGCGACGGCGCGGGTGCGAAGCCGAGCATAGTGAGCGCGCCCACGGCCTCGTCTTTCACCTTGTTGTCTATCGGAGTGGTCATGGTGCCGCCCACGGGAATTTCGCTTGTGATGCCGAGTGCCACAATCTTGTCGCGCAAATCCACGATTATGCGTTGGGCGGTTTTCAATCCGATGCCCTTTACCGACTTTATCATGCGCTCGTTGCCGGTGGAAATGCTGTCGCACAGTTCGGCCGGACTCAACGACGAGAGCACCATCCGCGCCGTGTTTGCTCCCACTCCCGAAACGGAGATGAGCAGAACAAACAGCTCGCGTTCCTTTTTCGTGGCAAATCCATACAGCGAATATGCGTCTTCGCGTATGGCTTCGTAAACATATAACTTCACTTCGTGCTTGCCTTGTATGGCGGTATAGGTGTTGAGCGATATGTTAAGCCCGTAGCCCACGCCCCCTGTCTCAACCGTGGCAATGGCAGGGCTGAGCTCGGTGAGCTCGCCTTTGATGTATTCTATCATTATCGTTATTTTACGTATATACATATCTTTAAACGATGGCATCCGTGTTTTTATTGTATTCTGAATAAATAATAAGCTAAATGAAATGAAGAGTGAAGACGTCTTCTTTCTTCATTTACTCTATTCTTTATTTAACATATTGTTAGGGTTTTGGTTAAATATACATAAATAAACTGTAATGATTTATTGTGTTAACGCTGCTGAGAATGCCCCTCGTCTGAAAAAATCTTCTCGAGCTCGCAAATACGCGAATTATGGAGTGTTTCACGTAATTATCTGTATATGAGAAAGATATAGAGATTTTAGTTGTTTTTCATTGCCTCAAAAATCGTCTTGTTTTCCAATTAGGCCGTAATTGCATTCCAATTACGGTCTAATTGGACGCCCGTTAGGCTGTAAACGCAATGCAATTACGGCCTTATTACAAGGCAAAATCGGAGAAAATGCAACAAAAATGGTTTGTAAATGTTGGTAAAAGTTAATTTATCGGTCTAACGGTTAAATTATTTAAGTTAACAAAACCTACTTTTAAAATTTTGTTTGTCATGGCTTTTTACTTTTTGTTTACATATTTTTAGTTAAACGATAGATTGGAGTGTTAAAAGAAAATACTCCGCCCTGCCTTCTCAAAGGAGATGAAAAAGAGCGTTATCGCCCGCTTGGGGCGGGAGTACTTGAAGTTCTCGGAGCCCTCTGGGCTCTCTGAGAGTTTTCGAAGCCAACCGCAACTTTTCATTCATCATTCTTTTATTATTTCGTGGTATCATATTAAATAATCGGTAGAACTATTCTTTTGTATTACATATTGCAATTAATTGCAGGGCTAATGTGATAAAATGTTATAAATTTGTAGATTTTATTATTTTTAAATGCCGTATTGTTGCGTTTTTTGCGTCAAAAGATGTATTTTTGCACCGTAATTACGTGCGGATTATTTTCGCCTTAGTGCAGACAAACGATAAAGCAACAAATAATATAAGATTATGAAAAAAATAAGAGCGGCCGTAGTGGGTTACGGCAACATCGGACGGTATACCGTTCAGGCCATTGAGGCTTCGGAAGATTTTGAACTGGCAGGTGTGGTGCGCCGCAACGGAGCGGAGGGCAAGCCTGCCGAATTGACAGGTTATGACGTGGTGAAAGATATCACGGAACTGAAAGACGTAGACGTGGCCATTCTCGCCACTCCGACACGCAGTTGCGAGGAGTATGCCAAGAAGATTTTGCCGCTTGGCATCAACACGGTAGACAGTTTCGACATACACGGAGGCATCGTTGACTATCGCAAGAACCTGATGGAGGTGTGTCGTGAGCACGGCACTGTGGCCGTCATCGCTGCCGGATGGGACCCGGGCTCAGACTCAATCGTGCGCACACTGATGCAGAGTCTTGCGCCGAAAGGACTGTCGTACACCAACTTCGGCCCCGGAATGTCGATGGGACACAGCGTGTGTGTGCGCTCGAAAGCCGGAGTGAAAAACGCCCTCTCAATGACTATTCCGCTCGGTGAGGGCATACACCGCCGCATGGTATACGTGGAGCTTGAAGACGGTGTGAGCCTCGAAGAGGTGACAAAAGCCATCAAGGCCGACCCGTATTTTGCCAATGATGAGACCCATGTGTTCGCCGTTGAGTCGGTGGATGCCGTGCGCGACATGGGACACGGCGTGCATCTCGTGCGCAAGGGTGTGAGCGGAACAACGCAAAACCAGCGCTTTGAGTTCAATATGAGCATCAACAACCCCGCGCTCACGGCACAGGTGCTCGTCAACGTGGCGCGCGCCTCATTGCGCCAACAGCCCGGATGCTACACGATGATAGAGCTTCCTGTCGTCGACATGCTGCCCGGCAGCCGCGAGGAGCTGATAGCCCATTTGGTATAAGGATTATAATAAAATACTTTTGTTTGACTTTTGATTGCCCGCAAACATGGTCGCGAGACCGGGTTTGCGGTTTTTTTCTTTTTATGTCGTGCGTCAACCGTTATTTTACACGATATGATGCTTGTTGATGTGAAAACGCTCAAAAGGACGGAGATACATTTTTATCTCTCGAAAAAATATGTTATATTTGCAGAACAAATGAACTTTTTGAACATCACGATACCGTAAACCATGGAGCGGTGCGCGGTTTTTTTATCGTTGGGAACAGGTAGAATAACAAACTATCATAAATACAAAACAATGAAACTATCGAGATTAAGACAAATCAATGCAGGCCTTATGCTGTTGCTTTGTGCCCCGGCAATGGCGCAGAAAACAGTGGGAGACTTTATCGAATCGCGCTCATACAATGAGGCGCGGCGCGGTGCCGAGCGTGTGCTCCGCTATCAACCCGATGGCAACGACTTCGTTTGCGTGAACGGAATAAACCGTTATTCGCGCGCGCTCTATGGCGGATATACCGATTATCGCATAGAGACGAGCGACCGCCCGATATTCGCCATATACAAAAAACGAGACTATCGAAACATCCGTTTCCGTGCCGTTTACGAGGGAAAAACGTTGCAACTCGACTCGACAAACTATTGCGAGGCGCGCTATTCCGACGGAACCCGCCGCTATGTGCTTGCGGACAAGTCGTGGGGCAACGGACGGCTGCTTGTCGATGTGGTCGCTCTCACCGATGAGGAGGGAGCGATATGGCAGTTCAAGGCCGAGAATTTCAAGTCGCCTCTGACGGTAAAAGCCCTCGTTTGCAATATTGCCAACCCGAAGTTGCATCGTAACGGAGACATCGGGGCAGACAAGCCCGGATGTTTCGAACCGGCTCCCGGCGATGCGGGATTGACTGTTTCGGAGTGGACGGCCGCCGACGGTAAGGCTGTAAGTGCTACGAGCTATTTCACAGTGTCGGGCTCTTCGATAGCACAAACTGACGCGAAGACGGCGGAAAAACGCTTCGCCGCCACTCGCGATTACTTCAAAACGCTCGCCGGGCGTGTCGTTTTCTCAACTCCCGACCCGTATATCAACACCCTCGGCAGCGCGCTTGTCGTTGCGGCCGACGGCGACTGGGACGGCCAGACATGGCTTCACGGCTGTATCGGATGGCGAATGCCGCTTGCGGGATGGCGTGCCGGCTATCTCGGAGACGTGCTCGGATGGAACGACAGGGCACGTTCTCATTTCGACGCGTACGCGAAAAGTCAGGTCACAAAGGTGGAACCGACAATTCCGCACCCATCCATGGACCCGAAAATGAACATGGCGCGGGCCGAGAAGAAATGGGGAACGCAGATGTACAGCAACGGATACATCTGTCGAAATCCCGAACGCGACAACCAGATGCACCACTACGACATGAACCTTAACTACATGGACGAGCTTCTCTGGCACTTCTGCTACAACGCGGATACGGCATACATGCGCAAGATGTGGCCGGTGATAAAGTCGCACTTGGCATGGGAGAAGCGCAATTACGACCCCGATGGCGACGGGCTTTACGACGCTTATTGCTGCATCTGGGCCAGCGACGCGCTCTATTACAGTGGAGGAGCAGTGACACATTCGTCGGCTTACAACTATCGCGGCAACCGTCTTGCAGCACGCATCGCCGAGATTATAGGTGAGGATGCGGCTCCGTATCGTGCCGAGGCCGACCGGATACTGAAAGCAATGAACAGCCGTCTGTGGCTCAACGACCGCGGACACTGGGCCGAGTATGAGGAGTCTCTCGGACTGAAGCGCAAGCACGAGAGTGCCGCACTGTGGTCGATATATACTCCGATTGACTGCGGAGCAGGCGCGACGGAGCAATTTTATCAGGCTACGGAATATGTAGACGATGAAATTCCGCACATCACCGTGGCAACAAAAGATACCGAATACGGCTCGACAATATCCACCTCAAACTGGCATCCCTACTCGTGGAGCATCAATAATGTGGCTGCCGCGGAGGTTATGCACATGGCTCTCGCTTATTTCGAGGCAGGACGCGCCGATGCCGGATTTGCTCTCATGAAAGCGAACATCATGGATCAGATGTATCTTAGCGACAGTCCCGGAAACTTCGGGCAACTCAGCTTCTACGACGCGGCCCGCGGCGAGTGTTACAGAGACTTCGGAGACTGCATCGGAATATCGTCGCGTACATTGCTGCAAGGACTGTTCGGCATCGTGCCCGATGCGCTTAACGGCCGTTGTATCGTGCGCCCGGGATTTCCGGCGTCATGGGACAGCGCGTCGGTTGTCACTCCGTATATGACATATAAGTACAGGCGTGTGGGCGGCAAAGATGTCTACGAGATTGAGCAGAATTTCGCCCGGCCGCTTAAAATAGTGCTTCGCCAGAACCTTGCCAACGGCCGTTATCGCGACATAGAAGGCTCGGCCGAGGCACGGCAGGTGATAACAGTAGACCGCCCGGTTGTGGTTTCCGACCGCAAAACAGTGCGCATGGCACGCATAAAGCCTTCATCACGGGCTCTGGGACTCGACGAACCGGCTGCCGGCAAGTATGTACCGGTGAATATCGACAAGGCCATGAATGCCAATGTCGCAGATATTTACAAGAACAAATATCTCTCCCCGCGCTCTCCTTACACTACCTTGCAGATACCGACGCAGGGTATAGGCGAGTGGTGCCATCCCACTTTGACGGCCGAGATAAACGATTCCGTATTCCGCTCGCTCGTGAAGAAAAACACGTTTACCGTGGCCGGAGTGCCTTTCCGCACGTTTAAAGAAGGACACAATATTGTATACACCTCCTTGTGGGATAATTATCCCGACAGTGTCACGGTGCCTGTGTCGGGCAAAGCCTCGGCCGCCTGCCTGCTGATGGCCGGATCAACGAACCACATGCAGAGCCGGATAGACAACGGTATCGTGGTGGCGAGATATAAAGACGGTACTACCGACACGCTTACACTCGTCAATCCGGACAACTGGTGCCCGATAGAACAAGACTATTTCGACGACGGAAAAGCTTTCTACCTGACGTCTCCGCGGCCATATCGCGTGTGTCTCGGCAACGGAAAAGTGAGTCGCGACCTCGGACGCGACCTTGGAATAACCGGAGTCTACGGCCGACCAATTCCCGGCGGAGCGGCCCAGATGCTCAACATGCCGCTCAATCCGTCCAAGAAACTCGAATCGATTACCGTGCGCACACTGTCGTGTGACGTGGTGATAGGACTCATGGGAGTGACGCTGGTCAAAGATTAAAGGGGTATTAAATAAGGTTCTTGCGCACAATAGGGACATATTCTTGTATTTATCCGCTTGTAACACACTGATAATAAGTGATTGTTTTTTTTACGGACAAATACAAGAATATGTCCCTATTGTGCGCAAGAACCTTTTTTTGAACCGCCCTATAACTCTGTATTCGTCATTTTACACTTCGGATTATATGTAAAAAATCACGGTAAACCGTTATTGTGTGGTTTTCGTTTTTCATATACCTTTGCCACTATAATATATATAGTATGTACCCTTTAAAATGTACTCTTATGCGAAAACAATTATCTTTTCTAACACTTGCAGCCTGTATGTCGTTGATGCAGGCCGCTGCACAGACGCAAACACCGATATCGGCGTATGCGGAACAAGCCTGCCTCTATGCCGATATAGACGGCGACGGAGTCATGGAGCACATAGAAAAACTCGACAGGATAGTATATGATTATCCACAAGGGGCTCTTCCCAATATTCCGGAAGACGGACGTTATTTCACGCTCATTACAGAAGACAGGGCCAATATCAGGATTATCGACGGCGTGTATTATTACTTCTGTCATTATGACCCGTCGATGACAATGTCCGATTATCTGCCCGCCGACCGCGAACCGGACATGAAAGAGAGTAAGGGCGTATTCGGAGACGGTGAAAAAAGGTGGGAAGTGTTCGACTACTGGTTCCGCTTTACGTCGCAGGAAGACGTAGATACATGGCTCGGTCCCGCCACGTCGTCAAATCCTATGACTCAAACCTCGGGCATAATGTATTCCGATGGCAAACTGTATGGCATAGCATCGGAGAAAGCACCGTCGCATTATGACAATCGAGTGGCATGGGTCGACTTCAATGGTGTGCCGAGAATATATATCGACGGCACCGATGAATTGGGACTGTATGATAATGACGCTACATTCATTCACGACTACAACGGCGACGGAAAACCCGACATATTGCTGTGCAAGGGTAAGTATGACGGCAGCGCAGACCCCGGACAGTACGAGGCTTACATGGCATACAGCGGCAAAGACGGCTACACACTTACGGCAGTGGACATCCCCGACCGTCTCAACGGCGTGCCGGCCGACAT
This sequence comes from Prevotella sp., assembly GCA_017623155.1. Taxonomy (GTDB): domain Bacteria; phylum Bacteroidota; class Bacteroidia; order Bacteroidales; family Bacteroidaceae; genus Prevotella. The sequence goes on along the minus strand of JAGAPR010000002.1, from coordinate 99,774 downwards.
CAACCGCGATGGCCGGCCGGATATATTCGGTATGTGGCAGACATGGGATGAAGGCGGTTCTCTGAGATTTGAGCCTAAGGCTTGCATACAGCTTGCCGATGGAACGTTTGAGACAAAGTCGTTCGATGTGGTGACAGATAAAGCCGAACTGCAAGACGCAATGTATGGAGGAGGCGGCAGTGGAGCTTTCACCGTGGGTAGCGGACGCGACATTCTCACCGGAGCATGGCTCGGCGACGTGGGCTTCGGGGCGGTAGGTGAGGTGCAGCAGATGCAGGCCGTCGACATCAATCGTGACGGATATCCCGATTTTATCGACCCCTCGGGCAACTCATTCTTTTCTCTGCCGGACGGACGATACTACTCTGCGACAATCTCCGGCAGCATGACTCCGTGCGACTTGAACGGCGACGGGCAGTCGGACCTCATAGTATATGACAACAAGAAAGGCACCGTGACTCTTCAACTGAGCGAAGGAAACGGTTTCAAGGAGACAAAACTGATTGACAATAACAATATTTCGGCTGTGTACTGTCGCGACCTCGACGGCGACGGCCGGCTCGACATATTGCTTCAGATGGACACGCCAGACCGTGAGACATACGCCTATCTCGCTTTCTTCCACAACAACGGCGACGGCACTTTCAAGCGCACCGTGCGTTCGTTTGAGGGCAAATACACGTTCCTGCGCCCGACAGACATCAACAACAACGGCCGCCCGACGGTCATCGCATACGATAAAAATACCGGAAAATATCTCAGGATGGATTGGGATGCGGCTTTCGCCATAACCACGACCGACCTTTTTGAGGGTAGCATGTATCCGGCAATTTACACCACTTTGTTCTTCAAAGATTTCAATGGCGACGGCTATCAGGAGACACTTGCCTATACAAGCAACGTCAACGGCAAGACTGTGCTCTATGCACCGAAAGCCGAACGTGCCAACACCGCACCCGGTCGCCCCGGAGCTCCGCGCGTCATTGCCGACAAACAGAGCTCTCTGTTGAAAGTGGAGTGGGACGATACTTCGGACAAGGAGAGTGCTGCTGCCGACCTGAAATATACCGTTGAGGTGACAGGAGCAGGCAAGACGCAACTCTTGCAGACCACGACCGACAAATGGATAATAGCCAACACCGGCACATGGCCGCTCGAGAAAATGGCTGTCCGCGTGCGTGCCACAGACCCGAACGGCATGAACGGTGCTTGGAGCGAGCCGGCCACATTCGAGAACACTGTCGCAAGCGCACTCTTCACCACCGACAGAAACAAGATGGCCACGGCCGACACGCTCACAGTGAGAAGCCTGTCCGCCGGCACACTTACATACACCATGATGCCGGAAGGCAGAATAGTGGAGCAGAACGGCAATACGGCCAAGATCGTATTCGCCACTGCCGGCAGGAAGACAATAGAGGCAAGTCTGCCCGGAGGCAACTCTTTCACGGAGAAAGTATACGTAGAGCCGCTCAAATTGGTATCCCGCAGCGACTACAACGGAGATGTGTTTGACTTCAATCAGGACGGCAAAGCCGAAGGATATGAAGGGTATATATACACTTTCGAGAACGGTAAGTTCTCCAAATACCCGTCGTTCAGTATTTCCGACATTAACGTAGAGCCGATATTTATTGCCGATTATAACATGGACGGACAGCCCGATATATACGGAAGACACTACAAGATAAGCAGCGGAAACGTGTATTATCCGTGGCTTGTGAACAGCGGTGACCTCGAATTCGAGCGCATAGAGCAACTCAATACCGACACCGAGGGCAACACGATAGCCAATGATTACCACACATACTATCCCGCCGACTACGACAACGACGGGCGCATCGATTACTGGTACGGCTGCTATATGTACAGAAGTCTCGGCGGAAGCCGTTATGAGAAAGTAGCCCTGCCCGACAATACGGAGACATACTACACCTATCCCAACGAAGGAATGCTCATCGGCGACTTCAACCGCAACGGCTATATAGATATCGTAGCCCCGTTCTATACCGGCGGCTCGTGGGCAAGCGGCTATCAATATGCCAACTATGTTTACCGTAACCACGGCAACATGAACTTCACTCTCGAGCGTCTGCCCGACGTTGATGGTCGTCTGAGCAGCGTCGCCGATGTTAACGGCGACGGATATCCCGACATCGTTTTCAACAAAGGAGGTCAAGAGTTGACCGGTTATAAAGCTCTGTTGTCCAATTCCGACATGACGTTCGGAACACCGGTAGATCTACCCGGCAGACCTCTTATGCACGATTGGGACAACGACGGACTCGTCGATTACCAGATAAGCAGTGACACAATCTTGCTGAGCAGCGGCGTGAAGGCGCTCGTTGACGATTACAGTATCACTTGGGAAATGGAAGAAATGCAGGATGCCAACGGTGACGGAACGCCGGATATGAAGAATAAATATGTATACTCGCGGTTTGCCAACACCGCCCCGACAGCTCCGACCGAAGTTTATGCCAACATGCAGGGCAACAACGTGGTAATCAACTGGAACGGCGCAACAGACGCGGAGACGGCTACCAACCGCTTGCGCTATAACATAAGCGTGCGAAAGAAAGGTGAGACGGGAGCAGACAGCTATGTCATCTCGCCGCTGAACGCCGCGTCAAATATGGCTTTGGCAGGCTTGACAGGCACTTTGACCTATCGCTCCGGCTCGTCGATAGCCGTGCCCATGGGGCGCTTTGAGGCCGGCCGGACCTACGAGATACAGGTGCAGGCAATAGACCCGTGGTATGCCCACTCGCCGTTCTCGGAGATTTATGAGTTCACCCCTGCCGCCCAAGCACTCATATCCATGCCGCAGAAAGGCGGAGTGGGACAGGTACTGATGTATACAATATACGACAACAGCGGCGCTGAACCCGTTATTGATGCCGACGGCGGACGCATACAAGGCAATACCATAACATGGGATACTCCCGGATTGAAGACGGTAAAGGTGACGGCCGGTGCCGCGACAGCCGAGCATAAGATACGCATCGCTCCGCAGCCCGATCTTAACATCAGTATTCCCGCACGCATTCTGGCCGGCAACACGATAACGGTGCCGATGCCGGCAGCAGCAACAGGCAATGAGGGAGCCAAGTTGACGTATGCCTCACAAGTGGGTCTTGACTTCCAATTCAACACAACAGACAACACAATATCATTCTCTGCCGAGCGCAACGGCACATATACGTTCATACTGAAATACACAGACGACATCTTCACCGAGCAGGTGACGAAGATTTATGAGGTGGAAGTGGTTGGCGAGGGCTTCCGTCCGGAGCTTACCATGGTGGGCGTAGACGGTGCCACCGGCAAGAACCGCATCACTTGGAACGCCGCCATGACTCTGCCCGATGCATCGCTGTTCACAGGCAAGGTAGCCGTATACCGCGAGACTTCGGTGTCGGACAAGTATGAGATGATAGGCGAAGCACTTGTTGCCGATGGCTCGTTCATCGACACCGACAGCCGTCCCGACACGCGCAGCTACCGTTATCTCATCACGCTGCCCACGACATACGGCTCGGAGAGTACCGCCAGTGCGGTGCATGGAAACATTCACCTGATGGTAAACCGTGGTCTTGGCAATGATATCAACCTGCATTGGACACCGTATGCCGGTGCCGACATAGAGCAGTACACTGTGTTTGCTGGCAACTCGAAAGACAATCTCGCGGCAATAGAGACACTGTCAGGCCACTCGATGAGCTACACTCACCGTCGCACATCCGATGCGGTGACATACTATTCGATTGCATACAGACTTAAAGGCGGTGCCGCATCGGGTGCAAAGGGTAAAGGCTTTGCGGCTCAGTCTGACAACAGCGAAGCTCTTTCTAATGTGATAAGTAGTGCCGAGGCATACGCCGTGACTATGATACAGAGCATTGGTATATCGAGTCGTGAGGGAGTTATGACTCTTGATGACACTTATACAAGACTGCATCTCACTGCCGACATTATGCCGCTCATGGCCACACTGGCACGTGTTGAATGGAGCATCGCAGAGGGAGAGGAGCTCGCCACGATAGACACCGACGGCTTGCTGACAATCAAGGACAACACCACCGGAGGCACGGTAACCGTGCGTGCCCGTGCGATAGACGGTTCAGGAGTGGAGCAGACCGCCGCGGTTAGCGTGTCGGCATATACCGACGGCATCGGCGGAACAATATCCGACGGTACTCCCGAGATTATTCTCGGCCGTGGCTCTGTGACAATAGGTAACGTGACAGGCCGCATTCCTGTAACGGTAGTGAGCATGCAGGGTCGTCTCGTGTTCAGCTCTGTCATCACAGCCGACAGACGAATAGCCCTTGCACCGGGCCTCTATATAGTGAAAGCAGGCGGTACGGTGAAGAAGGTCTTTGTCAAATAAGACTGTTTAAAGGTAAAAGGGTAAAAAAGTAAAAAGGTAAAAAAGCCATGCGGGTAGTTTTAAGCTCATGCCGCATGGCTTTTTTACCTTTTTACTTTTTTACCCTTTTACCTTTAAATGTATTTTGATTTAAGTCAAGTATTTGTAAGCAAGTAATATATTTATGTAAAATATAGTTAAAATAAGGAGGATGAAAAGTGAATATATCTATAAAAAACATATCTTTGTAGGCATTATTGACAAAATGATTAAAATTAAACTGGTATTCAATTAAAAAGCAACTAAAGTTTGGTTGTTTGCGACAAAAAGATAGATGAAAAGAATAAAGCTTACTATATTGATATTATCGGCGACGTTGTTTGCATGTACCGCAGCTTTTGCAGTTCCCGCAAAGCCCGGTATTATGGTAGTGAAACAATCCGATGGCACGGAATTGAAAGTGCGTATTGTTGGTGATGAGCGTTCTCATCACTATTTGAGTGAAGACGGTTATCTGCTAATTAATAATGAGGATAAGTTTTATTATGGCAATGTCGACCCGCGTGGAGAAATAATTTGTTCCGACATACAGGCACGTCCCGTAGGCGAACGTACCGCAGAGGCGCTTGCATTCCTTCAAACAGTGGATATGAAAGCTGTGGCCGGTGCTCTTGAGAATATCGACAAGCATCGTATTCCAGCTCGTGCCCCGCGTCGTAATGTGGGACTTTTCGATACCGGATTTCCATCGCGAGGAGCACAGAAAGGACTTGTGGTGCTTGTGGAATATCAGGATGTGAAGTTTAATCTGTCAGATTCTTATGATTATTTCAACCGCATGCTGAATGAGAAAAATTTCAATGATTACGGTGGAACGGGTAGTGCGGCCGACTATTTCCGTGAGTCTTCCCGCGGACAATTCACTCCCGAGTTTGATGTTTACGGCCCGATAACCCTGTCGCAGAACATGAGCTATTACGGTGGAAACGACTATTCCGGCAATGACAACCATCCGGAACAGATGGTAATCGAGGCATGTCAGCAACTTGATGCCGAGATAGATTTTTCCAAGTACGACCGCGATGGCGACGGATATATAGACAATGTATTCGTCTTTTATGCCGGACGTGGCGAGGCATCGGGCGGCTCGGCAAATACGGTGTGGCCCCATTCATGGAATGTCACCGAGGCAACGAACACGCCTTACTTCTTCGATGGCGTGCAACTCGACCGCTATGCGTGCAGCAATGAGTGGGAGGGCAATCGCCCCGACGGTGTGGGCACGTTCATTCACGAGTTCTCGCATGTAATGGGGTTGCCCGATCTTTATGCTACAAGTTATACCAGTGCATTCACTCCCGGGGCATGGTCGGTGCTCGATTACGGGCCTTATAATAATGACGGGCGCACTCCTCCGTTGTATTCGGCCTATGAGCGTTATGCTCTCGGATGGATAACCCCGCGGGTTATTGATGGCCCGAGTAACATTACATTAAAGAATATAAGCGAAAACGAGGCTTGTATCATTCCTACGGGCGATGACGATGAGTTCTTTCTGCTCGAAAACCGTCAGCAGACAGGCTGGGATACATACATTCCCGGGCACGGAATGCTCGTGTGGCATGTGGATTTCGATGAATATGTATGGCAGCAAAACTCGGTAAACAACACTCCGTCTCATCAATATGTAGACATTGAGGAGGCTGACAACCGCTGTAGTGAATACTCACGTGCGGGCGATGCTTTTCCGGGAACTGACGATGTGACATCGTTTACCGATGACACCAACCCCTCAATGCGCACATGGAGCGGCCGGGCTCTCAACCTGCCGATAACGGATATTACCGAGAGCGGTGGTATTATACGGTTTGCCGTTGCCGGCGGACGTACGTTGCCGGATGCCGTGATGGCTCTTGAAGCCACTGAGGTCACGGGCATATCGTTTACAGCCAATTGGGAACCGTCGCCCGTTGCCACATCGTATAAAATATCGGTATATACAAAGCAGACTACATCCGGGGACCGCATTGTGACCTCGTTTGTTGACGGTTACAACATGCGTGAAACGGATGGTGTGCGTGCAACGGCAGTAACGGGACTTAATCCCGAAACAACCTATTACTATGTGATATATGCCGTGGATGATAATGGGGTGAGCGCAGCCTCTAATGAGGTAAGCGTGACTACGTCGGAAGCAACGTTCGAATGGCTTTCACCCAAGGCATTGCCGGCCGGGAATATCACAGACAAGTCGTTTGTGGCACAATGGGAAATGATGGAAGAAGCCACGGGATATCTCGTTGACATATTTGAAATAACCCATGGTGAACCAAATCGCGATACGGTAGACTTTACCGGCGGAGTGAAAAATCTGCCTGTCGGATGGAAAACCAATTCAACGCTGTCTTATGCAAATTCTGTATATTCGGGAAAAGCCGTACCATCGCTGCGCTTTGCCGATAACGGATATATTGAGTCGCCTGCTTATTCGGCCGACGTTCATTCGCTTACTTTTTGGCACAGAGGAGTGCAGGCATCCGAAGAAAATAGCATTATCGTAAGCGTATGTGACGAAAAAGGAGTTTGGAGCAACTTTGTATCGCTTCCGGTAGTCAACGAACAAGGTGGATTAGTGACTAAAATAGATTTCATACCCGGAAGTGTCAAGGCTGTGCGTATAGATTATGACATGCAAGGCAAAGGGTCGCTCGCACTCGACGATATTGTCGTGGAGTGGGGAGGTGAAGAGAATATTGCCGGAGGATATACCTTGGAGTATACATACCCCACCGACAGGGCAGAGGTGACAGGGCTGGAACCGTCTTCAACATATTATTATCGGGTTACGGGGTGTAACGGCAGCTTACGTTCTAAACCGTCAGACAAAATAAAGGTTGTTACAATCTCGTCGGAAGAAACAGGTATTGACGACATTGCGGACAAGTCGGGCCACGTCATGCTCAACGGCAGAACGCTCGTCATTGATGCCGGCAACAAAGAACAATTGCTCATGGTATGTAGCATATCAGGACAGACTGTATATGACGAAAAGGTGAAGTCAACGAAGAAAATTATGCTTCCTGCTCCCGGACTATATATAATAAGGTTAGGTGATAACAGCTATAAAGTGACAGTGAAATAGCAAGTTTGTGAATGAAAGTAATGAAAGGATAAAGAGGCAGAATGCTTCTTAATATGCTTTGTCGGAATAAAAGGGGATTTCTTCCGGCAGAGTGAATAAACAAATAATCCCCATGAGAGTTAAAATGAAAAGATTGTTTACTATTGCAATTGTTGCGATGATCGCTTCATTGACATTTGCCCAGTCTCCTTTGGCAAGAAAGAAGACTGCCTCCATTAATAAGTTGGAGCGTGTAGCCGATGTCAAGACGATGGCACAGAAAGCTAAGGAAGCAAAAGAAATGCAGGCCGCAATGGCAATTAAGGCCGCGGTTGCTCAGGACGCAAGTACCTCTTTGTTGCGAAAAAGTTCCGTGAGAAAGAACTTCTTCGGACAAGTAAAGGCTACGGCAATCAAGGAGTGGATGCTCGGAAGTTACAAATCAGAGCTTTTGGCAAAGCCCCACAAGTCGAGCGCACGCAAGACAACGACGCAGGAAGGCAACGTCACCATTACCACAGAGGACAACGGCATGATTACCGATGTTGCCGGAGTAGAGCCAAAGATGTATGCGCGCTCCGCTACCGGAACGGCTTATTTCCTTCAGGGATCCTCAATGGTTTATGGTCAGCAGAGCGGAATGGTCACTGTTATTGAGGATGGTGACAACGTCTACATCAAGAATCCGATTACCAATATCATAGCAGATACATGGGTAAGGGGAAAGAAGAGCGGCAACACCATAACCGTAGCCACCCGTCAGCTGGTGACAAACAGTATCGAGACAGGTGAAACCGTCAGCCTCCGCTGGGGTGTTATCACGGCCACCGGACAGATTAAGACTGCTGATGACCACGCCGAGGCTTTCACCTTCACAGTAGACGGTAATGTGCTGACCCTTGAAGGAACGAGCGCATACCAGCAGGGTGTCGATACTTATTTCATGGGTCTGTTCTGGGATGGTGACGATACGGCAACCGGTTACGGCGATGCCGAGACCGTGCTGACATACGATCCCACCTATGTGGCTCCTTCAACAGAGCTCGTAACGCTGCCGGCTGGTGTCGAGTATACCGGCTGGTACATGAATGCAGTCGCTATTTCAGGCGAGAGTGAGATTCTTGTCAAGAACCAGAGCGTGAACGTTGCTTTCGTTGATAAAGATGTTTACGTACAGGGCATATCGGAAGATTTCCCCGAAGCATGGGTGAAGGGTACTATCGACGGAACCACCATCACGTTCCCCAAGTTCCAGTATACTGGCAAGTGGAGTTCTTATAACTGCTGGTTCATCGGCGTTGACGCATCAGGAGAGAGCGCTGTAATAAAGGATGCCGTGGCAACATACGACGCAGATGCAAAGACAATCACATTCACGGATGATGTTCTTATCAATGCTGATGAATTCAAAGTGCTTTATCTCAACTGGTATTCGGAAGTCGTTGTCAGTGCAGATGAAAAGGAATATGTAGAGCCCATCATCACTGAGCTTACCGCAGAGCTTCCCTACACTAACACGTTGGAGACCGCTGCCGAGCAGGCTGAGGCCGCCATCTATGATGCCAACGAAGACCAGAGCACGTTCTCATTTGAAAACCATACCGCTACAGGAAGCATGACGGCACGCTATCGCTACAGTTCTTCTAACGCGGGCGACGACTATCTCGTCTTCCCGGGTGTGGAACTGATGGCCGGCACCAAGTATAAGGTATCTGTAGACGCAGCTTCTTACAATGCAAGCTATCCTGAACGTCTGGAGGTTGTGGCCGGCAAGATTGCCAAGGCATCGCAGCTCACCATCCCCGTGATAGAGCCCACGGTTGTCGCAACCAAGGAGTTCATCACTCTCAGCAATACTGAATTCACGGTAGAGGAAGACGGAACATACTTCATCGCCGTTCATGCAATATCTGATGCCAATCAGTTCTATCTCTATGTAGACAACTTCTCTATCGCCGAACTCGACACGTCTGCACCTGCAACGGTAAGCGACCTCACTGTCGTTGCCGACGCACAGGGCGCCAACAAGGCTACCGTGACGTTCACCGTTCCGGCAACAACAATCAGCGGCACCGCCATAACAGAGCCTGTTAAGGTTGCCGTAAGCCGCGACGGCGAGGAAATTCTCTCCGCAGAGAAGACTGCCGGCGAGAAGGTCTCTTTCGAAGACGAAGTGGCCAAGGCCGGTTACCATACTTATTCGGTGGTCGCTTCTTACGGCACTCACCTCGGAGAGTCTGCCGATACGAAGACATACATCGGCTATGACACTCCGGGTGCAGTAGAAGATCTCACCGCAACCGACAAGAGCGGCTCCGTAGGCCTCACATGGTCGGCTCCGACAGAAGGTGCAAACGGCTTCATCGTGAATCCCGCCGACTTCAAATACAATGTATATCCGGTTGAGATTATAGACTTCTTCGGCATGCAGTTACCTATGACGGACTATGACAATCCTTATGCAACAGGCCTGACCGAGACTTCTGCAACCGTTGAATACAATACCAACGAAGGCGAACAGGGCTTCACCTACTTCGCCGTTACCACCGAGAACACCACGGCCGAGGGCGAGGATGCCTATGCAACCGTTGTCACCGGTGCTCCTTATGAGATGCCTTTCCTTGAGACCGTGGCCGGTGGAGAACTCTCTTACTGGTGGGGATATGCCAGCGATGCAGCCAATAGCGCTGCCGAGGGCGGCCTGTACATCGGCGAGAAAGGCTCGGACGACGCTACCAGCTTCGAGATGTATGCCGCAACAGCCGGTTGGATAAACCTGCAGTCGGGTAAGATTGACCTTGCCGGCAAGACCAACCCCGTGCTCACGTTCGACCATGCAGCCGACAGCGCTACTCCTCTGACGGTTTCTGTTATCACTCCGAAGGGTAAGAAGGAAGTGGGCACTTTCACGGCTGGTGCCGACTTCGCTACCGCAACGGTATCGCTGGTTGAGTTTGCAAATGAAGACTGGGTACGCATAATCATCACCGGCACATTCGCTGCCGAGGGAAGTGCATATATCGACAGGATCCGTGTATACAACCAGCTTGACAACAACCTTGCTGCAAAGGCCATCACGGCAACATCGAAGGTTTCAGCCGGCGAAGACGTGAAGATTGCCGTGGCAGTGGAGAACCAAGGATCCAAGGTTGCCGCTGCCGGTGCATACACCGTAGATCTCTACTGCAACGACACTAAGGTGCAGACACTCGCAGGTACTGAGCTTGCAAGCGATTCCACGACAACGTTTGAGTTCACCGAGAAGACAACCGTGATGTCTCCGTCTGAGCTCGTATGGAAGGCCGTGATAGAGTTTGCCGATGATGCCGACAAGAGCAACGACACCACAAAGACCGTGAAGACCGTTATCAATACGACAAACTATCCCGCAGTCACCGACCTTGCCGCTGTTCAGAATGGTGACGCGGTAAGTCTCACATGGAGCGAGCCCGATATGACAAACATCAAGGCTGAGCCTGTGACAGACAGTTTCGAGGATTACGAGTCGTTTGCCCTGAACGCAGCCGGCGACTGGTCGTTTGTCGATGTCGACGGTGGTAATACTTACGGATTTGAAAGTGGCTCATTCCCGAATATGGGTTCTCCGATGGCTTACATCGTATTCGACAACAGTATTGACGAGTTCAGCGGTGCTGAAAGTTTCGCAGCCAATACTGGTAGCAAATATATGGCTTCATTTGCTACCGCAGAAGGAAAGAACGATGACTGGATGATTTCTCCCGAACTCAGCGGTGACGAGCAGATTGTATCGTTCTTTGCACGTTCTTATACTGATATGTATGGTTTGGAATCGTTCGAATTCTACTATTCCACAACAGGAAAAGCTGTTGCCGACTTTATTAAATTAGACGGTGACGATGCTGTTCCGACAGCATGGCACGAGTATTCGTACAACATTCCTGCCGGAGCCAAGTACTTCGCTATACGTTGTACATCGGCAGATAAGTTCATCTTCTTCGTGGATGACGTTACATATACCCCGGCCGGCATGTCTTCTTCCGACCTTGCCATCGTTGGCTACAATGTATATCGTGATGGTGTCAAGCTTAATGCCGAGCCTGTTGCCGAGCCCGCATACACCGATGCAACCGCTACGGTAGGCAGTCATGATTACGTGGTGACTGTGGTTTACGACAAGGGTGAGTCTGCAATATCCAACATTGTCACCTTGAACGTGACGACAGGCATCGACGGTATCGCCGGAAAGACAGTGCGCATATCAACTGCCGACAAGTCTATCGTGGTGACAAACGCCGCAGGTGAGAACGTGAGTGTATACACGGTTGACGGAAAAGCTGTTTATGATGCAGCCGGAACCGACATTAACAGTGTCAAGGTAGAAAGCGGAGTGTATATCGTCAAGGTAGGCAAGACGGTTGTGAAGACCGTGGTAAGATAAGCACGAGACAAGTATCCGATTGATTTTTTACGACTTGTTCGGTCGTAGACAATAATGCGAAGCGGGGTGACTTTAATAGCAAAAGTCGCCCCGCTTTTTTTGATATTATTACTATCCGGCAAATAAATCGAATTATTAATTTGTCTTAACGTTGTTAACATTTCTGATATTATATTTACAAAATAAGGCCTCATAATTGCGTTCTTTTCAAAAAATAATTTCCTCGGCGAAAAAAACGCATTTTCAGAGCTTTTTGTGTAAAGCATTGTCTGTAAGCCTGTTACCTGTAAAATCTACTTTCTCTACCTCCCCTACAACCCCTCTTGTTTTCCAATTAGGCCGTAATTGCATTCCAATTAGGCCGTAATTGGAACGCAATAAGGCCGTAAATGCAATGCAATTACGGCCTTATTGCAGAGCAAAAACGACAAAAATGCGTTGTCAACCCCGAATAATTGCAACCCAACCCCCAAATAATGATACACAAATGTCAATTAAAATTTTCAGCGTTTTCTAAACGGTGACTTCAAGTCGCACTTTTTGCTTTTAACAAATACCTTTCGGTTTTTACAATTTTTAAAGATAAGAAGGTGAAAACGCTAAGGTCGCAAAGGCGCAAAGTATAAACTAATTGTTGCAACCTGCTTATCACTCATTTACTATATTCGGCATCGTCATTGCTGCGCTCACGTTGATGCACTGCCGGTTAGCCCTTTCGTAACGGGACATGAATGATGCAGGCTAAATTATTTGCCGGTAATAATTTCTTTTTGTTTGTGTCATCAATAAAGATGCCCGGGCGTGTTTGTTCCACTTTTTTTTGCTAACTTTGCAGCAAGTTTATGCAGAAACTATTAGAATTATACAGGCAATGGGCTGAGGCCGAGCCGGCGAGGGTGGAAAAACTGCCCGTTGCCGGCAGCAATCGCGACTATTACAGGCTCACGGCTGCCGACGGTTCTACGGTGGTGGGCGTGATAGGGACGAGTCGTGATGAAAATCATGCGTTCATATATCTTACCAATCATTTCGCCCGGCGCCGTCTTCCGGTGCCCGTCATACTGTCGGTGAGCAGCGACAAACTGCGCTATTTGCAGACCGATTTGGGGTCGGTGTCGTTGTTCGATGCCATAGCGGGAGGCCGTGCGGCGGGCGGTCGCTACACGGTGAGCGAGAAACAGCTGCTCGTGAAGACTATACGCGAGTTGCCGAACATCCAGATACGCGGCGCGCGCGGCCTCGACTTCAGTAACTGCTATCCGCAACCGGAGTTTGACGAAGACAGTGTTCTCTTCGATTTAAACTATTTCAAGTATTGTTTTCTGAAAGCCACCGAGCTTGATTTTCACGAGCTGAAACTCGAAGCCAACTTCCGATTGTTCGCCAAAGACCTCACTTCCGAGAAGTGCGACAGCTTCCTCTATCGCGATTTTCAGGCGCGAAACGTGATGCTCGACAGCGACGGCAATCCATATTTCATCGACTATCAGGGCGGGCGCAAGGGACCTTATTACTACGATTTGGCCTCGTTCCTGTGGCAGGCATCGGCAAAATACTCGCATAAGTTGCGCCGTGAGCTTGTGGCCGAGTATTATCGGTCGCTCAAAAATTATATCGAGGTGCCGTCGGTGCGCCATTTTGTCAACAGGTTGAGCCTCTTCGTGCTCTTCCGCACGTTGCAGGTGCTCGGTGCATACGGCTTCCGCGGATATTTCGAGCGCAAGAAACATTTTATAGACTCGATACCTCCGGCGATACAAAACCTCCGCGAGTTGTTGGAGCTCGACTGTTTCCCATATCCTTATATGGTCGACATGCTGCGCCGTCTGACGGAACTTCCGCGGTTTGCACGCATCGAGCAGCCGGCATTGAGCCGTGCCGACGGTTACAAGACCACCGACAGCAACGTGTATGAGGCACATCCGCAGGACGGCCCGGCAACATTCTCGAAATACGACGGCAAGGGGCCGCTCGTGGTTCGCGTGTTCAGTTTCTCTTATCGCAGGGGCATCCCCGAAGACGAGAGCGGCAACGGTGGCGGTTATGTGTTCGACTGTCGCAGCACGCACAATCCCGGGCGGTACGAGCCTTATAAGAAACAGACCGGTCTCGACGAGCCCGTAATCCGTTTTCTCGAGGACGACGGTGAGATATTGACATTCTTGGACAGCGTATATAAGTTGGCCGACGCGCATGTGACGCGCTATATCCAGCGCGGATTTACCAGTCTGATGTTCTCGTTCGGATGCACCGGCGGGCAGCATCGCAGCGTATACTCGGCGCAGCATCTGGCCGAACACATACACAGCAAATTCGGTGTCGAGGTGAGAATATGCCACAGGGAACAGGGCATCAGTAGCGTGTTGTCCGCAAAGTAGCGTTGTTTTGCCGATGAAAAAGAAAGGATATATTTGTCTGACTAACCGATTTTGTGTATTTTTGCAGAATAATAAGGTGCGTGAGATTATGGATGACAGCAAGATAAAGACCATGAGGCGATACTTCTCCACCCAGCCGGTGCAGAGTGTAATGGCTGTTCGGTTCTTATGTCATAGGTGAGGAGACGCACAGAGCGATGTTATAGTTTATTGAATAACAGGAATAAACAGATGATGCAGGCAATGATATTCGCCGCCGGACTCGGTACCCGGCTCAAACCTCTTACCGATGTTATGCCCAAAGCACTTGTCAAGGTGGGCGGAAAACCGTTGATAGAGCATGTCGTGATGCGGCTGCGCGATGCCGGTTTCGACCGTATAGTCGTCAATGTGCATCATTTTGCAGGCATGATAACCGACTATTTGGAGCGTAACGCCAACTTCGGCACAGACATCAGAATATCCGACGAGACGGCCATGCTGCTCGATACGGGCGGCGGAATAAAACAGGCAGCGACGCTGTTCGATGCCGACAAACCGATACTTATACATAATGTTGACATTCTGAGCAACGTAAATACGGCGGAGTTTTATGGTGCCGGCATGGCCAATGACGCCACGTTGCTTGTCAGCGACCGCAATACCAAGCGTTATCTGCTTTTCAACAACGACATGACACTTGTGGGGTGGACAAATGTAGAGACAGGCGAGGTGCGCAGTCCGCATGCCGGGCTCGATGTGTCACGGTGCCGGAAGTATGCCTTTTCCGGTATTCACGTTTTTTCTCCGCGTCTTTTCCCGTTGATGGAAACTTTTCCGGAAAAGTTCGGTATCATGGATTTTTATCTGAAAGTATGCGATAAGGTAAAGATAAAAGGCATAGTGAAAGACAATCTGAAAATCATGGATGTGGGCAAGCTCGATACGCTTTCCGACGCAGAGGAATTTCTTGCCTGTTGCGATACAGGCCGCAATGCCGGCAATCCCTGACAAAATTAAAACAATAACCAAAACCAATAATAATATGCAACAGAAGATTATCATACTTGATTTCGGCTCTCAGACCACGCAGCTTATCGGCCGCCGTGTCCGCGAGTTGGATACTTTCTGTGAGATTTTGCCTTACAACAAGTATCCGGAAGACGACTCTTCGGTGATAGGAGTAATTCTCAGCGGTTCTCCTTACTCTGTTCACGACCCCGAGGCGTTCAAGGTAGACCTCAGCCGTTTCGTTGGCCGCCTGCCCGTGCTCGGCATCTGCTACGGTGCACAGTACATCTCGCACACGCTCGGCGGACGGGTGGAGAAAGCAGACTCGCGCGAGTACGGCCGTGCTCACCTCGAGACGTTCGACCGGGAGAACCAGTTGCTCAAGGGCTTCGACGACAAGTCGCAGGTGTGGATGAGCCATGGCGACACCATCACCGCCATCCCCGAAGGATTTGAGTGCATAGCCTCGACGGCAGACGTGAAGTATGCGGCATATGCAAGTAAAGAACAGCCCATCTGGGCCGTTCAGTTTCACCCGGAAGTGTTCCACTCGTTGCAGGGCAAGCAACTGCTCAAAAACTTTGTGGTGGACATCTGCGGCAGCAGGCAGGAGTGGAGTCCGGCCTCTTTCGTGGAGACAACGGTGAACGAACTGAAAGCGCAACTCGGTAACGACCGCGTCATTCTCGGACTCAGCGGCGGTGTCGACTCGTCGGTATGCGCCGTGCTGCTCAACAAGGCGATAGGCAAAAACCTCACCTGCATCTTTGTGGATCACGGAATGTTGCGCAAGAACGAGTTTGCACAAGTGATGAAAGACTATGAAGGTCTCGGCCTCAACGTGATAGGAGTAGACGCGAGCGAAAAGTTTTTCAAGGATCTTGAAGGTGTCACCGACCCCGAACAGAAGCGTAAAATCATAGGCCGCGACTTTGTGGAAGTGTTCAATGCCGAGGCAAAGAAAATAACCGATGCCAAGTGGCTGGCACAGGGAACCATATACCCCGACCGCATCGAAAGCCTTAACATCACGGGAAAGGTAATCAAGAGCCATCATAATGTGGGCGGACTGCCCGAGGAGATGCACCTGCAACTGTGCGAGCCGTTGAAATGGCTGTTTAAGGATGAGGTGCGTCGTGCCGGTTATCAGCTTGAAATGCCCGAGCGGCTCATCAAGCGTCACCCGTTCCCCGGCCCCGGATTGGCAGTGCGCATACTCGGAGACATCACCCGCGAGAGAGTGCGTATACTCCAAGATGCCGATGATATATATATCACCAACATGCAGAATTATATATGTGAAGACGGCGAATGCCTCTACGACAAAGTATGGCAGGCAGGCACCGTTCTCCTGTCTACCGTTCGCAGCGTGGGCGTTATGGGCGACGAGCGCACATACGAGCATCCCGTCGCATTGCGGGCCGTGACATCAACCGATGCCATGACTGCCGACTGGGCCCACCTGCCCTACGACTTCATGGCAAAGGTCTCCAACGAGATAATAAATAAGGTGCGCGGCGTCAACCGCGTATGCTATGACATCTCGTCGAAGCCGCCATCAACGATAGAGTGGGAGTGATGCCGCTCCTGCCTGCAATGCCCTGAGCGGCGTTGTGTATATAATAAAAAAGCAATCCGTGCACCGGCGGCTGGTGAGGCCCTGTGCACGGATTGCTTTTTGTCTATTCGGCAACGGGCCTTACTGTGGCTCCGGTCGACCTGTGGAGCGAGCCGAGGGCGTAGGGGACGCTGAAAAATTCTGCAAACGAGCAGTAGTCGAGCCAGTCTTCTCCTGCCTTTGTCTTCAGTGTCGAGGTCCAGTAGTAGCCATTCGTGCCCTCATCCACCGTTTCGCCGTAGACGCGGTGGCCCGTATAGGGCAGGTAGATGCAGTTTCCGTTAGGCCCTGTTATCTTCATGACGTTCACTCCGTTCAGCGTAGTCTCTTCCCATCTGCACTTGTTGCGCAGCTCCAGATGCTCCTCGTCCGTGGGCATGCGCCATGCACCGCCCCATGCCACGTGCGCCGCGTCGTCTTCAGGGTCGAGTACGGTCTTGTTGTCGACGTTCCCCTGCAGGCTGTTCACGTTGTATTTGAGCAGTGCGTCCGTCTCGCTGAAGTTGTCGGCGAAGTACCTGTTGGTTCTCGAGTATTCGTCTCTCGGCGACGTCTCGCCCCATTCGTAGTAGTTGCCGTATTCCTCGGGAGCGTCTGCGCCGACGTTGCATGCCGCCCATTTCAGTCCCGAGGGCAGCCCGAGGTCTACGAATTCGTGTCCGTTGTATTTACTGTTGTCATATAGGGTGTTGAAAATCACGCTGTCCACGGCTGCAATCTCGTATATGTCTACCGCCCCGTTGCTGCGGTGCACCTTCATTATCTCCTGCTTGCCGGCTGTCTGCATGCCGGAGATGACGGCCCGCACGGCGCATCCGTCACGGCGCATCTGCCAGCTGGTCTCTCCGTCGCTGCCTGTCAGTTTCAGGATGTAGGCGTATGTGCAGTCGCCGATGTCGGCGCTTAGCGATGCCGTCCAGTAGTAGCCCACGCCTCCGGCGCTTATACGGCTGCTTCCGATGCTGAAGCCGGAGAGCGGCATGAAGATGCTGTTGCCGTTCGGTCCGGTGAATCTCGTACCCTTTATGCCGTCTATCTTCTCTTCCGTCCGGTTGCAGTTGCTGCACAGCTCGTCAACCTCCTCGCGTGTGGGCATGCGCCATGTGCCGCCCCATGCCGTGTGGGCCACGTCGTCTTCCTGGTCGAGCACGGTCTTGCCGTCTACCGGTCCCTGCTCCTCGTTGACGTTATACTTGACGATCCTGTCGCTGACGATATACTTGTTTGCATCTCCATACTTCGCCCTCGTCTCCGTCTCGCCCCATCCGTACATGTCGCCGTAGCCCTCGGGCGTGTCGGCTCCGATGTTGCATGTGGCCCATTTCAGTCCCGAGGGCAGTCCGAGGTCTACAGCCTCGTGGCCGTTGTGCTTGTCGATGTTCTCCTGCACGTCGTATGTCACGCTGTCCACATCGGTCTTGTCGTATATCCTCACGTCGCCGTCGCTCAGGTGAATCATCATCTTCACCTGCGCGTTGGCGGCTAAGGAGAATGCCATGACCATGAAAAATAATATCCGTCTCATCGTTTCATCACTTTAATGGTTTTCTGTCTGCCTATGTCTATGATGTACGTCCCTTTGCCGAGTGTGCCGAGGTCGATGCCGGCCTTGCCGTCGGCTGCCGGCCGCACGGTCTTCTTCAGTTGTCCGCCGGCGGTGAACACCCTTATCAGGCAGCCTGATTCGAGTCCGGACACCATGGCGGTGCTGCCGTCGAAGGCAAACCTGAAGTTCTGTCTCTGCGGCCGGGCGATGGCCGTCACCTCGTCGCCGAAGTTCAGGTTTCTCACGTCCGTGCGTTCATAGCGGGTCTCGACGTCCGTCGTTTTCAGTACCATCGCGCTGCCGTCGTATGTCATTTTGGGTTTGGTGGCGAGCTGATAGACGTCGTACCGGCCGTCTTTCAGCTGCACCACGAGTATTGTATACCCGGCAGTGTCTGCTGCCGACAGCATCACCGTCAGCAGCAGAGCCGTTAAATATCTGATAATTCTCATACGGGTATTGTCTGTTTAGTGTCCTGTTACGTTCAGTCCTCGTCCCAGAGGCCGGAGCCGTGGCTCTTTGAGCCGAACACTCCGTCGTAGCGCTTGTCGCTGATGTTCACGTTGTCGCCGCCTGAGGGGGTGTCGCTTCCGCCGCTTGCGGCAAGTATCTGTTCGCACTCTATTTCCTCAATCTCTATCATCGGGGCTGTATAAATCTTTTTCATATCCGTCGTCTGTTATTTGATTATTAATTTCTTACCGTTTATTATGTTTATTCCTTTTCTCGGGGTAGCCGTGCGCTGTCCGCCGATGGTGTATGCGGCAGTCTGCTCAGTGCTGCCCACGGCGATGCCGTTTCGTATTGCCGTCGTCTCGTCGCCGTCGTAGTGGATGATGTTCATCTTGGAGTCGCTGCTGTTTATGTCAATCTGGAGGAAGGCGTGGAACGGCGGGCACAGTATTTCGTCAGGGTTTCCGTCCCTCATTTCGTTCATCAGCTGAAACTCGTTGTCCGCCGGGTTGATGCCGTAGACCTTCTTGTCGCGGAAGCCTAAGTCGGTCAGTACAAGTCCTTTGTGAAGCACTCCGACAAAAGTGCCCGTCATGTCGGTGTCTTCAATCTCGCTAAACGGCTTCAGGACAGCGTTCTCTGCCGAGAAGGTCACGTCGCCGTCGGTCTCGCTCTTGAATATATAGCCCTGTCCGGCCTTTATCTTGCTTACCTTTACGAAGCATGCCGAGCTGCCGCTCACTTCCTTGAACGCCTCTATCGTCACGCCCGCGGGCACGTCGCAGTCGAACGGCAGGCACAGCGAGCACCAGTAGCCGGCCTTCACTCCGCCGCGCGTGTATGTGGCTTTGTCGGCCATATATGTTGTGGAGTTTGTGTATGGAGTGTCGTCCTTGAACTCATTAAGAGCCTGCCTCATCATTATGTTCCCGTCTTCGTCGAACGCGTAGCTGCCGGTTATAATTGTAGTATTGCGATCGAACGAGTTTGCATAACTGTGTCCTTCCACGGTATATACCTTTGCCGCCATGCTATTGTAAAGTACCCGACTTCCAATATAGGCATTGGGGGTAAGAAGATAGAGTGCCGTGAGCTTTGTGCAGCGGGCAAATGCCATGTCGTCGATACTTTTTACAGTTTCAGGTACGACCACGGAGGTGACTTTAGAACTTGTAAATGCTTGGTAGCCGATAGATGTCACGGTATATTCCGTGCCGTCGGATGTCACGACTGATGGGATGTTGACATATCCGGTGCAGCTCTTGCCGCTTGTGAGTTCCGCCGTGTTGCCTGAACTGTTCAGTGTATAGCTTGCTCCGTCGATGGTGACGGTCTGTCCGTTCGCCGTGAATGGCAATGCGGCTGCAAACAAGGAGATTGTGAATAAAAGTTTTTTAATCATTGTATTATAATTATGTGTTGTATGTTTTGTCCGCAACCCTCGGATTAAAAAGAATGTGTTTTCGTGTTTTTGGCGAATGAATAAAAAAATGGAGTGGGGTTGACTAACGCTTATTCCCCTGTAGAAGGCTCTGGAATGCCCAATTGACGAGAATACAGTCAAACCCACACCATACGGTGCGGGCGTCATAGACTATTGCTCTCCATCAATTGTGAATTTTCCAGATTCTCTACAGGAAGAAACAAAAGCTAACGCTCCTATTTTGTTATGTCATTATGTCGCTTTACCGGTTTTGTGCCATAGGCTTCTTGTTTTTGTTATACATATTATAATATAGCTCTTCCGTGCGGCGCCGTTGCCAGCCTTTTCGGTATATGCCGGCGCGGCAGCCGCATCCGGGGGCAAAGTTAATTAAAAATCCCGGAAAACGTAAAGATTTGCCGTTTTATTTGTTACGTGCCGCTCGTAATGACGTCACCTGCCGCGGGTGACACCGTTACGCGTGGCACGTAACGATGTGACGTGCCGCAGGTGACGTCATTACCTGCGGCAGGTGACAGACCGGGCAGCCGCCTCTTGCCTTTTATCGGTCCATGTTCCAGCATTTCTTAACCCTGTTTTTATGCAAATTTAAAGTGCCACTTCAAATTTGCATAAAATACTATTGACATGCAAGCATTTGTCTGGAATATCCGTGTTGTTATTCTATGGTGTTTTTATTTGCGGCAGGATCGCAGAGGAACACGCCATTCGGACAAAGAAAAAGCGGTTGCCGGAATCTCCGGCAACCGCCTGTTGTTTGCTTTCAGCCCTGTGTCAGCGCGTTATCTCGCTTACGATGTCGAAGCGGGTCTCCTCCGGCGAGAGGTTGGCGTAAGCGTCCCGGAGGTCTGACATGGAGATGGATATCGTGCGGTCGGTCTCCCGCGGCTTGTCGCTCAGCGAGTGCGAGAAGAGCCAGTCGTAGGTCTGCTTCAGATAGAGGATGCGCGCCAGGTCGCCGTGCGACGCCCCCTTCAGCCAGTCGTAGCGCAGCAGCTTGTCGTTGCCGGAGTCTTCGATGGCCTTCACCACGCTCTTCGACTGCCCCACGGGTACTGCGCGGTCGGCCGTGCCGTGAAGTATCCACAGCGGGATGCGGCCGAGCCCTTCGAAGTCGCGCAACGTACTGCCGCCGCACAGTGCCATGGCTGCCGCCACGCGGTCGGGATATGTGCCTGCGAAGTCGAGCGTACCATATCCGCCGAGGCTCATTCCTATAACGTAAACACGTGTTGTGTCTGTGTTGTGATGCTCTTCCACCCAATCGAGAATTCTCGCTATTTTCTTCGGGCTCCATGCTCCGCCGGGATTTTGCGGAGCGATGACCATTGCCGGATAGTAGCGTCCTTTCTCGATGGCGTGGAGCAGTCCGTAGCGGCGGACGCGCTGCATGTTGTTGCCGCAGAGGCTCGCTCCGTGGAGGAAGATTATGATTGGTATTCGGCGGTGCTCATGCACATATTCGCGTGGGGCGTAGAGCCAGAAGTTATAACTGTCGGGCACGGTGCCGCGCATGGCGGCCAACTGCCCGTTCTGTGCGCGAACGGCAACAGACCATAATATAATAATGAAGAATGTCAGTATGCGTCTCATGTCTTGGCGTCACCCGAAAAAGGCGGATGATGATGCAAATATACACATTTAAATGTAGAAAGAAGAATTTTAGTTAGTAAAAAGGGACTGTCCACGAGGCCGTGAATAGGTTTTTGGGTCATTGTACGGCGACAGCTTGTCATGGGCTATTTACAGAAATGACAAATACCAGCAGTCCCATATATTGTTAATTTCTCAGGTTCTTCAGTATCCAGTCCAGTTGATGACGGTTTGTTGCATCGCTGGTCCAGTGCTCATTGACAGGAGTGATGAGACTCTCTTTCTCACACTGCAACAGATTCCAGACGGCATAGCTTGTGGTGGGTGGACAGGTGTTGTCGTTGAAGCCCCACGTCAAGTAGGTCTTGGCTTTTATGTAAGGAGCGAAGCAGACCACATCGTAGTAGGCCAGCGTGTTCAGATGGTCTGCGGTGAGAAAGCCGTCTGCGGTGGAGAAGTGGGGGAAACCGTGGGTAAGGCCGGGCTGCGACGCTGCCGCCATGTCGCTCAGGGCCGGGTGGTTGGCCACACAGAGGTTCACGCGCTCGTCAAGGGCTGCGGCGATGAGTGCAAGAGCACCACCCTGACTGCCTCCAACGGTAATGACGTTGCGGCGGTCCCATTCCGGTAGTGAAGTCAGCATGTCAATGCAGCGCACCAACCCCAGATAGACGTGCTTCATGTAGTAGTGGTCCCGGCTGTCAATGCCCTGATAGAGATAACCATTGGTGCGTCCGTCAAAGGCAGAGCGGACATTTTCAAAATATTCCTCGGGCATGCGCGGATCCATGCCGTGAATCTCTGTGATGAAGCGGATGACTCCATTTTCCGGATAATAGTCGCGCGAGTTTGGGTCTTTGATGCGTTTTATGCCCGCTCCGGGAGGAGACAGTACGACAGGACATGTACCCTCATGTGCGTTTTTGGGCATCATCAGATAGCCATAGAACGCTTGGTGCTGACGGTTCAGCTCGAGTTTGATGAGGTAGCAGTCGGTCTTGTCGTTCGACAGTTCCGGCTGTAGTTCGCGGGTAAATGTCAGCGGATAGCGGGCCGCCTCTTTCAGTGCTTCGTTCCAGAACAAGCGGAAGTCGCTGGGTTGTTTCGTGTAGGGGCGTATCTTCTCCGGTGAGAAACCCACCTTGACGTGGTGCCGATAGATGATGCCGTCGAGTGTCAACCGCAGCCGCAGGTCGCGGAAACATGGTTTGCGAGCCGTCCCTATGTTGATTGTACAGCGTCCGTTTTTCAAATGTACAGTCCCTTTGGTATCATCGGGCATCAGATCGTCCGCGATGCCGTATTCCACTGTGCCGTCGCGTGGAATACCATATTTATAGAACTGTACTTCAATGGAGGCCGTCTCGCCGGTCTTGTATATCCAATCGGCGTGGTCGGGTACAGTGACCCAAAGATAGTCGCTCCTGTAGGGGTAGTTTTCGACGGCCGGAACTGTTCCAACCGTCAGCAGTATAGCCAACGTAAGTAATAAGTATTTTTTCATTTCAGGAATGTTCTAATTTGTTCTAACGACAACTGCTGTTCTTTTGGCTTGAAGCCATGACCGGCAGCGGGGATGACGTAAAGACGTGCATTATTGTATAGCTTTGCGGCACGGCGGGAGTCTTCCATCGACACAACGGTATCGGCATCGCCCTGAACGATGAGTACGGGCTTGCGGAATTTCCTGATGGTCTTGAACACATCA
Source organism: Prevotella sp. (assembly GCA_017623155.1). GTDB lineage: Bacteria > Bacteroidota > Bacteroidia > Bacteroidales > Bacteroidaceae > Prevotella. Next base: position 76,131 of record JAGAPR010000002.1, on the reverse strand, counting down.
ATGTCGCGAAGCTCCATGAAGAATCGGCGGCCCAGCGGCACTTTCCATAGGCGGGTGGTGTCGGGAATGTCTGTCACTTCCGGATAGCGGGTATTCCAATTCTCGGGAATACAGAGGGCCGGGAATACGAGAACGAGCTTGTCTATATCCTGCGGTATATGGGCCGCTGTCATGGCAGAGACAAATCCGCCCTGACTCTCTCCGATGAGCACAATTTTTCCGGCATCGACATCGGGTTGCTGTCGGAAGTGGCGGACGATGGCCTCCATGTCGCTCTGCTCGTCGAGAACGGACATGTTCATCGTGTTTGAGTCGCTACGGCTTTTTACGGAACCGCAGGGGAAGTCGAAAGCATAGCACTGGTAGCCGAGGTCGTTTAAAGTCTTGAAGTAGGTACGTCCATAGGCATGAGTACCGTTGAACCCGTGGGCTATGATAGCCACAGGTTGTTTGCGGCCGGTGTATTGCGGCTTGCTGATGATGCCGTATATATGTCTGCTTCCATTTTTTATCCATAGGGTTTCGAAGTTCTTGTCAGCTCGCTTGATGGCATCTTCAAGAGCCGGCTGTACCCATTTGCCGTTATGCTCGCCATCATCGACGAACATAGAGAACGGTATGCCTTTCCGCCGGAAAGCCCTTGCCAGCTCCATGTCACCCATGCCGGCATTGAGGATGGGGTATGTCTTCAGCCGTGGGTCACCGGCATTGCAGAGCACCTGCGCCCCGCCGCAGGAGTGACCCGCCGCTGCAATTCGGGTGGTGTCGATAAAATGATAATATTCCGTGCCTTTCATGCGGTTCAACTGCAACATTAGTTCCAGACCGCGCATCAGTTCTGACGATTCCGTCTGGCCTGTCGGCCAGTCGTCAATCCGCCCTTGCATCTCGCCGATGGCTACCACGATGTAGCCGTGAGAAGCCACCTCGTTGAGCATCCGCTCGTAGCCCACACTGGTGTCGGCACAACCGCCGTTGCCGAACAGCAAGATGGGCAGGGCGCCACAACGGGCATGGGCGTGCAACAGATCCTTGGGGCGATAGACGACAAAGTCGGGCATCGTCGCTTCCTTCACGGCAATGGCCTTGAACAAGCCCGAACCGCCATTGTCTATGGTTTTTGTTGTGACAGGCTGGGCTGCCAGACTAAATAAGCTGCTTGCGAAAAGCACTAAGGCCAGAATCTTCTGTTTCATTTTCTTCGTTTCGTTCTTTGGGTTCTGACTGCAAAAATAGACATAATCACGGAATAATCCTTGCAGTGATGTATCAAAAAAATTAAATTATGTAAAGGAGCGAATTCGCCCGTGTATGACTGTCGTTATTACTATCATGCGTATAGCGCAAAATACAAGCAAGAAACACGTATCATCTATCGTATAGATGTCGCATGAGACGGTGCTATATATAAAATAAGAGGAAAGAGGACAAACTATTTGCAACCGAGGCTCGGTCGTTTGTCCTCTTTCTTCGTTATGGACTATTTGAGTTATCTCTTATTTGTCCTTCAGTAAATCACGTATTTCTGTAAGCAGACGTTCCTCAGCCGACGGTGCGGGAGGTGTGGCGGGTGCTGCCGGAGCCTCGGTCTTCTTGGCACTCAGCTTCTTAATGCCCTTTACGAGCAGGAAGACACAGAATGCGATGATGATAAAATCGAATGTCGTTTGCAGAAAATTGCCGTAGTTGATGGTTACAGGCTCAAGTTTTTCCATGCCGAGATTTACTCCCGGAAGGTCTATTTTCAGATCGGAGAATTTCACACCTCCGATGAGCCATCCTATCGGGGGCATGATGATGTCATTGACGATTGATGTTACGATTTTACCAAATGCACCTCCGATGATAACACCGACGGCCATGTCTACAGCGTTTCCCTTTATGGCAAACTCCTTGAAATCATTAAAAAATTTGCTCATTGTTTTTTGTTTTTTATATTATTTAATACTGAATTCTGCTACAAAATTAGAAAAAAATCGTAACTTTGCGGCCGTTAAGGTAAAAAATGTGCGTAAGAGGTGACTTGTTTGCGGTGATTATAGCGTGTAAAGTGCTTTTCTTCGGGCATTTACAGATATTGAGGAATATAATAACCCTTTATTAAATAATAAAAAGTAATATGATTAAGATTGGTATTAACGGATTTGGCCGTATCGGTCGTTTCGTTTTCCGCGCAGCTCAGACTCGCGACGACATTCAGGTTGTAGGTATCAATGACCTTTGCCCGGTAGACTACTTGGCTTACATGCTGAAGTATGACACTATGCACGGTGCTTTTGACGGTACAATCGAGGCTGATGTAGAGAACAGCAAGCTGATTGTGAACGGTAAGGAAATCCGTGTTACTGCAGAGCGCAACCCGGCTGACTTGAAGTGGAACGAGGTTGAGGCTGAGTATGTAGTAGAGTCAACCGGTCTTTTCCTGACACAGGAGAAGGCTCAGGCACACATCGAGGCCGGTGCTAAGTACGTAGTTATGTCAGCTCCCTCAAAGGACGCTACTCCTATGTTCGTTTGCGGTGTTAACTTCGACAAGTATGAGAAAGGTACACAGTTCGTTTCAAATGCTTCTTGCACGACAAACTGTCTCGCTCCTATCGCCAAGGTTCTGAACGACAAGTTCGGCATCACAGACGGTCTTATGACAACCGTACACTCTACAACCGCTACACAGAAGACTGTTGACGGTCCGTCTCTGAAGGACTGGCGCGGTGGCCGTGCTGCTTCCGGCAACATCATCCCCTCTTCAACAGGTGCTGCAAAGGCTGTAGGTAAGGTTATCCCCGAACTGAACGGCAAACTGACAGGTATGTCAATGCGTGTTCCTACTTTGGATGTTTCTGTTGTCGACCTGACTGTCAACCTTGCTAAGCCCGCTACTTACGCTGAGATTTGCGCAGCTATGAAAGAGGCATCTGAGGGCGAATTGAAAGGTGTTCTGGGATACACAGAGGATGCTGTCGTTTCTTCTGACTTCCTCGGCGACACACGTACTTCAATCTTCGATGCTAAGGCAGGTATCGCTCTGACCGACACATTCGTAAAGGTTGTGTCTTGGTATGACAACGAGATCGGTTACTCTAACAAAGTACTCGAGCTCATCGCACACATGAAGAAGGTTAACGGCTAATAAATTAAACCGTCAATTCTGATAAAAACAGGCCGTTCAGCATTGCTGGACGGCTTTTTGTTTATATCTATCCGCATTTTTGATATGAATACAGACCGTGGTTGGTCGATAGGTGGATTTTTATCTTATGCCGGTGGATATGCAAAAAACATGAAAAGCATTTGGCTGTTTCGTGTAAAATTTATATCTTAGCCAACGTAAACAACTTATGAATTTATGACAAACTATATACGATTTGACTGGGCGATGAAGCGTATGCTTCGTAATAAGGCCAATTTTGGGGTGCTCGAGGGGTTGCTGACAACACTGCTTGGAGAAAAAATAACAATTCGCCACATGCTTGAAAGCGAAAGTAATCAAGAGGAAGAGTATGACAAATATAACCGTGTGGATATGTTGGCTGAGAATTCGAAGGGTGAGCTAATATTGGTTGAGGTGCAGAATAACAATGAATTTGCGTATTTTCAGAGAATGCTTTTCGGAACATCGAAGCTTGTCACGGAGTATATCAAGCGCGGAGAGGGATATCAGAATGTGAGAAAGATATACAGCGTGAACATTGTTTACTTCTCTCTCGGCCATGGCTCAGACTATGCGTATCATGGCACTACGGAGTTTCGTGGAATGCATGATAACGATATCTTGCAATTATCCCCGTTTCAAGTCGAGAAGTTCAAGGTGGATACGGTAAGCAAACTATTTCCCGAATATTATATATTAAAGGTAAACGACTTCAACAGGTTGGCCAAGACACCGCTCGAAGAATGGATTTATTACCTCAATACAGGTAATATTCCGGAAGGATCCAATGCACCCGGACTTGACGAGGCACGGCAACGGTTACAAATTGATCGTATGACAAAAGATGAATTATCTGCTTATTATAGGCATTTGGATAATATTGTGATATTGCGCGATAATATAACGACCGAGCGTGCTGAGGGACGAGCTGAGGGACGAGCAGAAGGACGAGCAGAAGGGCGTGATAAAGAGAAAAAGGATATTGCAAAAAAAATGTTGGCTCTTGGCATGGATAAAGACATTATCGCCAGTGCAACAGGGTTGAGTGAAAGTGAAATTGCCTCATTATAAAGTACAAGATGGGTAAACTCATAACCATACTCGGACCAACGGCAAGTGGAAAAACATCGGTTGCCATAGCACTTGCGGTGGAAACCGGTGGAGAGATAATAAGCGGTGACAGCCGTCAGGTGTATAGACGGATGGATGTCGGAACTGGAAAAGATCTTGCAGACTATGTCGTGGGAGGAAGAAAAATACCATATCACTTGATAGATATAGCCGAGCCGGGAACGAAATACAATCTGTTTCAATATCAGCATGATTTCATCCGGGCGTATGACAGCATAGTGGAGCGCGGCGCACAGCCGATACTTTGCGGAGGTACAGGGTTGTATATCGAGGCTGTGCTCAGAGGGTACAAACTCGCATCCGTACCGGAAAACAAGGCTCTTAGAGCATCGCTTGAAAGCAAAACGCTTGATGAGTTGACTGCAATATTGAAAGACTTGAAACAAAAAAACGGCTCAAATATGCACAACACCACGGATGTTGATACCGCAAAAAGAGCTATACGGGCGATAGAGATAGAAACATTTAACGGAGAAAATGCGGCCGAGGCTGCCATGCTTCCGTCGATAACTTCGTTGGTTATAGGCATTGATATAGACCGTGAAGACCGCAGAAAGAAAATATCTGACCGTTTAAAAAACAGACTTGAAGAGGGTATGGTAGATGAGGTAAGAGCATTGCTTGACAGCGGAATACCGCCGGAAGACCTTATTTATTATGGCCTTGAATATAAATTCGTGACAGAATATATAATAGGGAAGTTGTCATATAATGATATGTATAGACGATTGGAAATAGCCATTCATCAGTTTGCCAAACGGCAGATGACATGGTTTCGCGGCATGGAACGCAGAGGAACGCATATCCATTGGATAAACGCGGCCTTGCCTTTGGATGAAAAAATTGAAAAAATAAAACTTTTGATGAACGGTTGTCAATCCGTTTAATAAAGAGAGGATAGAACACTATAACAAAAAACAAGAATGGCAATTGAAGCATCACGATGGGGAATACTTTATTGTCCCAAAAAAGGTATAAACAGAAAGCACAAACAGTGGGAAAAAGTGCGCCGGGCTCTTGATGAGCGTGGAGTGCTTTATGATTTTGTTCAGAGCGAAAATGCCGACAGCGTTGAGCGTTTGACGCGCATGTTGATACATAACGGTTATAAGACAATTATCATTGTAGGTGGAGACTCTGCGCTTAATGATGCGGTAAACTGTCTTATGAAGGAGGAAAAAAAAGTTAGGGACGAGATTGTTCTCGGAGTTATCCCCAATGGTGTAGTCAATGATTTTGCACGTTTTTGGAATTTTAAGGAAAACAATGTCGCTCAGACCATAGATTGGCTTGTAAAGCACAGAGTAAGGAAAATAGACCTTGGCTGTATACGTTACACGAATAAGAAAGGAGAAAAATGCCATCGCTATTTTCTTAACTGTGTGAATATAGGATTGATAGCCGATATAATGAACTTGCGTCGACAAACTCGCAGCTTGCTTGGTTCACGAACATTGTCGTTTGTTGTATCTTTGGTGATAATGATTTTCCATCGTCTTGACTATAAAGTTGATGTCAAAATAAACTCAGATGTAATCAAACGACGGGTGATGACGATGTGTATCGGTAGCGGTCCGGGATACGGACAGACTCCAAATGCCGTGCCATACAACGGTCTGCTTGACGTTTCGTTGGTATATCATCCTGAGGTAATTCAGCTTTTGGGTGGTTTTTGGCTTCTCGTAACAGGTCGTTTCCTGAACCATCGTTGTGTTCATCCTTATCGTACACGTGAGGTAATTGTGCGTGAGGCCAAGCATGCCATGGTGGGAATAGACGGCAGGTTGATGAGAACACCGGTAGGTGAGTACAGAATAAATGTGGAACAAGAAGTTATAAATTTTCTTATTCCCGATTGATAAGTAAATATGTCACATTATTCACAATATTAATTTTTTTTAATATAGGGCACGTGTTTTTCATCATTCCGTTTTTTTGTATTACCTTTACAAGATATTAGAAAAAATATTAATCTAACAAACCATTTGATATATGATAGCAAAGAAAAGAATCATCATGGGCACTATATTGCTCATGCTTGCGGCAACATCCATGCCAGCTATGGCTGCAGACACAAACGAGAAATTGCCCGCTTTCCCCGGTGCCGAAGGTTTCGGCCGCTACACCACCGGCGGACGCGGCGGTGCCGTATATCACGTCACCACACTTGAAGACACAAACACCAAAGGTTCGTTCCGCTGGGCCTGCAGCCAAAGCGGCAAGCGCACCATAGTCTTCGACGTGTCGGGAACCATCTACCTCACATCGCAGCTCAAGCTGAACCGCGGCGACGTCACCATAGCCGGACAGACAGCCCCCGGCGACGGCATCTGCATCGCCGACTATCCGTTTCAGGTAAGTGCCGACAACGTCATAATACGCTATCTCCGCTTCCGCGTGGGCAACCGCCACGTCGACAAGCACGAGGGCGACGGACTCGGCGGCATGGACAAGAAGAACATCATCGTAGACCACTGCTCGGTGAGCTGGAGCGTAGACGAGTGCCTCTCGCTCTACGGCAGCCACAACACCACCGTACAGTGGTGCATCGCCGCACAGAGCATGGTGAACTCGGGCCACTCGAAAGGTAACCACGGATACGGCGGAAACTGGGGCGGCAGCGGCGCATCATACCACCACAACCTCATGATTCACCACACCTCGCGCACCCCGCGCCTCGGCCCGCGCCCCGGAACGCAGATGGACGAGCGCATGGACATGCGCAACAACGTAATCTACAACTGGGCCGGCGAGGGATGCTACGGCGGCGAGGGCATGAACGTCAACATCGTCAACAACTACTACAAGCCCGGTCCCGCCACGGCCACGCGCAGCACGGCGATACAGCAGCGCATCGCCTCCATCGGCATACGCACGAGCGAATATACCAAGCACGACACCTCATCGCCCAACGAATGGGACAAGATGTGGCACGTATGGGGCAAGTTCTACGTGGACGGCAACGTGAACACGAAGCACAGCAACGTCACCAAGGACAACTGGACATACGGCATCTACAACCAGATAACCAACAGCAAGGTTGACAACACCTTCACCCAGACCACCAAGGACACGATGCGTCTGAGCGCGCCCATCGACTTCGTAGCCGTCACCACCCACTCTGCCGAGGATGCCTTCGAGCGCGTACTCGCCTTTGCGGGATGCAGCAAGAGCCGCGACACCAACGACGAGACCATGGTGAAGGACGCCCGCGAGGGCAAAGCCACCTACACCGGAGACAAGGACGCCAAGGGGGCGTCGCTCGCTGCCGGCTTCATCAACAGCCAAGACGACTGCGGCGGATGGCCCGTGCTCAACAGCACCGAGGCTCCTGCCGACACCGACGGTGACGGCATGCCCGACGAATGGGAGACGGCGAACGGCCTCAACCCGAACGACAAGGCCGACGGGGTCGCCACAGCAGCCAACGGCTACACCAACCTCGAGAACTACCTGAACAGCCTCGTGGCCGACATTACCGAGGGACAGGCTGCCGGAGGCACGCTCCTCGGATACACCATCAACGAGGACGGCACGCTCTCCACCGGCATTGCCAGCATGACGGCCGGCCGCACGGAATCCGCCGACAGCCGCATCTACACGCTCGACGGCCGCATGGTCGGCACAGACGCTGCCTCTCTGCCGAAAGGGATATACATCATCAACAAGAAAAAGGTAGTAGTAAGGTAACGGCAAGCCTGTTATCAGAATTTATCCTATAATGCATTTTGGACACAGAGACACGGAGACACAGAGTAATATCGTCCACGACACTTCGGATTGGATTATTCTCTGTGGCTCCGTGTCTCTGTGTTCATAAATAGAAAATCAACAATAACGACTTACTTATGAAAAGACATGGAATAGCAATTGCCCTGCTGATGGCATGCGCCGTGCATGCCGGAGCGCAGACGCCGGCCTACCGCGACACAGGGCTGACGGCTGAGCAGCGGGCCGACGACCTGCTGAAGCGCCTGACGCTCGAGGAGAAGGCGAAGCTGATGATGAACGGATCGCCGGCAATACCGCGGCTCGGCATCCCGCAGTTTGAATGGTGGAACGAGGCGCTGCACGGCGTGGGGCGCAACGGTTTCACCACGGTATTCCCCATCACGATGGCTATGGCCTCGTCGTGGGACGACGCACTGCTCGGCCGCGTGTTCAGGGCCGTGAGCGACGAGGCGCGCGCAAAGAACAACGAGGCCAAGCGGCGGGGTGAAATCAAGAGATACCAGTGCCTGTCGTTCTGGACTCCTAACATCAACATCTTCCGCGATCCGCGGTGGGGCCGCGGGCAGGAGACTTACGGAGAAGATCCCTACCTCACCGAGCGCATGGGCTTAGCCGTGGTCCGCGGCCTGCAGGGACCGGACGACGCACGCCACCGCAAACTACTCGCCTGCGCCAAGCACTTCGCCGTGCACAGCGGTCCGGAGTGGAACCGGCACTCGTTCAACATCGAGAACCTGCCCGCACGCGACCTTTGGGAGACATATCTGCCGGCCTTCAAGGCTCTCGTGCAGAAAGGAAATGTGGCCGAAGTGATGTGCGCCTACCAGCGCATCGACGGCGAACCGTGCTGCGGCAGCACGCGCTACGAACAGCAGATACTGCGCGACGACTGGGGCTTCAAGGGCCTCATCACGAGCGACTGCGGCGCCATCGGCGACTTCTACAAGCCGGGACGCCACGGAGTGTCGAAGGATGCGGCCGCGGCATCGGCAAAGGCGGTGCTCTCCGGCACTGACGTGGAATGCGGCAGCGAATACCGCAAGCTGCCCGAGGCCGTGAGGCGGGGCGACATCAGCGAGGCCGACATCGACCGTAGCCTGCGCCGGCTGCTCATAGCACGCATCGAACTGGGCGACCTCGACCCTGACGAGACGGTCGAGTGGACGAAGATACCGTCGAGCGTCATCGCATGCGACGCCCACAAAGCCCTCGCCCTCGACATGGCACGCAAGGGCACGGTGCTGCTGCAGAACCGCGGCGGAATCCTCCCTCTCAAGGCCACGGCGCCGGCGGCGGCACGCGACATCGTGGTGATGGGACCGAACGCGACGGACTCGGTGATGATGTGGGGCAACTACAGCGGATTTCCCACGCAGACGGTGACGATACTCCAAGGCATACGCAACAAGGCGGGCAACGTGAGATACATCGCCGGCTGCGGACTGACGAGGAGGGAGACGAGCGAGAGCCGCTTCGCCGCCATCACCGCACCGGACGGCAGCAGGGGCATGAAGGCCACCTACTGGAACAACACCGCGGCCGAGGGCACGCCTGCAGCCATGGCATACATCACCGCACCGATAAACCTGAGCAACGGCGGAAACACGGTGTTTGCACCGGGCGTGAACCTCGAGAACTTCTCAGCCAGATATGAGGGCACGTACATTGCCGACCACAACGAGAAGCTGCAACTCATGCTCCAGTGCGACGACAGGGCGCTTCTGATTGTCAACGGCGACACGCTGGCAAACATATCCGCACGCAGCGACAAACTGGGATTCACCAAGCGGGAGATAAACGCCGAGGCGGGCAAGAGCTACGACATCGTAATCGAATACACGCAGAAAGCAGACATGGCCACGCTGCAGTTTGACATCACGCGCGACAGCCGTCCCACCGACAGCGAACTGCTCGCCGAAATAGGCGACGCCGGCACGGTGGTCTTCGTCGGCGGCATCTCTCCCCGCCTCGAAGGCGAGGAGATGAAGGTGAGCGAACCGGGCTTCCGGGGCGGCGACCGCACGAGCATCGAACTGCCGCAGGCACAGCGCGACCTGCTGGAGATGCTGCACCGGGCGGGCAAGAAGGTTGTCTTCGTCAACTGCTCGGGCAGCGCCATGGGCCTCGTGCCTGAGAGCATCAGCTGCGACGCCATCGTCCAGGCATGGTACGGAGGCGAGCGTGGCGGCGAGGCCGTGGCCGACATTCTCTTCGGCGACGTCAACCCGAGCGGCAAGCTGCCCGTCACGTTCTACAAGAACGCGGAGCAGCTGCCCGACTTTGAAGACTACCGCATGGCCGGACGCACCTACCGCTACTTCCGCGGCGAACCGCTGTTCCCCTTCGGTCACGGACTGAGCTACACCACCTTCGACATCAGCGCCCCGAAATATGACGCCAAGGCAGGAACCGTCTGCGTGACCGTCAGCAACACGGGCAGCCGCAGCGGCGACGAGGTGGTGCAGATATACATCCGCAACACGGCCGACACCGACGGTCCGATAAAGACCCTCCGCGCATACAAGCGCGTGCAGCTGAAGGCCGGCGAGAAGCAGACGGTAGTCATCGACTTCCCCCGCGAGCGCTTCGAGGGCTGGGACGCATCCACGAACACCATGCGGGTGGTTCCTGGAAAGTATGAGATAATGGCCGGAAACTCGAGCGATGACAAGTGTCTGAAGAAGGCGGTGGTGAAGGTGAAGTGATCAAGCGGATGACCCGGAGGGAAAAATGTGGTTCATCCGATGTTTAGAGTGATAACCGGACTGGACCGGAGAACATACGGGCCTTTTGTGGAGCATTGTGTGAAGCATTGGGGCCTTTTTTTATTTTGTTACGCGGCCGTAGTAACACCGTTACTTGGCCCAAATCACAACATTACCCTGCCCGAGTTACGATGTTACTTCGGCCGCGTAACATTTCACGCTACACGAACCTGTACGTCCATACAAATTCCATGAACATGCATTTTGATACACCCTCTTTCGAATAAACCGATATATATATGTCACTCCAAATATCGGATGAGCCAAAAATGTTTGCCAAAGGAAGGAAACCGCGAACAGCAAAGGTCAGCAATTGAAAGTGCGGAACGTGGCGAGATTGTAATCGCGGCACGCATCTCGTTGTGGGATACGTATCGGGAGCGCAGATAAAATACCGCGTGCTACAACGCCTTGATAATGACGCCCTAAATGTCGTCCGCAACATGCCGCAATGGACTCCGGGCACAAGGGGCGGCTCTCCGGCGGACATGAACGTGGAAATAGGAGTATCTTACTTACCGCTCAAAGTGAGACTGATGAAATATGCTCCGGCAAGATAGATTTGCTGCAAATAAAAATACCTTACGGCTATAGAAAGAAATCAGAAAAGGAGCGGTCGAACCGCTCCTTTTCTGATTATATTCGCTAAATCTGACTTACCTTGCATCACCGTCATTCTGCCCAGCGGTTTTCTTGGCAGCAGTTTTCTTGACTGCCGACTTCTTGGCAGGAGCTTTTTTCTCAGCTTTTGCTTTCTGTTCTGCTTCCTCTATTTTAGCCAGTTTTGTCTTCAAACGGCTTATCTCCTTATCTTTCATCTCAATCTCATCGCCCTGATTTTTGATGGTGGTGAGCAAACTATTGAGTTCTTCGTTGTCAATCTCTTCGGGATAAAGACTGTTTACCCTGTTTATAAAGTCGCCGAGGATATTCATGTAGTTTGTGAAAGCATCGAATGGGTCACTGTATATTCCGCGGTCAAGTCCCACATTTGATGACTTCGTGGTCATGAAACGGAAGTTGTTGCTGGCCTGTAAGTAATCCCAATCCTGATTTACACGCGGGTCTTGGGCTATGCGGACACGGTCGGCGATACTGTATAACTTATTGAAAGCCTCACGCTGCATGGCGTTTCCGAGCCAGCAACTGACGTCGCGCTCTTCGTCTACCCATGACAACGTATCGGGAACATCAAGGTTTCCCACACTCTTGGTCATCTTGCATATCTCGGTAGGCGTTGAGAAAGTGATGCCCTTCTCCTTGGCGCATGCCGGAATGGCTCTGAGGAACTCAAGAATGTTCGACGACAGGGGCTGCGCTATGCCGAGGGCCGAGAGCTCCATGAAGATGTTTATCACCTGCTCTTCCTGCGGCAACGACGCGATACGGTTAACATACGTATCGGCAAAAAGCGGATAACCGGACCAATCGCTGTTGCTGAAACGCAATGATATATCATCGCTCAACTCCACGTCGCGGAGCAAAAGCTTCAAGTTGGGAGCTATGTTACAGTTGTAAACATAGTGCGGCGACTTCCATCCGAGCACATGCTTGGCACCTTCGGTAAGCATACCCTTAAATCCCATTGCGGCAACCTGTCCTCCTATATCATCGCTATATATCAGCGAAGAGTTGCGAAGCACGGTCGGTTTCTTGCCGAAATACTCCTCAATCTTCTCGCACTGTTTCTTCACATCGGCAGCAAAAGTCTCTTCGTTGGCAAGCGACGAGAGACCATGCGAGTAAGGCTCGGCAAGAAACTCGACGCACCCTGTCTCGTTCAGCTCCTGCAACTTGGCAAGAACCTGCGGCGCGTGCATCTCGAGCTGTTCGATGCCCACTCCAGAGAGCGAGAAAGCAACCTTGAAATAGCGGTCGTTTTCCTTTATTATTTGTAGAAGAGTGTTCAATGCGGGCATATAAGAACGTTCGGCGATATCGCTTATGCTGCGTTCATTTTCGTAATCATCATAATAATAATGGTCCGTACCTATATCAAAGAAACGGTATCTCTTGAGATGGATTATCTGATGTATCTCAAAATATAGACATATTGTTTTCATAATTGTTTCTGTTTTTCTGTTTATCGTTATTTCATTGTCTTATTCCCAATGTGCGTTCATAAAGCTCACGTATCCATAAGCCTACTTTCTCCCAAGTTATCTGATCGACTTCTCGCTTACCCTCTTCTTTCAGATAATTGAACAGGCTGTCGTTTGCACATATTGAGTAAATGGCATCGGCAAGCGCGTGTATGTCCCAATAATCAATCTTGATACAGTTGGTGAGAATTTCGGCGCAACCGCTCTGTTTGGATATAATGGACGGCGTGCCGCACTGCATTGCCTCGAGAGGCGAGATACCAAAAGGTTCACTGACAGACGGCATTACATACACATCCGAGTCTTTGAGACATTCGTATACCTGCTTACCGCGCATAAAGCCGGGGAAATGGAAACGGTCGGCGATCCCCCGCTCGGCGGCAAGATATATCATCGCGTTCATCATATCGCCGGAACCGGCCATGCAGAAGCGTACATTACGTGTGCGATGAAGCACCATATTGGCTGCCTCGACAAAGTACTCCGGACCTTTCTGCATTGTTATTCGCCCAAGGAACGTTACCACTTTTTCCTTGTTTGTGTGATCCGGGCGCGGAATATCGGCGTATTCTTGTTTCAACGGATAAACAGCGTTATGAACAGTAAAGCACTTACGCGGATCCTGATGATACTGATTAATAACCGTCTGGCGCGTAAGTTCACTGACACACATTATACAATCAGCCCAATCCATACCGTTCTTTTCAATCGAATAGACCGTAGGATTGACTTGACCGCGACTTCTATCGAAGTCGGTAGCATGCACGTGGATACAGAGGGGTTTGCCGCTGACTTGTTTTGCGTGTATGCCAGCAGGATATGTGAGCCAGTCGTGGGCATGAATAATATCGAATTCCTCGGCACGGGCAACCACTCCGGCTATTATGGAATAGTTGTTTATCTCTTCATGAAGATTTGACGGATAGCCTCCGGCAAACTCCATGCAACCGAGATCGTTGACATTCATATAGTTGAAATCGGCATAGATATGATCGCGCAACCGATAATAGCATTCGGGTGACATGATGTTTCCAACGCGGTTTCTAACATATTCATAGTCCACATCGCGCCATGCGATAGGCACCGCGTTCATGGCCAAGATGTTTGCCGCGCTTCTGTCTTCATCTCCCCAAGGCTTCGGCAGGCACAACGTTATATCCATATCTCCCTGCGCATGCAGGCCTTCCGTGATACCATAATTGGCAGTGGCGAGTCCGCCGTATACATGAGGGGGATATTCCCAACCAAACATTAATACTTTCATAGTCTTATCCTCCCTTTACTTTTGATATGTATATTTTTCAAGTAACTTCAAAGTGCGCAACACTTCGGCCACATTCATGGCAAAAGACATACCTCCACGACCATGGAACGGGGGATTCCCGTCAAACAATTCCGATATTGTACCAAGGGCGTGATAGTTCATTTCGTCTTCGTATCCCACCATCTGACGCTCGATAAAGCGCAAACGCGTGCGCTTATAAAGTTTCAAGCAGGCCTCCATGTAAAATCCTCCAAGCCACGGCCATGCCGTTCCCTGATGATAAGCATAGTCGCGTTGTGTCTGCGGGCCTACATACATCGGATTATATCCCCCGCTCTTCGGCGACAATGAGCGCAATCCTTTTGGCGTGAGCAACTCGCGTGTGCATACATCGAGCACACTCTTCTTTTGGTCTTGGCTCAATGGTGAATAATCTAACGCCACCGCAAATATCATGTTCGGGCGCACGCTCCAATCCATCATGCTTCCGTCGACATAATCAAGAAGATAACCGTATTCATTAAGGAATGTGTCTACAAATGATGTTTTACACAATTCCGCTCTCTCTTCAAGTGATTTGGCGACATCTTCTTTTTCTGCCTCTGCCGCCATTGCCGCACTGAATTTCAGCGCATTATACCATAATGCGTTAAATTCGACGATATAACCTGTACGCGGCACTACTGGGCGCCCGTTTGCAGTAGAGTTCATCCACGTCACGGCACGGTCACGCCCGTTGCTATATAACAGGCCGTTTTCATCGAGACGCAGATTGGGGTGCTTGTCGTCTATTATATATTTAATAATGTCCTGCAGCAATTTACCATACATGGATATGAACTTCTCGCTGCCTACTTCCTTGGCATATTGCTGAATAGCCCATACAGCCCAAAGCAAGACATCCGGTTGGTCTACTTCATACAGATTTACCGTCAATGGCTTATCGTCCATAAACTCACGCAAAGCCTTTTCTGCCGTATGCATCACAAGTTCAAACTTATCCTGCTCGTCAATGGCAAGCGTGAGCCCCGGTAAAGAAACAAATGTATCTCGCGCACGGCTCTTAAACCAAGGATATCCGGAGAGTATATAACGCTCTTTCCCTTTTTCATTATAAAACTGATGGGCGGCGTTTACAAGGCAATGGAAGAAATTGTCGCGAGGAGATCTTGCCTCTACTTCCGCGTCAAAGAGTTTCTTCAATCCACTCGTGCGTATGGATGATGTAGATGCGGAGAAGACGATGCTTTCGCCTTTCTTTATCGGCATCTCAAAATATCCGGGCACATAAAGGTCCTCGTTCGAGGCATAACCGCGCTCCTGTTCCTTTGGATACTCCACTCCGCGATACCAGTCGGGCTGGAAAATGAACTCGTTTTTCTTACTAAACTGCATATACAATTCAGGATATCCCGAGTACATGCACGTCTTTATACCGTTGTCTATCGGGTGATACTCCCTGCTGGCCGTTGAATTCTCATGCGTAAACTGCCTTACACTACGGAAAGCGAGGAAAGGTTTGAAACGCAATGTGGTAGCAGAATGGGCATCGACAAGAGTATAACGCAGCAAAATACGATCCTCGTGATGCTGAAAAACAACTTCTTTCTTTAATAATACACCACCCACACGATACAAGGTCGTAGGCACTTTGTCACAGTCAAACTCACGGATGTACTTGTGACCCTTAGGACTGTAATTGTTACCTTGGTACTTATGAAGCCCGAGATTGAACTCCGCTCCATGCTGAATAACCGTGACATCAAGTGAAGACAGCAACACATGGTTGTCATCGTCAAGCTCCGGAACGGGCACAACGAGCAGACCATGATATTTGCGTGTATTACAATCAGCCAATGTCGAGCACGAATACGCACCCGAGCGATTGGTTCTCAGCAATTCACGACGTAGAGACTCTTCCAAGTTGGTCATTACAGCTTTCTCAAATCGTAAATAACTCATAGTTCCTATATTAAGGTTTTTAATTCATTAGTTAGCATTCGCTTTTATTATTCCCTTTCATGAACAATTCATAAAAATTAATCCATAAAACATTTCCAAAGTTAAGAAAATTCATCGGTATGACAAAATAAAAATAAAAATATTAAAAGAATAATTCTTTTTTATTGGCCTGAAAACAGTTTTTTACCGGAACAGCACTGCTTTTCAGATGTTTTTTATTATTTTTGCAATGTAGACATAACACAAATAATCCATAGGCATGAACGGAAACACCATAAAAGAAGATGTCACAAAATCAATATCGGCCTTATGCAAGCCGCTTACAGAAGAGCAAAGATTGTTCTTGTTGGATAATATCGAGATTAGAGTATTTCATAAAAACGAACCTATATACAAAGAGAACGACAGTCCGAAATACATAATGTGCCTCTTGAAGGGCAAAGTAAAAATATTCATTGAATACAGATGCAGCCACAATCAAATCGTCAGAATGATTGGGGACATGGAGTTTTTCGGATATAGAGCGGCTTTCTCCGGTGAAAGATATATTACAAATGCTTCCGCTTTTGAAGATTCCACGGTATGTCTTATACCGATTGATGTAATAAAAAAACTTATTTCCGAGAACACGGAGTTGGCATTTTATTTCATAAAAAAGCTTGCGCTGATGCTGGGTGCGGCTGACATACAGACCATAAGTCTGACTCAAAAACATGTTCGCGCCCGGCTTGCCGAGTCTTTACTTTTTCTAAAAGACAAGTATGGAATAGAGGAAGACGGATTCACACTGAACATAAATCCGAGCAGGGAAGACCTTGCCAATATGGCTAACATGACTACAAGCAATGCTATACGCACTTTATCCGCATTCGCTTCCGAATGTCTGATTGCGACCGATGGGCGCAAAATAAAGATTATCGACGAGACAAGATTGCAAGACATATCGGAAAAAGGCTGATGAAAAAATGATCATTGCCAGCCGATAAAATAGTTTGAAAGTATTTAGTACATCACAGACAAAAGACTTATCGATAAGCAATAAATAAAAAAGAAAGGCGGCAGGGTTTTCCTGCCGCCTTTCTTCATATAAGTGATGCTAATGTTATTCTGACTTAATCCAGCGCGGGTCACCGGCATTGATAAATGCTTTCAAGGTGAAATCGCCGTTGGCCGGGTCGGCGAACAAGTCATCGGCAGTGCCTTCGAAAGTCATGTCGGTGGTGAACTTGTTGCTTGACAGCACGAAGTCGGAAGTCATGTACGAGTTGGAGAAATTCACAGCACCGTCTGTGCGGATGCCTTTCGCCGTCTCGCTGTTGGTTTTGGCGAATATCGTGTTGCTGATGTTTGTCGTCACGTTCAAGCCCTGTGCGTCGATGAGATATCTTCCGCCGCCGATGATGTTGTAGAACGTACAGTCTGTGATGTCTATCTTCTCGACCGTGGCGTTGGGGCATTGTATGAAGTTATGCTTCAGCGTGCTGAACGTAGAGTTCTTTACCGTGATGTTTCTCACCGTGTAAGGCGTCTCTTTGAAGTACAGCAGTGCATAGCCGTCACCCTGATTGGTGATGATGGAGTTGTCAATGATGAGGTTTTCTATCGTCTTCGGAGGAGCGCTCTGCAGGCGCACGAGTGAGCGGGGCATGTCTGTCATTACGAAGTCCTTGAACTCAAGCGTGCCGACGGTGCATCCGGTCGACTGGTTGATGAGGTAGTCGCATCCGCCGTTGGTAACATTCACGTTCTCGAAGCGGATGAACGCGTGACTACCGTCGAGGCCGATAGACTTCGACAGGTTGATGACGGGTGCGTCGCCGCCGGCCATTCCGAAGAACGTCACCGACATGCCGTCGGGTATCTTCATGCTCGTGGCGCTGCCGTCGGTTTCCGATGTGCCGTGGATGTCTATCGTTGTACCGGCCGGGATGCCTATCGTGGCGCTGTAGCTGACGGCGCTTCCGGCAGCCTCCTGTGCCATCGTGGCAATCTCGTTGAGCAGGTCGGTGGTGATGACTGTGACGCCTTCGTCAAGCATATACTTGAAGTCGGCGGCCGGCCATGCGGCGGTGGTGCTGGCGGTGAGCTGGCCGCGCTTGGCCTCGCCGTTGAAGATGGTGAACACGTAGGTTGTCGACGGATTAAGTTGCGTAACAGTATATTCGGCGGCAGCCTTGTCTGTGTCTGTGAGTATGATTGAGTCTAACAACTCTTCGTTTTGTCTCACGGTGATAGATGTGACCTCGGCGTTTGACATCCAACTCAGGCGTATGCGGTCTTCGCTGCGGTCTTCGGCCGGAATTTCATTGAAGATTTGCTCGGCCTTGGTGCGGAATGTCTTGCCCTCGCGGTAGTAAACCCACTTCGAGTCGGCCTTGCCGTTGGCCACGGCTTTCATTCGCATGTAGTATTTCGTGTCGCCGGCAAGTCCGGTTACCACTACGGGTGACTTCTTGATGCTGCCGTCGGTTCCTACCAACATAGCTTTGGGGCCGCCCGGCTCAATGTCGTTGTAAAGAGTGTCGGTGCTGAACTCCATCACGTAGTATTCCGCGCCTTGGATGGTCGAGAAGCTGACGGTGGCCTGTGTCTCCTCGGCTTCCACCGATATGTTCTTCGCGTCTACTCCGAACAGGCGGCTGAACGAGCCGTCCGTGTCCCAGTCGTTCCCGTCGGTGCAGGCTGTCATGCTCAAGCCGAGAACTCCGGCAAAAGCGATGTTCAATATATAATTTATTCTTTTCATCGTAAATTCTTTAAGTTATGTTTACTTTTTAGTTTGAATATCCGTAAGAATTGCTCAGCATTCCATTTGATGCCGATATGGTGGAGGCACCGATAGGCATGATGTAGCGGTTCTTCACGGTGACGTCAGGACCGACGAGACCGCTCGAGATAGACGGCAGGTTGGTGTCTACCTGCGTGTCGTTGCCCGATGCGGGGTTGGCCTTGCCGAACGAGTCGGCGCTTCCGTCATAGTCGGCAGCCGTCTTTCCGGCGGGCAGTCCGTGCCATGTTACGCTCGACATGTCAATCTGCGTCTTGGCAGCGTCCTTGTAGTTGAAGTATACTGTCTCCTGATATACGCCATCTTGAAGCTGCTGCATGTAGGTATCCTTGAACTCTTGAATTTTGGCGACGAGGAGGTTCCAGCGTATCAGGTCGTACTTGCGGTAGCCTTCGCCGGCAAACTCCCATGCGTTTTCATCAACGATGGCGTTGAAGAAAGCGTCCCTATCGGCCGGGATGTTGTCGATATATAACTGGGCATCAGCCTTGTGTGCATCATCGAAAGCGCGGTTGTGCACCATTGCCAGTGCTTGGCGGGCGGTTATGCCAGCATCTCCCGGGTAGCTTGCGTCCGGACCGGCCAACTCGTTCATCACCTCTGCATAGTAAAGAAGCACCTGTGACTGGCGTATCTTCACCACGTTGATGCCCGTGGCGTGCTTTCCGTTTGCGGCCTTATTGTTCTCAAGCCACTTCTGCGTCATCTTCCTCGGGTCCCATTTGCCTACGTACATGCCGAAAGGAGCGTTTTTCAGCATCTGTTCCTCGGTCAGGTTGGTAGTGCTGTTTTGGCGTATCTCCATGCAGGAAACGGTCACGTCGCGGCGTGTGTCGTTGTCGTCGTAGGAGTAGAGCAGGGGTGCCGTCACTTTGAGCACGCCTGATGAGTTGCCGTAGCCATAGAGGGTGGTGGGCTGGTTCATGCGCACGCCTACTGTATAGCCCAGCTCTCCGGTGGCGTTCTCGCCCATCGGGATTTCAAAGAGGTTCTCCCTGTATGTCTGGTCGAGCTTCAGTTGGTTGAGCAGGTACCACTCGTTCTCGAACGACGGGTTGAGTTGATGGCGCCCGTCGGTGATTATCGCGGTGAGATGCTTCAGCGCTTTCTCATACAGAGCCTTGCGCTCGTCGGCGCCGGGGCGCTGCGTGGGATATACGGCGTCGGTGTAGTCGGCCGTCTCGTAGCCGTCCTTGGCTTTCTCGCGGATGGCATATCCGGCACGTGTCAGTGCTATCTGTGCGAGCAGTGCGTGGGCATATCCCTTGTTCATGCGTTCCGTTGTGTAGCCGCTTACCTCGCCGGCCCATGGCAGCAGGTCGATGGCTTCCTCGAGGTTGAGCATGAGCGTGTCCATGATGTCGTCGCGGTCGGTCTTCGGCTTGTAGGCGTTGCTCAGGTCGTGCTTTGCCGGTGTGAGGTTGAGGGGTATGTCTCCCCAGTAGCGCAGCATGTCGAAGTATATCATGGCGCGCAGCGTGAGGCTCTCGCCGAGATAGCGTCTCATGGCTTTCTTGTTCTCGCCTTCGGTCTGCATGAGCGTGCTGTTGCGGATACCTTCGATGTTGAGGTTGGCATCTTCGATGATTCCGTACATGGCGGTCCATGAGCCGTTGAGGTTTCCGAAGCCTGAGTTCACGTTGTAGTTACCCACACCGCGGTAGTGGGTCTGGTTGTAGGCGTTCTGTCCGAGGCCGTCGACCAGCTCGCAGTCGCTGTTTGTTCCCCATTTGATTGGAATATCCTGTGCGTAGGTACGGTCTTGCGCGAGTGCTCCGTAGAGCTTGTTCACACGGAGGCCGGTATAGTATGCGTTATTGTATACAGCCGTACCGGTCATTTCCGACGGGGAATCTTGGTCGAGAAAGTCGGAGCAAGAGGATAGTCCTGCAATGCCGGCAGCTAATGCTATGATAGAAAATATCTTTTTCATAATTGTTGCTTTTTATTTAAAATGTAATGTTTATACCGCCGACAAACGAGCGGCTCTTGGGATAAGCGGCGTAGTCGATGCCGGGAGTCATCGGGTTACGCTTGCTGCTGGTGTCCACTTCGGGGTCGTATCCGCTGTAATCGGTGATGCAGAGGAGGTTGTAACCGGTGAAGTAGATGCGCACATTTGTGAGGAATACAGACTTAACCCATTTCTTGGGAAGCGTGTATCCGATGGTAACGTTCTGCAGGCGGAGGAACGAAGCGTCCTCTACGGCAAAGTCTGTGAGCTCCATGCGGCTTGCGGTCGACGGGTTGTAGATGGTTGCTCCGGCGTTAATCTCGTTCAGGCGGGCTATCAGTCCGTCGGCACCGCCGTACAATGCCTGTGTGGCTGCGGTCGGGTTGCCGAGGTTCACGCCGTTGGCCGGGTCGATGTTGGTGTATCGGTTACCCATGCTGAAGTCGTCGACGATGTTCTGGTATCTGCGGGTGTTGTAGAAACCGGCGTTCGCGAGCTTCGTGGCATTGACAATCTTGTTGCCGAGCGAGTAGTTGAAGAACACGTTGAAATCGAAGTTATGGAGCCGGCCGTCAAATCCGAAACCTCCCGTCGTGGTGGGTATCGTGTTGCCGAGGCGCTGCTTTATCGGGTCGCCGTTCTCGTCGACCTCGAGGCGCAGACCGCCGGGCTTGAGGTTGCCGCCGGTTATCGAGGGACTGTTGTCCTTGATGCCGTCGCGCAGTGCCCATGACGTTCCGTTGAGCACGAGCTGTCCGTTCGGGTTGCTCACGGGGTCGTAGACGGTGAAGAAGCCGTTGGTCTTGTATCCCCAGACTTCTCCGAGGCGTCCGCCCTCTTCAAGACGGAAGTCTTCGTACTTGGCGATGGTGCTTCCGCCCCAGCTTGAGCTCTGCCAGGGATTGTCCATTGCCAGCTCGTCTATCTTGTTCTTGTTGTATGCTATGTTGAAGTTGAAGTTGAGACCGAACTTCTTTTTGTCTACGAGGACGGCGTTCATGGTGAACTCGACACCCTTGTTCGAGGTCTTTCCGAAGTTCTGATACTGATACTGGTATCCGGTATTCGACGGGATTACCGAGCGCATCAGCAGGTCTTTTGTCGTGTTCCAGTAGAGGTCGATGGTACCGTTGATGCGTCCTTTGAAGAAGCCGTAGTCGATACCGATGTTGCGCGTGATGGTCGTTTCCCATTTCAAGTTGGGATTGTATAGGTTTGCGCCGTGCTCGAGCATGTCTCCGAGAGTCTCGTCGAAATAAGGATACTTCGTTCCGCTGCCGCTCGGTGATGAGTAAAGCGGTGTGAGCAGACCGGAGTTGATACGGTTGTTACCGGCCGTACCGAAGCTGAGACGGAGTTTGAGGTTTGACAGCCATGAAGAAGAACTCTCCAAGAATTTCTCGTCCGATACGCGCCAAGCCAAAGCCAAAGAGGGGAACACACCCCAGCGGTTGTCTTTTCCGAACTTGCTCGAGCCGTCGGCACGGAGTGTGAACGTAGCCAAATACTTCTCGTCGAGTGTGAAATTGATACGGCCGAAGTATGAGAGAAGGTTCTCGTCGGCCGAGATTACTCGCTCGTTTTTCAGCGGCGTGCCGGTGGTCGGGTTGGCGAGAATTTCGTCTATGGTCATTGATGCCGGGAAGTTGACAGAGTAGTTGGTTGTTGTTGTCTTTTTTGCGCTACTCATTTCCTGACCTAACAAAACGTTAAGATGCACGTGGCCGTTGAAAAGTTTGTTGTGATCGTATGTCACGGTGTTTGCATTGCGCCACTCTTTTTGTTCCACGCGTGTGAACATCAGCTGAGGTCTTCCGTCCTGTGCGCCCTGTCCGCTGAACTTGTTGTTCGTCACGGCATCGGCAGCCCATGCTTGGTCGGTGTTGTTATGTCTCCAACTGTATCCGAACTCGCTGCGGAAAGTGAAGTGTTTAAACGGCTTCCAGTTCAAGCCTGCGTTATAATTCTGTTGCAGACGTTCCTGATATTTATATGTTGAAGTGATGCGCTGCAACGGTGTGCGGCGTGTGGTCATACTGTTTTCTTCGTCATCATCGTCGCTTGTCTTCAGCTGGCTGATGGGCTCATAGTTCACCGAGTTGGCAACAAGGCTGTTTGCCGCATTTGTCTCGTTCGTGTCTGCACCTCCGCTCAGTCCGTCCAGCGTGGTGAAAGCAAGACGTGCGTTGAAGTCGAGGGTAAACCATTTGTTGAGCTTAGCGTTGAGCTTAGCGTTGACATTGTTCTTCGCGTAGCCGGAGCCGAGCATGATGCTCTCCTCGTCGATGTGCGAAAATCCGATGTTGAACTTCAAGTCTTTCGAACCGCCGTTTACGCTGACGTTGTATTGCTTTTGTAAACCGGTACGTCCGAAAAGAATGTCCTGATAATCGGTGCCTTCCACAGATTTCCATATATCCAAATCTTCGAAGTTTCCGTATGCCGTGCTTCCATTGTTTTCCCACTGATACATTGCATAGTCATACGGATTGAGCGTATGGATGGTCTTTGTAATCTTTTTCCATGCCAAAGAACCGTTGAAGCTGACCTGAGTCTTTCCTTCCTTGCCGCTTTTTGTTGTCACGATGATGACACCGTTGGCACCGCGCGCTCCGTAGATGGCTGTCGATGAAGCATCTTTCAGAATGTCGATGCTCTGTATTTCGCTCGGTGCGATGTCGCTTATGCTTTGTACGGGGAAGCCGTCGACGATGTAAAGCGGCGAGTTGTCTTGTGAGAGTGAACCGCCTCCGCGCACACGGATTTTCACGTCGGCATCGGGCGAGCCTTCGGTGGTCGTGATGTTCACACCGGCCATCTTACCTGTCATGGCCTCGCTGATGTTGCTCACCGGAATGTTCTCTATCTGTTTTGCGCTCACGGATGATACCGCTCCGGTAAGGTCTTTCTTGCGCACCGTTCCGTAACCGATGACAACCACGTCGTTGAGTGTCGTCGCATCGTCTTCGAGTGTGACGTTGACAGACTTTTTCCCTTTCACGTCCACGGTTTTGGTCTTCATACCGATGTATGATATTACCACCGGGCTTTTGCCGGAAACTTTCAGGTTGCAAACTCCGTTGAAATCGGTTATACCGCCGTTGCGCGTGCCTTTTTCGAGCACACTGGCTCCGATGACAGCTTCACCGTTACTGTCTTTGACGGTGATTTTGACTGTCTGTGCCGAAATTACCCCTCCTGCGAATAGCAATAAGGTGAGAATCAGCGTTGTTCGAATTCTCTTTAATTGTTCAGACATAGATTTGTTGATTTTAAATTATACATTGTTTTATTTTGTTATTCAGTATATAATATATAGTGTTTACAGATTGTTCATATCATTATAGTGCCTTTTTAGGGCGTGTTCTTATAACTTCGGTATTTCAGGATGTAAAGTTAATGATTTTTTTTGATTGTCGTTGTGTACAAAATACGTTTTTTTTTATAAATATTACGGATTGGTCAAAAGAAAAAACGCCCTTTGCTCCTGTGACGTATTTGGAGCAAAGGGCGTATGAGTATTATTTGATTACTTTCTTTCCGTTGATGATATACAGGCCTTTTGTGGCTTTGTTCACGCGGATACCCTGCATGTTGTATATCACTTCTTTCTCGTTTGCATTGCTGCTTATCTCGTTGATGCCGTCACCAACTCCTGCAACCGCGGCAACACCGAAGCCTCCCATCTCGTTGGCAGCGCGCACCTCAACGGTTGTCGCTTCTTGGGCCAGTTCGTAAGATGTGGCTGTTCCGTCAACGATGGCGGCGAGCTTGCCGTCGGCGAAGATTGCGTATGCCTTTGCTCCCTCAGCGGCTGTCCATGTTACGGTTGTGGCAACCTTCTTCACTGTCGGCATGGTCACCTGTGCTGCGAGAGCGTCGGGAGTCCAGTCGGTGAATACTTTGTCGAGAGCATATCCGGCAGCCTCTGCTGCGGTGAGGATTGTCTCGTAGGTGTTCTTCGTGTTGTCCTTGGTGAACGTCAACACGTTTGATGCGGGCGATACCACGTTGCCGTTCTTGTCCATCGAGTTGTACTCCTTGAACTTGTCTGCCGCAACGTTCATGCCACCTGTCGTGAAGCGGCTTTGGACAATCTCGTTAGGCTGGTTGAGTATGGTGTTGAGGAACGCAAGGCGTGATACGCCTCCCCATGAGCGGCCGAAGTTGAAGTCGGCGGCAAGGTTTTCCACCGTACAGCCCTCGAATACATATCCGAATGTGTTGGCTGCGTCGGTATATGGAGCCGTGATGGTCACGCCGCCGTACTTAGAGTCTTTCTTTCTCGACTCGTTCACGAGCAGACACTTGTTGAAGTAAACGTCACCGCCACCGCAGATGTAGTCTACCACTCCGTGGATTTCACTTGTCTCCCAGTAGAACTGGCTTACAGCATTGCTGTAATAAGTGTCTTGGTATGAGAGAAGTTTCACGTTCTTGCAGATTGTGCGCTTGCCCTTGTCCTGCAATGCCACGCCGCGTCCTGCGGTGCTGGAGTTGTAGTAGTCGAGATTGTCTTTCAGCGTGATGTCCTGCATGTAGGTATTCTCGCCGGTGTTGAGGATTGTTGCGGTGATGCCGATACCCTCTGCGGTCGGGGTGTTCATGATGATAGTCTTGTCCATATCCTGACCGATGAGCGAGATGTTTTTGCCACTGATGGGCGTGAGGCACTTATCGCCGAGGTCGTAGGTGCCGTTCGGCACGAATACGTATGTGCGTGCATCTGCCGATGCCGATGCGTTTGCTATCTCGAGAGTGGCGAGGAAATTGTCTGCATCGCCGGCATTGACGATGAAGTATCCCTGCTCGTTCTTGGTGATGCTTCTGCTCTTGTCGTTGATGATGGTGATGTTGTGCATGTACATGCCGTTGTCTACGGTGAGCACCAATGTAGCGGCCTCGCCGTCATATTCGAATGCTGCTGTCTCGCCATCGCTTGCTGCCGGCAGATTGGCCGACCACAAGGCTGTGCCTGCGTTGTCGCTGATGGTCACCTTACCTTCGTTTCCATAGCGGCAGAGACCTAAGATGATGTATGCGTGTCCGCCTACGGTCAGTTCCAGCTTGTCGCCCTTGTCGATTGTCCAGCCGTGCTGGTTATCGTGGAACTTGCCTGTGCCGATGAGGTTGAAAGCCTCGTGGTCCTCGGGATAGAAGTAGATGTCGCCGAGGTTATAGTATAGGCGCTTGTTCTCGTTGTTCTCGGTCTCGTTCTCGGTTGCTATCGCATAGAGAGATATATTGCCGGTTATCACCTCGTCGGTGGTGTATTTGCGGCCGCCTTTGGTGCTTACGAACCATCCGCGGAACACTTCGATCTCTTTCAGTAGCGGCTCTACGGCTTTCACATCGTATGCGAACTCGGCAATCTTCGAGTCTTTCTCGATTGTCTGAGTGCCGAGCTTGCTGCCGTCTACATTATAATATGTGAGCGTGAAGTCGGGCTTGAACACGAATGTTGCCTTGTATGTGGCAACATCCTCGCCGGCTTTTACTTTGATTGTGGCAACGCACGACTTGCCATCGGCGGCAAGCTCGTATGCCACGCTTTCCATCTCACCGTTGTCTATTGAAATATCCGTGAGCGGGTTGGTTTCGGAAATCATGGACTCGGACTTGGAAATCTCTATCGTGGCGGTGTTTGTGCCGTCGGCCTGCTCCATGAATATGTCGGCAGACTGATAGGTAGTGCCGTTCACTTTGAACGAACCGAGCGTGGGACTCTTCGATAAGTCAACCATGCCGAAGATGTCGAGCTGGAACATGTATGCGTTCTGACTTGCGTTGAGGTTCGTCCAGCGCAGCTGAACGTTCGTACGGTTGACGTCGGCTGTAACCTCAGACCATGCTGCGGGGTCGGCAATTTTATCGCTGATGACCACCCAGTCTGCATCGCCGTCGCCCTTTGCCTCCAGTTTCCAGCCGCGGTTTCCACTGGTGGCGGCATGAACGAAGCGCACCTTGCTTACAGAGGCGAGCTTTGAAGTCAGTATATACGGGTCGGCAGCCTTTGCGGCCATGATCCATCCGAGGGGTTCTCCGTTGTTGAACTTAGAGTTCTGTCCTGCCGGATTGACGTCGGAATTGTATATTGCGAAGCTGAAATTCTCCTTGCTGTATTTCGTTTTCTGGTCAACGACAGTCTCTTTTTTCGAGGCGCTCATCTTTGACCAGTCCGAGAAGTCGGTGGAGTAGAGCAACTTCTCCTGTATCAGAGACACATGAACGACCTTCACACCGTAGATGTAGCTGCCGCCTGTGGATACGATTTCGACATATCCCTGTGCGGCCTCGGCCGATGTGGCGCGGTGTGCGGTAATGTCTTCCGTTGCAGCCACACCTCCGATGGTGTAGTTTATGTACCCGGGATATCCTTTCACCGTTACGGTGTCCTTGGCTGTTTTTACGGGCACACGGAGTATTGTTCCGTTGTTAAACTGTGCGTTGTTTCTGCCCACACAGTACAACTTACCGTTCGTGGCATCCACGTGCATCGTAATTCCATCCACTGTCGATGGAATGTCGGCTTCCTTTCCCTGATAGTTTGTTGCGTCACAGATGCCCTCCGGGAGATTTTTCTCGAAGTTCCATTCGGCGACCACATCGCCCTGTGCGCTTGATGTCAGCGGGAAGATAAGCGCAAGGCATATCATTCCCAACAAAGTAAATAATCTGTTCATCTAAGTTGTTTTAGGTTTGTTAATAGGTTATTAATTGTTGTTATTACATTTAACGGGGCAAAAATACGAAAAGAATTTGTAAAACAATCAATTTTTATGATAAAATATTGTCGTTCGGTAAAAAACTTATGGTGTTACTCGGCCGTAGTAATGATGTTACACGGCTGTTGTAACATTGTGATTTGGCCGTTGTCACGATGTTACGCCGGCCGCGTAACATTTCAATAAAAAAAGCCATGCGGATTACTGTATAAGCTATCCGCATGGCTTTCTACCTTTTTACTTTTAAAAGTTTTATTTGTTCACCATCTTGCGGCTTATCTTCTTTCCGCCGCTGAGTACGGACACTTTTATAATTATGCCTTTCGTGTCGGGAGATACGCGCATACCCTGTGTGTTGTAGTATTCCGTGGCCACCACTTTATCTGAGTTTATGTTCATGATGGCGTCAACACCGCCTCCGATGGCTTCCACTACGGTGCCGTCTTCCTTGACATACCGCGGGTAGTATTCGTTCACCGTAGAGGTGGCGTTTGTGTTTCCGCCTGTCATTATATCCTGCACCAGACTGTTGCAGTATACCTCGATGTTTGAGTACCATCCTTTCGGGTCGATGGTTGTCTTGGCGGCGTCAGTGGCGTCGTTCGGGTTCAGACCGTTGGCTGTCTCCCATGCGTCGGGTATTCCGTCTTTGTCGGTGTCAAAGCCTGCGGGGTGCTCACCGGTGCCGAAGTTCTCCTCGGTGTATCCGTTGACGTCGGACACGAGGTCGATGAGTCCCCACTTTCCGGTGACGGAGCCTTTGTATTTAGCCTTTCCTGTCTTGGCCTCCTCCATGTAGCGGGCGTCCACGTCGTCGCGGTGGAGCGATGCTCCGGCGTAGGCCAGCACCTGACTGAATGCGTTTTCGGCCGTGTGCGTGGTCACCTCACCTGTGGGGGCCGGCTCGTCCAGCTTCACGTTGACGCACGACTTGCCGCTGATGGTTGTGTGCGGCACCTTGTCGCCGTACATGTTGTTCTTGTCTTCCGAGTAAGTAGAGCCGTTCTGGGTGTATACTCCCTTGTCGTAGCTCACTCCGGCCCAGTCGCGGTTCTTCTTTTTCGTTCCTGTCGATGTCTCAGTGGTGTTGCCCGAGATGTAGTAGCGGCTTGTCATGCCGTAGTATTCCGGATGTTTGCTGTCTGAGTTTCCCGATGAAGAAACCGTCACCAGCGTGATGCGCTCTTGGTTGCCCACGCCGCTGTTGCCGGCCTTGTAGTAGTTGTTGACGATGTTTATCTGTCCTCCGCCGGGTCCGCCGTAGCATGCTCCGGGGCAGTTGAACATCACGCAGTTGCGGAAGTCCACGTTCTCGGCCTGCGCCGGGTTCTCCCATTTATACGTGTTGTAGTCGTAGTTGCTGGTATATCCCGTCCATCCGTAGCGTGCGCCGTTGAAGCGCGGGCCGCGGTTGGTCACGCTGGCAATAAGGTTGTGGTGGAAGCTGGCCAGTTTGCCGCCCCATATACCGCCGTATCCGTGTGCGCCCTTGCTGTGTCCGGGGTTGCTGAGGCTCTCGGCGATGGTGCACCACTGCATGGTGAAGTTGTTGTTGTCGTAGAACGATGCCACCTCGTCGATGCTCCAGCTGAACGAGCAGTGGTCGAGCATGATGCCGGTCTTGTTCTTGTTCCAGATAGCGTCGGCGCCGTCGTTGATGTCCTTTTCTTGTCCGCGGCGCGAGCGTATGAACCTTATCACGTTGTTCTTGCCCGGGCGCACGGTGTAGTAGCGCAGGGTGATGCCGGGTGCGGGAGCAGTCTGTCCCTCGATTGTGGTGTTTTCACCTATCGTCAAATCCGACTTGAGCGGTATCACGCCGGCCACGTCAAAGACGACGATTTTCTTGCTGTTTCCGCTCACGGCAGAGCGGAACGAGCCTGTGCCGCTGTCGTTGAGGTTGGTGACGTGTATGACTTTGCCACCCCGTCCGCCTGTCACGTATCGTCCGTGTCCCTCGGCACCGGGGAAAGCCGGTGTTTGAGCTGTTGCCGCTCCTGTAATGGCTGTGATTGCCGCAGTAAGTAATAGTTTTTTCATTTACGTTATTTTTGTTATTGTTCTCTTTTTTCGCCGTGATTTATGTGCTATTGCGTCGTATTTTATTAATAATAACGGTGTTTCGGCCTGATTATTGTGTAGTTTCAGGAATGTGAAAAGCGACAAGGAGGGTATCGCTTATATATTATTCATATACAGAAATATCTTCCTTGCCGCTTTGTGTTATGTTTTTGTGTATGTGTCATGGTTGAAAATCCATGTCGTCTATTGCTGTCGTGTCATGCTATTGCATTCTTTGGATACCCTCCCAGCGCACATTCCAGCGTCCGTCTTTCGGGAATCCGGGGTTGAGCACGTCCTTGCATCCGTCCCATCCGGCGCACATCATGGCCACGGCGTCGAGCAGCGAGCCGTTGCCCGGCAGGTAGAGGCGCAGGCGCTTGGGCTCCTGATAGTTGTGTCCGCTGATGAGGTAGGTGTTCTTGCCCTTGTCGATGAGCAGTGCCTTCACGGCGGTGTCGCCCTCGCCGAGGCGTGCGGCGCACATTGCTATCATGCCGTAGTCCCATCCCCATGTGGTGTCCCAGTTCCAGTTGTCCATCACCCAGTTGAGCGTGCGCTTCATCGTAGCTGCGTCATACTGGCCCGTGGCGGGCAGCAGGCCGCATGCTCCGAGCACTGCGGGGTGGTCTGAGCGCGATTTCAGGGCGAAGTCTTCTTCGGAAATCTGCTTCTTTCCGCCCTGCTCGGCACTCTTGAACGGGTCAAAGCCGGCGCTCTTTGCCTTCGGGTCGAAAGTGACTGTGGGCTCGCCCGACATGTAGCGTCCGTCTTTCTCGGCCAGCGGGGCCATGCGTGCAATGATGTCGTCCCACTCGCTGTCGCGCTCCAGTCCGCGGCGCTCGCGCCACTTCTGTGCCGTTGTCAGTCCGTAGTGCCAGTAAACCTGCTCGAACGGGTGGTTGAATGAGAAGTCCTTAGACATGGATTCCTGCATGGCGGTCTGTCCGAAGAGCTTGATGTCGCCTTTCTTGGGAGCGCATGCCTTGGCGAAGTCGGCCATGAAGAGAGCCGTCTGCTCCACGCCCTCGGCGTATTTGGCGAGCGTCTCCTTTGTGGGATTGGCCCGGTACATCTCCTCCGCCATATATATATAATGTGGCTGCTGCCATGTGAGGAACGAACCCACGTTCGACGGAGACTCGCCGCCCCACGGGTCGGTCATCTTCATCCATCGTGCGCCCTTGAATCCCTGACGCTCTGCTATCTTCTTGGATATGGGCAGGGCCGTCTTGTTGTACCAGTCGAGCATCGTGGCCACGACCTCCGGGCGCTTCCAGAGAGCGAAGTCGACGGCGTGCCACCATGTCATCTCGAGGTGCGGGCGGCCGAACCATGAGTTATATGTCAGTCCGGTCTCCTGCGGTGGGGTGGTGTTGGCGCAGTTGATGGCCGTGAGATATTGCGAGAGAACCGTGCGGCGTTCGAGTTCTGCCGCTCTCGGGTCGGTGCACTCGGAGAAGTCTACGATGGCGCCGGCGTTCCAAAATCTCGGCCAGTGCTTCATCACGGCTTTCAATGCTTGGTCGTATGAGTAAGACACGTCGGCTTTCTTGGCATCGTTCTTCTCCCTGTACTCGGCGCTGAACGACAGCACGTCGTCGGCCGACGAGAGTGTGAAGTGGTGCGGTGCCGTCTCTTTCAGTGTGGCGTTGCCTTCCCATTCCAGCAGAACATAGTATTTCGTTGCGTCTATCGTGCGCTCGATTGTAGCCGAACGGTCGGTAGAGGCGATGATTACAGACTTGTGGCGCTCCGGCTTTGTCCAGTCGTTGGCGTCGTCGGCGTGCTTGCCCGAGGGGTAAGAGAACTTGAACGACACGGCGGCGCGGCCCTTTGAGAGCAGTCCCGTCTTCACTCTCGAGAAGAGGCAGTCTTTGTTTGCCATGCAGGCCGTCGTCACCTCGACGGGTGTTCCGTCGGCGGTGAACTTCGATTCTATTGTTCCGTCCCAGAGAGCCAGCTCCTGACGGATGTTCTTCAGTTCCTTGAGGGGAATCTGCTTGCCGTCTGCGCCGGTCAGTTCGAGACCTATCGTGCCGAGGTTCAGGCGGTGCGGGTTCACCCGGAAATACTCCGTGGCGTCCTTGTTGCGTCCTGCCTGCTTGTATTCCACGGCATAGACCTCCTTGCGTCCGTGTCCGAAGTCATACGCCTTCTCGGTTTCGGCGGGCGTCAGTGCTGCAGTGTTTTCAAACGAATGCCATCCCCAGTCCGACATTGCGTTGAGAGGCACACCTGCCTCGTAGTCAAAAGGGTAGCTCTGCAGTCCGGTGACGTCTACCGTCGTGGCGAAGTGTCCGTTGCCCACGGTGAGCGAGGCGAGCGGGTCTGCCTCGGTCACCACCGGGTTGTTGCGTGTCACCACGGCCTGGCGGTTGATGCCTGTCGTGGCGTTGTCCGTGTCATATCCCAATGCCTCCATCTCGAGCGAAGCCCAGATGAACGGTCCTACGCCCTTGGCATCGTTGTCGCGCACCTGCTCGCTGAGGTAGTAGTCGTATGAACCGTCGCGGCGCTTGTTCTCCTTCAGCTTCATTCCATACTTGTCCGTGGCGGCCTTCACCTTGTCGCTCATGCCCGGACCCAGTCCGGCCACGGCGCAGCAGTGTGTCAGCGAGATGGTGCTGTCGGGGTTAACCTTTATGAAGTTGTTGATGATGCCCTTGTAGGCACGTATTCCCGCGTCGCGGTATTTCGCTCCGAGGTATCCCTTGCGGTAAGCCTTCAGCAGCGCGTAGGTGAACATCGACGAGCATGTAGACTCGAGATAGTTGCCCTTGCGGTCAGGGCTGTCCATCACCTGATACCATACGCCGCTCTTCTTGTCCTGCCATTTGATGACGGCGTCGAGGTCTTTCTTCAGCAGTTCGATAACCTCGCCGCGGCGGCTGTAGTTCTCGGGCAGTGCGTCGAGCAGCTCGATGAGCGCCATCGTATACCATCCCTGCGCGCGTCCCCAGCAGTGCTGCGACAGTCCGGTAGTCTTGTCGGCCCAGAACATGTCACGTGTCTCGTCCCATGCGTGGCGGTTCAGTCCGGTCTTGGCGTCGAGCGTGCGCTCGTATGTCTTCTTGATCTGGTCTACGGCGTCGTCGTAAATGGCCTGCGCCTTCTTGTCTTTGAGCAGCATGTTAGCCGTCATTGTGTAGTAGGGCAGTCCCATGAAGATACCGTCGAGCCACACCTGATATGAGTATATGGCCTTATGCCAGAACACCCCGTCCTCCGTGCGGGGCTGATTTTTCAGCTGCTTCATGAGCGTTTGCAGCGCGATGAGGTTCTTCTTCTCGGGGTACAGCTGGTACATGCGTGCCACAAAGTGGCCCGTGCGTATCTGGTCGAGGTTGTAGTCTTCAAGTCTGTATCCGCGGATGTCGCCCTTGGCGTTGATCATCGTGTCGGTATACATCTGGCAGTAGTTCTTTATGTCCTCGCCGCCATATTTCAGATATGTGTCGAGCATGGCCTCCAGCTCGATGCCCATCACGTAGCTCCACTTCGGGCGCTTCGAGAAGTCAAGCAGATAAGACTTCGGGTAGCGCTTCATCTCCGATGCCGTCATCCACTGGCTGTAGTTCTTGTACGGCTTGTTGAGCAGGCTCAGTCCGCCGTTGATGTAGAGGTTGTCGAAGTTTATGCCGCGTGTCTGTCCCTTTATGGTGTTTCCTTCGGCCACGCCGTTGAAGCGGCAGTTCTTCACGTTGATGTCGTATACGTTCGTGCATGTGTCGAGTGCGATTATCTGCACGCCGTAGCGGCTCTTCTCGCACGTCACGTTGTCGAGGTTCACGTTACGCACCGTCGGCAGATAGCCGCGGCAGCATATCTCGTTGTGCTCGTAGTCGAGGTTAATCTTCAGCACCGACTCGCCGCACTGGCCAACCTTTATGTTGCGTGCATATATGTTCTCGATGACTCCTCCGCGGCAGGTGTTCGTCTTTATGCGTATCACGCGGTCGAGGTTGGGGCTGTCCATGACGTTGTTCTCGGCGAAGACGTTGCGGCATCCGCCGGAAATCTCGCTGCCGATGACCACGCCTCCGTGTCCGTTCTGCATCTCGCAGTTGCGGATGATGATGTTCTCGCTCGGCTTGTTCCACAGGCGTCCGTCGTTGTTGCGTCCGCTCTTGATGGCGATGCAGTCGTCACCCGTGTTGAAGAAGCAGTTTTCTATCAGCACGCCGTCGCACGACTCGGGGTCGCATCCGTCGCCATTGGGGCCGTCGTTGTTGATGTGCACGCCGCGCACGGTGATGTTCTTCGAGAGCAGCGGGTGGATGACCCAGAACGGAGAGCGCAGCAGCGTGACGTTCTCTATCAGTATGTTCTCACACGTGTTGATGTTGATGAGCTGCGGGCGGAGGCCGTCTTGCGGTCCGAAGCGGCGTTCGTTCATGTCCACTCCGTCCTCGGCCATCTTCAGCAGGCGTGCGCGGCTGCCGTTGCGCTGGCTGATGACGCCTTCCTTCCATCCGTATCTCGGCGCGCCGCACCATTTCCACCATGTCTCGTTGGTGCCGCCGCCGTCAATCGTTCCCTCGCCGGTGATGGCGATGTTCTTCTGCTTGTAGGCGTAGATGCAGGGCTGGAGGTTCCAGCAGTCGAGGCCCTCCCAGCGTGTGAGGACGATGGGGTAGAGCTCAGGCTCGAACACAAACTGCAGCGTTGCGCCCTTCTCCACCACGAGGTTGACGCCGCTCAGCAGGGTGATGGCTCCCGTGTTGTATGTTCCTGCGGGCACGATGACCCGTCCGCCGCCTGCCTTCGAGCAGGCAGCGATGGCCTTGTTTATCGCTTTTTGGTTTACGGCAGCCTTGGCGTTGGTGCCCGCACCATACTTCGTGATGTTGAAATCACGGTTGGCAAACTCCGGTTGCTTGATGCTCTGTTCTATCTGCTTGTACATTGTAGTCCAGTCGTCGGCCTGAGCCAGTGCCGGAAACAACAGACACAGAAGCATTAGTTTAAATAGTCTCATGTCGTTGAAAATTGTTTATAGTTATTAGTTTTTAATTTATGATTGGTATAGCGGCGTTTGTGCTTGCGGCCGCTATCGGCGGAACTTATGCCGCCTATCTTCTGCAAAGATACTAATTATCAACGTAAACGGCAAAAAAAGCGGTGATTTTTACCGCTTTTGTCGATTATTGTCGGTGCTTTGTGCCCTTTGCGGGTCTTTTTAGGGGCTTCCTTTATGTCTCTTGTCGGTTTCGCGATGTCCGAGTTCACGGCCTTACTGTTGTTCCAGTAGGTCGCACCACAGTATCAGTTTTATGCCGGGCTGTCCGAGATACATGTCTTTAATCCCTGTTATTACGGTAAGCTTTTCGAAGTGTTGCGGATTATCCACGAGGTTGAGCGCGTCTAAATACTGATTGAAGTCGCCGATGCGTACCGGCAGGAGTTCATCCTCATAGAATCCCTCGCACTCAGTGAGCTTGTAATCGGAAAGTATCAGTGCCGTTTTGCTTTCGAACGGCGGCAGATATTTTGCGTTTCGCATGCTTCTCGATGTGGACCCTACGATATATCCCCTTACCGATATCACCCTGCCGGTCTCGGCCTCGATGGCTTCCGCCACGGTGAGGCATCGTTTTTCGGTACTGTCAGTCTCCCATGTTTCGTGCCATTCGTCGTCGGTATTGCCGCCGTTTGTCTGTTGGTCATCGCTCGGTATGTATGCTTTCTCGCATGCGGCTGTCAGCATGGCGAAAAGCAATATCAGGAATTTGAAATGTCTCATTTTGTGAATTTGCATGTTGCAAATATACGCAAATGTTATCGGATAAAACGATGTCGGGCGTGCTTTTTTTGAAAATAAGTCCATTACTTTTTTTCTGACAAATAAATTTAACCTAATTTATTTGTTATTTATAATGTAATTCATTATATTTGCGGAAGATAAGATTTCATCAGCCGTTGCCGATGGCCTTATCGTTTATTCTGAGGTTGGACGCGTCCTGCGCCAACCTCTTTTTTTTCATCCCGGCCTTAACTCATAAATACTCCCTTTAACACAATATCTTTCTGTTTAACTTAAAATATGCAAACAAAAAGTAAAAACCCGTGACAAAAGATTTTTGTGAAGTAGGTTTTATTAACTTAAAATATTTAACTCAAAAGATGATTATTTAATATTCGTAAACAATTGCATGTCGGTCTTTTCTCCTTTTTGTACATTATTGCCTTGCAATAAGGCCGTAATTGCACTGCGTTTACGGCCTAACGGGAGTGCAATTAGGCCGTAATTGCATTCCAATTACGGCCTAATTGGAAAACAAGACGATCTTAAATGCGCTAAAAAACGGATTAAATCTCTGTAAATATCTTATATACAAATATTTACACGAAATGCTCCATAATTCGCGTATTTGCGAGCTCGAGAAGATTTTTTCAGACGAAGGGCATTCTTGGCGACGTTAACATATTAATTTTTGACATTTAATTTATGTATATTTAACCAAAAACTACGGTAAATGTTAAATGTTATCTGTCGTCAGATATTTTTCATATTCCGTGCTACCATCTCCATTTTTTTTATATACTTTTGTGGAAAGTTATATTAAACGGACAAAAAAGAACTACGATTATGAGGTTTAAGATTTTAGTTGTTTTCGCGCTGTTGCTTGTCTGTCTCGGCGTGAAAGCCCAAAGAACAGTAGAGAATGACACCGTTTACGAAAAGGCAACAAACATTCCCGATGTGATGCCGTCATATCCGGGCGGCTCGCAAGTATTGCTCAAATACCTTCAAACACAAATCCGCTATCCGTCGGATGCGCGGAAAATGAAAGTAGAGGGCAGGGTTGTCGTGTCGTTTGTTGTGGACAAAGACGGTTGGGTGACGAACGTCTCTGTTCTCAAAGGCGTGTTCCCCTCGCTTGACAGAGAGGCTGTGCGTGTGGTTAGTGGCATGGCGAGGTGGAACCCCGGAATGCAAAACGGCAAGCCGGTGAAAGTGAAATACAGCCTGCCGATATCATTTAGGTTGTGAGAAGTTTTTTGAGGAGTTAAGAAGTTAACTCCTTAGCTAACTTCTTAACTCCTTAACTCCTCAAAAAGATATATCCCATCCGATGGCACTCGCGCCGAGAACGGCAGCCGACGCGCCGTCGAGTCCGCTGACGAGGAATTTCGCCTTGCCGCGGAATATGGGCATGACCTTTTCTTCGTATGTCTTGCGGATGGGGTCCATAATCAGTTCCCCGGCTTTCACGAGACCGCCGAAGAAAATGAAAGCCTCCGGGCTCGAGAACGCGGCAAAGTCGGCACATGCCTCTCCGAGCATCTCGCCCGTGAAGCGATAGATGTCGTTGGCAAGCTCGTCGCCCTTGCCTGCGGCAATGCTCACGTCGAGCGATGTGATTTCCTCGGGATTCAAATCTCTCAGCAGTGACGGCTTGTCTGTCGTGGCGAGCATCTCGCGCGCCGTGCGCGCCACGCCCGTCGCCGAGCAATATGCTTCAAGACAGCCCGTTCTTCCGCATCCGCATGTGCGTCCGTTCTCTCTGCGCATGATTACATGCCCCAGTTCTCCGGCAAATCCGTCGTGGCCGTAAACAAGTTGCCCGTTGACAACGATGCCCGAGCCGACACCCGTTCCGAGCGTAATCATTATAAAATTCTTCATACCCCGCGCCACGCCGTAAGTCATCTCGCCGATGGCGGCTGCATTTGCGTCGTTTGTCATGGCTACAGAAATGCCGAGCTTGTCGGCAAACATTTTCGCAAGCGGAATTATCCCCTTGCCCCAACTGATGTTCGCGGCGTGCTCGATGGTGCCTTTGTAGAAATTTGCGTTGGGCGCGCCGATGCCCATGGCCTTTATTTTCTCTATTCCGCCCACCTGATCAATGATTATTTGCAGTGCATCCACGGAAGCGGCCACATAGTCGTCCGCCGTGTCGAAACCTTGGGTCTTGATGGCCGTCGTGGCCTTTATCTCTCCGCGACTGTCCACTATTCCGAACACAGAATTTGTGCCGCCGAGGTCTAATCCTATCACATAGGGTTTGAGTATCGATTGTTCGCTCATGATGATAAATGTATGTTATTAAATAAAAATATGATTATTATTCTTTACACAAAGTTAGAAAAAAAAGATAAAGGGCAAAAGAATTAGGCGCAAAAACTTGTATAATTCGCATAAATTTAGCAATTTTGCAGTCATTATGCCATTTCCGATACATATCAACATATTGGATTTTATCTTCAAGGGGATGCTCATCGGTATCATCGCCTCGGCACCTATGGGTCCCGTGGGAGTGCTTTGCGTGCAGCGGACGCTGAACAAAGGACGCTGGTATGGCTTTGTCACCGGCATCGGAGCGGTTGTCAGCGACCTGTTTTACGCGGTAGTCACGGTCTACGGCATGAGTCTTGTGATGGATTTTGTGAACGATCAACAAAACAAATTCTACTTGCAGATTGTGGGAAGCATGCTTTTGCTGGCTTTCGGAGTGTATACATACCGCACCGACCCCACGCGAAACATGCACCGTTCGGGGAGAAACAAAGGCACGCTGGTGCACAACGGGATAACGGCCTTTATCGTGACGTTTTCCAATCCGTTGATAATATTCCTCTTTCTCGCATGCTACGCGCAGTTTGCTTTCGTGCTGCCCAATCATCCTTTCGAGATGGCCGTGGGGCTGTTGAGCATCGTTGCGGGAGCTTTGCTGTGGTGGTTCGGTCTTACTTGGTTTATAGACAAAATACGAGGCAAGTTTGATGACAATGGTATAAAACTGATAAATCAGGTCATTGGATTTGTGGTCATTGTGTGCTCGGTGATAATGCTGTTCGGCACGGTGACAAACTTATATCGTTTTTTCTGATTTAACTATGTATATATCACAGGATTTAAGAAAGAGAAACATAGCCGAGTATCTGCTATACATGTGGCAGATAGAAGACACTATACGGGCTTTCGGATGCTCGTTGTCGAGAATACGCAAGGAGTATATCGACCGGTTTGACTATACCGACGAGCAAAAAGAAGAGATGACCGACTGGTATGGCAACCTGATACGGATGATGAATCAGGAAGGATGCCGCGAGACCGGGCACTTGCAGATAAACAAAGTGGTGATGATGCAGCTCGAGGAACTTCACGGCATGCTGCTGGGCAGCTCCAAGTTCCCTTTTTACAGCTCGGAGTATTACAAGGTTCTTCCCTTTATCGTGGAGCTGCGCAATCGCGGAGCCGCCAAGGACGAGAGCGAGATAGAAACCTGTTTTAACTCTCTCTACGGTGTGATGCTGTTGCGACTCGGCAAAAAAGAGATAACGCCGAACACGGCGCATGCGGTGAAAGAGATAACCACACTCGTGGGAATGCTCAACGACTACTATCTGAAAGACAAGCAGACACCGCTGTTTGACGAGACCGGCGGCCGCAGATAGAGCCTGCTTTATTATGAAATAGAAACAAAAAGATATCTTTATGAATATATTGATAACCGGTTGTAACGGACAACTGGGAAATGAAATGCAGCTGTTGGAAAAGGTAAATCCGCAGCATGTTTATTTTAATACCGATGTGGCCGAGCTCGATATTACAAATCGTGAGGCCGTGGCAGATTTCGTAAATAGCAACGAGATAGACGGCATCGTCAACTGCGCGGCATATACGGCGGTGGACAAGGCCGAAGACAACGTGGAACTGTGCACGCTGCTAAACGCAACGGCACCCGGATATCTGGCCGAAGCGGTGGCCGCGCGCGGCGGATGGATGGTGCAGGTGTCTACCGATTACGTGTTTGACGGTTCCAATCATACGCCATATCGCGAGACGGAAGCAACCTCGCCTGACAGCGTTTACGGCCGCACCAAGCTCAAAGGAGAGCAAAACGTGCTCAAAGCATGCCCGAAGTCGATGATAATACGCACGGCGTGGCTGTACAGCCGCTTCGGAAACAACTTCGTAAAAACCATGATCAGACTCGGAAAAGAACGTGACAGCCTCGGAGTGGTGTTCGACCAGATAGGCACTCCGACCAATGCCGCCGACCTTGCCGCCGTTATCATGACGGCGATAAACAAGGGCATCGTACCCGGTGTATATCATTTCTCGAACGAAGGAGTTATCAGTTGGTATGATTTTACCAAGGCCATACACCGCATCGCGGGCATCGAAACATGCAATGTGAAACCGTTGCACACCGACGAATATCCCGCGAAAGCAAACCGGCCGGCATATAGTGTGCTAGACAAAACAAAGATAAAGGAGACTTTCGATGTGGAAATCCCTTATTGGGAAGAGTCGCTCGCAAAATGTATTAAGGATTTAACAGAACAGGAAGGATGAACAGCGAGATAGAAAGAAGACGCACCTTTGCCATAATATCACACCCGGACGCAGGTAAGACCACACTTACCGAGAAGTTCTTGCTTTTCGGCGGACAGATACAAGTGGCCGGAGCGGTGAAGAGTAACAAGATACGTAAGACGGCAACATCCGACTGGATGGACATAGAGAAGCAAAGAGGAATTTCCGTTTCTACCTCCGTCATGGAGTTTGACTATGAGGGATACAAGGTAAATATTCTCGACACGCCCGGTCACCAAGACTTTGCGGAGGACACATTCCGTACCTTAACCGCAGTAGACTCGGCCATAATAGTGGTCGACGGAGCCAAGGGTGTGGAGGCGCAGACAAGGAAGCTGATGTCGGTATGCCGCATGCGAAACACTCCTGTCATTATATTCATCAACAAAATGGACCGTGAGGGACGCGATCCGTTCGACCTTCTCGACGAACTTGAGCAGGAACTCGGCATAAGCGTGCGCCCGCTAAGTTGGCCGATAAATCAGGGCGTGAAGTTTAAGGGAGTGTATAATATATATGAGAACAAGCTCGACCTGTTCACACCGGACAAACAAAGGGTGACGGAAAAGGTGGAGGTGGATATCGCAAGCAGCGAGCTTGATGCCCGCGTGGGCGAGACCGATGCAGCAAAGTTGCGCGAAGACCTTGAACTCGTCGATGGAGTATATCCTGAATTTAATGTCGACGACTACCGTTCCGCCGCTGTCGCTCCCGTATTTTTCGGTTCTGCGCTAAATAATTTCGGTGTTCAGGAACTGTTGAACTGTTTTGTCGAGATAGCGCCGAGTCCCCGACCTACAAAAGCCGAGGAGCGAATGGTGGAACCGGAAGAACCGAAATTCACAGGATTTATATTCAAAATAACGGCAAACATAGACCCCAATCACCGTTCTTGTATTGCCTTTTGCAAGGTTTGCAGCGGCAAGTTCGTGCGCAATCAGCCGTATCTGCACGTAAGAATGGGCAAAACAGTGCGCTTCTCTTCGCCTACACAGTTCATGGCCCAGCGTAAAAGCACCATCGACGAGGCGTATCCCGGCGATATAGTGGGTCTTCCCGATAACGGAATATTTAAGATAGGAGACACTCTTACCGACGGCGAGCAGTTGCATTTCCGCGGATTGCCGAGCTTCTCGCCGGAGATGTTCAAGTATATCGAAAACGCCGACCCGATGAAATCCAAGCAACTTCAAAAGGGAATAGACCAGTTGATGGATGAAGGTGTGGCTCAGTTGTTTGTCAATCAGTTCAACGGCCGCAAGATAATCGGCACGGTGGGACAACTCCAATTCGAGGTTATTCAGTATCGTTTGGAAAACGAATACAACGCGAAATGCCGTTGGGAGCCCGTTCATCTGTATAAAGCGTGCTGGATAGAGAGTGACGATGCCGCGGAATTGGAGAATTTCAAGAAGCGCAAATATCAGTATATGGCCAAGGACAAGGACGGGCGCGATGTGTTTCTTGCCGACAGCGGATACGTTCTCAGTATGGCGCAGGAAGACTTTAAAGGCATTAAATTCCATTTTACGAGCGAGTTTTAAGTATGTTGTAGCTGCCTGAGACGTGTTCTCGGAGCGTCGGATGTATTGAGGTAAAGCCTTGCTCATGATAGGAAAAGTAAATATTAAGATTACAAATGAAGATAGAAGACGATATAAAACAAGCCGTGGAGGTGATGCGTAAGGGCGGTGTGATACTCTATCCCACCGATACCGTTTGGGGAATAGGGTGTGACGCGACAAATGCCGAGGCCGTGGCCCGTGTTTATGAGATAAAGAAGCGCAACGACTCGAAAGCGATGATATGCCTCGTAGACAGCGACGCAAGACTGCAACGATATGTCAGAAACGTGCCGAACGTGGCTTGGGACCTGCTCGATTGCGTGGACAAACCGACTACAATCATTCTCGATGGCGCCGTGAACCTTGCCCCTAACCTTATCGCCGAAGACGGAAGCGTGGCATTGCGAATAACAAAAGAGGCGTTCTCAAAGGAGCTGTGCTACCGTTTTCAGAAAGCGATAGTGTCCACTTCGGCCAATGTCTCGGGTGAGCCCGCCGCCCAGAACTACCGCGACATATCGCCGGAGATACTCGATGCGGTGGATTATGTGTGCTGGACAAGGCGTCAGGAGCATAAGCCACATACCCCGTCGACAATCATAAAGCTCGGCCAAGGCGGCGAAATAGAAATCATCCGCAAATAAAAACGACGGCGATTTATTTTTCGAAAAAGATTGTCCGGTGTGCCGGCGGCGGTTCTTCGCACGGCCGAACGGCGGATAATATGGAAAAAGATGGATAGCTATAATACCGAAATAAAAACTCCGACATTGTTCGGTAGGGTGCTGGCATGGCGCGAAGAGCATGTCAGTCATCGCACGTTTGTGCTTTTTCTCGCTTTCCTTGTAGGCTTCTTTTCAGCTGTGGCAGCCTACACACTTCATGAGATAATAAACCATATCGTGGCTTTGCTCACCGGGTCTTTCAATCGCAAAACGGCAAACTGGCTTTATCTCGTATATCCTGTTTTAGGTATTTTTATCACATCCCTTTTCGTCAGATATGTCGTAAAAGACAATATCAGTCACGGTATCACCCGTATACTTTATGCCATAAGCAGCAAACGGAGCCGTTTGCGCGCCCATAATTGCTGGTCGTCGGTGATTGCTTCGGCCATAACCATCGGTTTCGGCGGGTCGGTAGGAGCCGAGGCACCTATCGTTCTCACCGGTTCGGCGATAGGTTCCAACTTGGGACAGTTGTTCAAGATGGACAACAAAACCCTCATGTTGCTCGTCGGTTGCGGTGCGGCCGGAGCCATAGCCGGAATATTCAAGGCCCCGATAGCTGGTCTTGTGTTCACGCTTGAGGTGCTGATGATCGACCTTACGATGGCTTCCCTGCTCCCGGTGCTCATATCTTGCGTCACGGCGACGTGCTTTACATATATATTCCGGGGGTCGACGGCACTTTTCTCTTTCCATATCGACAGCGACTGGGTCATCGGTCGTGTGCCGGCATGTATTCTTCTTGGTGTCACATGCGGCCTTATAAGTCTTTATTTCATCCGCACGATGAATGCGTGTGAGAATGTTTTCGCACGCTTCAAGAACCGTCCTTACGTGCGCTTGATTATCGGCGGTGCCACGTTGAGCCTGCTTATATTCCTTTTCCCCTCGCTTTATGGTGAAGGATACCGCGACATAAACCTTCTTCTTAACGGGCAATCGGCCGCCGATTGGGATGGCGTATTGCGAAACTCTCTGTTTTCCGGACAGAGCAACCTGCTCATATTGTATGTCACCCTCGTAATGCTTACGAAGGTTGTGGCCACATCGGCGACCAATGGCGGCGGCGGATGCGGTGGTACTTTCGCTCCGAGTCTTTTCATCGGATGCTTCGGCGGCTTCCTGTTTGCCCGCTTATGGAACCTGTATAATATAGGTATATACATTCCCGAGAAGAACTTCGCGCTCCTCGGCATGGCCGGAGTGATGTCGGGAGTGATGCACGCTCCGCTCACGGGAATATTCCTCATCGCCGAAATAACAGGCGGATACCGTCTTTTTCTGCCACTCATGATAGTGAGCGTATGTTCGTATCTCACAATAAGCATATTCGAACCGCACAGTATCTACGGCATGCGACTGGCCAAACAAGGCAAGCTCATCACCCACCATACAGACCATGCAGTGCTCACACTCATGACCCTCGACAGCGTTGTAGACAACAGTTATACTACCGTATCGCCCGACATGGAATTGGGAGAGATTGTGCATAAACTGAGTTTGAGCCGTCGCGACATTCTGCCGGTGCTCGACCCGGCCGGTAATCTGCTCGGCGAGATAAACATAGGAAAGATAAGGCACATCGTGTTCCGCACGGAACTGTATCATCATTTCCGCGCTCATCAACTGATGTTGCCGCCCGCCGCCACGTTGAGCGACGGCATGCCGA
The DNA here is from genome assembly GCA_017623155.1 of Prevotella sp. Classification (GTDB taxonomy): domain Bacteria; phylum Bacteroidota; class Bacteroidia; order Bacteroidales; family Bacteroidaceae; genus Prevotella. Next base: position 32,201 of record JAGAPR010000002.1, on the reverse strand, counting down.
TGGCAGACGTGATGAAAGTGTTTGACCGCACACAGGCCGACGGACTGCCGGTGCTCGACAGCGACAACCATTTAAAGGGCTATGTGTCGCGCCAGCGCCTTTATGCGGTATACAGAAAGATGGTGGCCGACATGAGTCAGGAGTAGCTGTGCAACGCAATTTATTCATCGGACAAATAATAAAAGTTTTGAAAAAAGAAGATTTAAGAATAGTATTTATGGGCACACCGGAGTTTGCCGTGGAGACGCTCCGTGCGCTTGTCGATAACGATTACAATGTAGTGGCAGTGGTAACCCAGCCCGATAAGCCTGTGGGACGCCACGGAAGCGTGATGCGACCGACGGCAGTGAAAAGTTATGCCGTGGAGAAAGGCATCCCCGTGCTGCAACCGGAGAAGATGAAAGACCCGGACTTTGTCGAGGCATTGCGTGCCTATAACGCCAATTTGCAGGTTGTAGTGGCTTTCCGTATGTTGCCCGAAGTGGTATGGGACATGCCCGAATACGGCACGTTTAACGTGCATGCGGCCCTGCTTCCGCAATATCGTGGCGCCGCTCCGATAAACTGGGCCGTGATAAACGGTGAGAAACAGACCGGAGTCACCACGTTCTTCCTCGACAAAGACATCGACACAGGAAAGATAATAATGAGGTTGCCGTTTGACATCGCCGACGATTACAACGTGGAGAACGTGTATGACGGTCTGATGCGTCTCGGCGCGAAGATTTGTATAATGACGCTTGAGAAAATAGTTGAGGCCGACGGATATCCCGAGGCCGTGCCGCAAGACGAACTTATTGCCGGCATGGGTGAACTGCGGCCGGCACCGAAAATATTTATCGACACCTGCCATGTCGACTGGAACAAGACAGCAAAGGAGGTTTACGACTTCGTACGCGGACTCAGTCCCGTGCCCGGAGCATGGTCGCTTCTCACCGCTCCCGACGGAAGCGAGAAGATGATAAAAATCTATGCCACGGAAAAAACGGAACTTGCCGCCTCGGAAGTGCCGGGCTCGATAGTTGCCGACAGGAAAAACTTATACGTATGCGCAGGCGACAACCTGCTCCGTATATGCGAGCTTCAACTGTCGGGACGCCGCCGGATGACAGCCTCCGATTTCCTTAACGGCATGAATGATATCAACTGTTACCGTATGAAATAGAAAACTTTTCCGCCGTGTATTAAAAAATGCCGCGAAACGTATAATAAAACAAGGCAACTCTCGTTTGATAGATAGAACAAGTCAATCAAAAAGAGAAAGCCTATGAAGTATTTTACACAAGAGACATTACACCCGAGCGAGAAAACGCTGGAACTGATAAAGCAGATAGCATATACTTATAGAGTGATAAAACTGTCGGACGGCACGCAGACCGCCTGCTGTCTGAATTAACCGCAAAGCAATGACAATAGTATCTCCGTCACTTCTCGCCGCCGACTTTCTTCATCTCGACAGCGAGATAGAAATGATAAACCGCAGTGAGGCCGACTGGCTTCATATAGACGTGATGGACGGCGTTTTCGTGCCTAACATCTCGTACGGATTTCCCATAATGAAAGCCGTGTCGAAAGTGTGTCGCAAACCGCTCGACGTGCATTTCATGATTGTTCATCCCGAGCGATATATAGCAGAAACGGCTCGCTCGGGCGCGATGATGATGAATGTTCACTTCGAGGCATGCACACACCTGCACCGCACGATACACGAGATACATGAGGCAGGCATGAAAGCCGGCGTGACGCTCAACCCGTCTACGCCCGTGAGCATGCTCGAAGATATTATCAGTGACGTGGATTTGGTATTGCTGATGAGTGTGAATCCCGGATTTGGGGGGCAGGCATTCATCGAAAACACCATTGCGAAAGTAGGGCGCATGCGTGAGATGATACGGCAGAGCGGCTCGAACGCATTGATAGAAGTAGACGGAGGAGTGGATGCCGGAACGGCTCCGAGACTTGTGCGTGCCGGTGTTGATGTGCTCGTGAGCGGCAGTTATGTGTTCAAGAGCAAATCTCCCGAGCAGACAATACACGAACTTAAGATGCTATAAACGTTTTTGTTTTTGTTACACGGTCCGAGTAACAATGTGATTTGGCCGTAGTAACGATGTTACGCGGCCCAAGTAACGATGTTACCCGGGCCGCGTAACAATTTATGATAACCTCAATCACGCTTCCATTTTGAGCAAAATGTCGTGCTCTTGCGCCATGCGTCTGAGGTTGATGATGGCATATCTCATGCGGCCGAGAGCGGTGTTGATGCTCACACCGGTCACTTCCGCGATTTCCTTGAACGACATATCTTGATAGAACCGCATGTAAACAACTTCGCGCTGCGGTGTAGGCAGATTGTTCATCATGCGCTTGACATCTGTCATAATCTGACTGTTCACTATTTCCGACTCGATACTTATGTCTATCACGGAGTTCTCGTTCAAGTTGGAGAGGTCGTTGTCTTCAGTAGGTTCCACGATATGTTCGTTCTTCTGCATTCTGTACCAGTCCATGATAACGTTGTGGGCAATTCGCGTTATCCAATACGAGAATTTGCCGGAGTCGGTGTATTTGCCTTCCTGCAACTTCGTTATCACTTTCACGAACGTGTCTTGAAACAAATCGTTTGCCAGTTCCTGATCTCTGACCACGAACATTATATATGTAAACAACTTTGATTGATTGCGTGCCAATAACTCATCAAAAGCCTTGTTGTCTCCTTTAACATATAGTAAGGCCAATTCTTCATCGGTCATACTTTTAAATTTCATCATACTTAATCCTTATGTTTCTATTAAGTAAAATTATTCGTCGATAGGCTTAATGGTTTATTATTGATATCTGTAAATTATAATGCAAAAGTAAATAAAATATTCTTTACCGCCAAATTATCGGGTGTAAAATTATTTTTTCAAAGATATTTTGTTTATCTTTGCACATGGTAGGTAGCATTTCGGCAACTTGAAACAAGTTTTCATTGCGCTCGACTTGCACTATATTTAAATGAGATACACAGATGGTTTCTGTGTGTGCGATGTCGCCGCAGGGCGTGTCGGAATGACAATGAAAAGTAAATAACGTAATCTTGAAATGATAAAACTTTTTGTGCCGGGACGGCTTTGTCTCTTTGGTGAGCATACGGATTGGGCCGGTCATTACCGTACCATGAACGCCGAAATATATCCGGGTGCTGCCATTGTCACGGGAATAGAGCAGGGCATATACGCCGAAATAGAGCGGTCGCCTGTGTTTGAAGTGACGAGCAGTGCTCCGGAGATAGAGGGATTATGGAATAATTTCTCGTGCAGGATGAACGATGTCGAGCTGAAAAAGACAGCCAAGTCCGACTCGTTTTTCTGTTATTGCGCCGGTGTGGCGTCGTATATGCTCGAATGGTATAAGGTGGGCGGAGTGAAGATAAACATCACGTCGATGACACTCCCCATAAAAAGCGGCCTGTCGAGCAGCGCCGCTATATGTGTATTGGTGGCGAGGGCTTTCAACAAACTGTACCATCTGAACCTTAACACGCTCGGAGAGATGAATATAGCATATCTCGGCGAGTTACGCACGGCGTCGCGCTGCGGGCGTCTCGACCAAGCATGTGCTTTCGGTGTGAAACCGAGTCTGATGCTTTTCGATGGCGATGAGGTGGAAGTAAGACCCATGACAGTGAAGAAAGCATTGTACTGGGTGATAGCCGATTTGTGCTCGCATAAGGATACAGTGCAAATATTGGCAGACTTGAATAAGTGCTATCCGTTCGCGATGGAAGAGGACAGCCGTAAGCTGCACGACTTTTTCGGAGTTAAAAATCGGGAGATTGTAGAACGGGCGACGAAGTATATCGCTACCGGTGATGCCGAAAATCTCGGTAGACTGATGACTGAGACCGAGGAAATGTTTGACAGTATCGTCACACCCATGTCGCCGGCACTGGCATCGCCGAAACTTCATAAGTATCTGAGCGACGAGAAAATAAAACCGCTCGTATACGGTGGTAAAGGCGTGGGGTCGCATGGCGACGGCTCGGTGCAGTTCCTTGCTCGCGATGAAGATAGTCAGGCGCGGCTTAAAGAGTATTTGAACGATTGCGGGTTGAAAGCTTATTCGTTTACCTTGCAGCCTGTACACACGGTGAAAAAGGCTGTAATTCCTGTTGCGGGATTTGGCACCCGGCTATTTCCTGCAACCTGCGCGATACGAAAAGACTTTTTCCCGATACCGTGTTCCGACGGTATGGTACGTCCGGTGATACTCCTTTTGCTCGAAGAACTGATGGCCAGTGGTATAGAGGAAGTGTGCATCGTGCTCGGCTCGGAGGAAGAGCGCAGCAGGTATGCAGACTTTTTCGAGACCCCGTTGCCGGATGATCATTTAAAGAAATTATCTCCGCAACAACGCGGTTACGCTAATCATATACTTGACATAGGCAAGCATCTGCATTATGTATATCAGACAGAGAAACGCGGTTTCGGCCATGCTGTGTTTCAAGCGTCGGAGTTTGCGGGTAATGAGCCGGTATTGCTGTTGCTCGGTGATACGCTCTATCGCAGCGACAAGACCAAGACATGCGCCCTGCAACTGATAGAAGAGTATGAGAAATACAACAAACCTGTGGTGGCGATACATAGTATAGACTTGGAGGATGTGGGCAAGTATGGCATACTGAGTGGCAAGTGGGATGATGAGCAGCGGTGCGTTCTCAATGTGTCGCGAATGGCGGAGAAGCCGGATAAGGCATTGGCGGAAACAGAACTGTACGTGTCGACACCCGAAGGGAAAAAGGTGTATTGGTCCGTTTTCGGACAGTACATTCTCACTCACGATGTATTTGACCGTCTGGCGGCAGACATTATGGCTGCCGATGCAGCCGACGATGGCCGGGAAATAGAACTGACAGCGGCTCTCGATGCCGTGAGAAAACAGACCGGAATGCTTGGTGTGAGGATACAGGGACGAATGTTTGACATGGGAAATCATGCCGCTTTCAGAACAGCCGTAATGGAATATGGCAACAGTTAGAAAGGAGATGCAGGCATGATATAAAGCACTTGTTTGTCAACCGATTGTGATAAATATTTTTCATGAGTGCATTAAACAAAAACCGGCGGCATAAAACAATGCCGCCGGTTTTTGTTGCTTATATGTCTTTCTGTGGTCAGAATTGCCACCATTTTTTCTTCAGTTGTTTGTTTTGAGTGCCATAAGGGTTGTCATTATGGATGCCTTCATTCTCCATCATGAGGTCGTTCCATGTCTTATGATGGCTTATCATGCGGTATATCGTTCCCCAATCAGGCAGGCCGCCAACGTTACGGTCGTCAATGAACATGTCTACTTTCAATTTACGGCTGAAATGCTGGTTGTTGCTGAGTGTCTCTTCAGGATAATCTCTGTTCACCGCATAGAACTCAACACCTCTGTTCCTGCACCATTCCACCGCTTCATCAAGCAATTCACCCTCACGTACGCTCCACAAAATGAGCTTGTGATGATCCTTGATAAGCATTTTGAGAGTATCTGTCGCAAAAGGTATCTCTTCTCCGATTTTCGGATATTTATGCTCGACTATCGTTCCGTCGAAATCTACTGCTATTGTCATTTCTTTATGGATTTATCGTTTGCATTGCCATAATGGCTGTTTGAGTAGTTGCCATAACTGCCGTATGAGCCGTAGTTGCCGTAACTGCCGTATGACCTGTAACTGCCATAACGACTGTATTTGCCATATTTGCCATAGCCATAATAGTAGCCGTATTTCTTCTTGGAAAGGTCTACGCCGTTCAATACTACGCACATATTGGGTAGCTTTTTCTCGATTGCAAGGCCGTTGAAAAGGCCGAATGCCGCTTTCGGGGTGTAGTCGGCACGACACACGATTACGGTAACGTCTGTGAGTTTGCCTATTTGCAGAGTGTCGGTGACGAGTCCGACAGGTGCTGTGTCGAGTATTATATAGTCGTAATCGGTTTTCAGCATACTGATGATTTGGCTGAGATTTTCGCGTGCGAGAAGCTCGGTCGGGTTTGGAGGAACCGGACCAGCAAACATCAAGTCAAGGTTCTTGTTTACTCCCGACGGGTGAATTTGGCTTCTTATATCTTCCATTGTCACCGTATCCTTAGATAACAATGTTGTTATACCCTTGCTGCGATCCGACATTCTGAACAGTTTTCCTAATGCAGGCTTGCGGATATCAAGACCCATAAGGATTACTTTCTTGCCGAGAAGAGCAAACGATACAGATAGATTGGCCGCGTTGAACGTTTTACCTTCACCCGAAGTTGATGATGTAAACATGATAACACGCTGATTTCCTTTGAGCATGAATTGTATATTTGTTCGCATTGCTCGGAAAATTTCGTCTATCTGGTCGTTCTGGTTCTCGTGTACGACAATGCCGCCGGGGGTATCTTCGCTACCGTTGGCAACAGCCACATCGGCTATTATAGGCAGATTTGTGAGCTTGGCGACATCTTCATGTCCCTCAATCTTGTAGCGCAATAATTGCAACAGGTATATTACAATCAATGGAATACCGAAGCCGGCCACTAAGGCTACAAGCAGAATGATGCTACCTTTTGGGCTTACCTTGCCCTCATATATGGGCTCGTCGATGAGCTTTCCCTTGTCGGCTGTGGCGGCCAAAGATATGGAGTTCTCTTCGCGCTTCTGTAAAAGCATCAGGTAAAGGCCCGATTTAACTTCTTGTTGACGTCCGATTTGCGTAAGTACGCGTTCTTGTTCAGGGGTGTTTGATATCTTATCTTTATATTGAGAATACAAATTCTCGATATTCATGCGCTTGATATCAGCACTATGACGTGCTTGTGAAAGAGCCACACGGATGCTACTTAAAAGATTGTCGAGAGTCTCTGTAAGAGTGATTACTTGCGGGGCAATCTCGGAAGCGGTGCGTAACAGTTTGTTGCGGTCTATCACGCTTTGGTTGTATTTGTTGATAAGTGTAGTCGACGAGTTGTCTTCCAGTCCTACGTTAGAAGGTATTATCTGGTATTTGTTTCTCGGGTCGTCTATATATTCGCGTAAATAATCGAGTAATTGTATCTGTGCTTTGGCATCAGACAATTTTGTTGAGTATTGGCTTGACTGCGCAAGGTTTTCGGTCGCGTCCAATTTGATCTGCGTAAGGTTGTTGCGCTTCTTGTAAGTTTCCAACGAACTTTCCGTCACATCAAGTTCGGCGTTTATTTTTTCGAGACGTTCGTTTATGAATTCCTCGGTTTTAACAGCTATCTCATTCTTGTCGGCGTTGGCCTGACGGTTATAACATATAGCGAGTTGGTTGAGGAAATCTTCCGCCCTGTCTACATTCTTGTCTTTCAGAGTCATGAGAGCGATAGACGTGGTCTTTGAGGTCGGTTCCACAGACATAGCCTTTACGTACGAAGCCGCTTTATATGATAACGGATATATTGTTACGTAAAGATCTTTGTTTATGAACTTTTCGTAATCCTCTTTGGTCTCGAATATGGGTTTTAATGTGTTCTTTCGGAATGTAAGTACTCCGGCGTATGTCTTCAATGTGGCCGGAAAAGTGCTGAACGTGGTTTTGAACGGTCGCTCGGTACCTTCTTTTGTATAAGCCATACCGGTGACTTTGTATGTGTCTTTATCTTTTATTATTTTTAATTTTACCGGCTGCATGGTCTCGTCCATTTTTTCGAGGCTGGCCGGGTCGATATCAACGATGATGGGTTGTGTCTTGTATATGAGGCGGTTCTTAATTCTTCCCTCTATCTTATATTCCACATACAATTTCAAGTCTCTTACTGCTTCGCGTGAGAGCAAATGGCTTTGAAGTATCTCAACCTCGTTGTCAATACCGGCACTGTTGGATACGAATCCCAACTCTTGCATGTTTGCGAGCATCTGGTTACTGCCACCTCCTTTTGGCTTATTTTCGTCTTTAATAAGTATTTTGGTGGAAACCTGATATACCGGGCTCTTATATCTGAGATATATCATGGCGCTGCACAGACAAATGAACATGGATAAAACGAACCATTGCCAGTTAAGAATGAAAATGGTTATTATGGTTCTGAAATCAAAAGAACTCTCCTGTTCGTTTTGTACAGTGGAATCTATTGTCTCTGTCGTCTCTATTTTATTCTTTTCTTCTATCATAATTATGTGTTTCTTAAATATTCATGAGATATTGTCCGTAGTCGTTTTTTATCATGGGTAGAGCCAATTCGTGTAGCTTTTCCTTTGTAATCCATCCTTTCCTGAATGCTATTTCTTCAAGGCATGCCACTTTTAGACCTTGTCGCTTTTCGATAACTTCGATGAAAGTACTGGCTTCGCTGAGACTGTCGTGCGTTCCGGTGTCAAGCCATGCAAATCCTCTTTGCAGTGTTTGCACTTTCAGGCTCTTCTGTGAAAGATACTCTTGGTTTACTGTTGTTATCTCGAGCTCTCCGCGTTTGCTTGGCTTTATGTGTTTCGCTATATCTACAACACTGTTCGGGTAAAAATACAGTCCTACCACGGCGTAGTTCGATTTCGGACAAGCGGGCTTCTCTTCGATGCTCATGCAGTTGCCGTTTTCATCGAATTCTGCCACTCCGTAACGTTCAGGGTCATTGACATAATATCCGAAAACAGTGGCTATATTATCTTTTTCTGCGTTCTCAACGCTTTTCTTCAATAGTCCGGTGAAGCCGCTTCCATAAAATATATTGTCGCCCAAAACAAGACAAACAGAGTCGTTGCCGATAAACTTGTCTCCGATGATGAATGCTTGTGCGAGTCCATCGGGTGATGGTTGTTCCGCATATTCAAACTTCACGCCGTAATCACTTCCGTCACCCAATAGCCGTTGAAACCCCGGCAGGTCTGTCGGTGTACTGATAATCAAAATCTCTCTAATTCCGGCAAGCATCAAAACAGATATAGGATAATATATCATAGGCTTGTCGAAAATGGGTATCAACTGCTTGCTGACACCTTTGGTTATGGGATAAAGGCGTGTTCCACTGCCGCCTGCCAAAACAATTCCTTTCACGTCGTAGTTGAGTAATAGTTTGAAATTTTCCGCAAAGGTAAGTCTTTTTTCTATTATTACCATATATTTTACGTGAATTTAATTATATTATGAGGAAAAATAATTAACTTTGCATGCTGAAATACGTATGATTTGCGGTTGAAAAGCCATTGCTTTGGCTTAAAAAGCGTGCTTTTTCCGACATTTCATTGAAAATAAAATATATGAACATAATATCTAAATTATTCGGAAAAAAAGAAGAGGAAACACATAAGATTGGGGGGATGGAAGATTTCATGACCCTGATACGTGTTTACTTTCAGGCGGCAATGGCAGCCGATCTTGGTATAACCAATCTTGCCATGCTTCCCGATTTGAGAGTTTTCAAAACCACACTTCATGTGCCGACTGTGAACAATAAACTCGGTGTAGGCGAGAAGTCACGTTGTCGTAAAATGCTGAAAGAAATCTATTCGATGGACGACAGCTTTTTCAAAGAGATAGACCAGAGTCTTCGTAGAAACTGTCGTAAAATGCAGGACATACAAACCTACATGTTCCAATTCCAAGGCTTTTCACAAGATTTGATGATGTTAATGGGTAATTTGATGAAGTTTAAATTGCGTATGCCCGGTTTCTTCAAGAAAGCCCTTTACACAATGACGGAGAAAACGGTGAACGATATCTTTACGAAAAACGACTACAAAGATCCCGGAGTTATCAAAACCGTTGTGGCAATACGTGAATACGACCGCAGATTAGGCTTCAGCCAAAAGTGGATTACAGACTTCGTGTATACGGTTGTTACCCTTGCCAAGAAAGAGCCGAAGCCCCAAAATGAGAGCGTCGGGAAATAAGAAATCAGTAATCCGGTAAGTAAATTAAAGATTAAAAAATATTAAACGACAATCAAACAGTAGTCATATTCGATAAAAATATGATATATTTGTAAAAGAAAGTTTGCGTATCGGTAAAGTGAGAACAATTCACACCACTCATCGTCGCAATCTTTAATGAGATAAAATAAAAAAGGTAATGACCCCGAGCGAACAAACATTGACAACATTTCAGACCCGTGTCAGGCAGATGATACTTCGTTTTCAAGAATTGAAGAAAGAGAATGAGGAGCTTTATGCGATGGTCGACCAAAACGAGAAGGATATAAAACTTCTTCATGAAAAGTTGGAGCAGCGGGGCAACGACTATGATTCGTTAAAGATGGCAAAAATGATGGAGATAACAGACGGAGACTTGGAGAAAGCCAAAAGCCGACTGTCAAAACTCATTCGAGACGTAAACAAGTGCATAGCAATCCTTACGGAACAAAAATAGTGAGGAATATGGCAGAACAGAACAGAGATAAGTTACATATACGCCTGCATGTATATGATGAAGAGATAGAGGTGGTTGTAGACCGTGCGGAAGAGGAATATTATCGTGCCGCCGCCAAACACATTACGGACCGGTATAATGTCTATTCGCAGATATTCAAGGGACGCAAAAGTGACCACACAATAGCGTTGATGACGCTTATTGATATCGCGCTTCAGCACCAGAAAGAACGTGCCAAGAACGATGTCGCTCCTTATAACGATATTCTCGCCACTCTGACTGCCGAGATTGAAGATGCGCTCGGAGAGAAAAAGAAATGAGAATATTAACAACAACATATTATTAATTTATGGTACTAACAATAATTATTGCCGCAGCCGCTCTCATTATAGGAGGGCTTGGCGGATATCTTGTTTTCCGATATATAATTAAAGGGAAGTATAACGAGATGATAACCTTGGCCGAGAAAGACGCCGAGGTGATGAAAGAGAAAAAACTCCTCGAAGTGAAAGAAAAGTTCCTCAACAAGAAGAGCGAACTCGAAAAGGAAGTGCAGGTGCGCAATCAGCATATCCAGCAGAGTGAGAACAAGTTGAAGCAGCGTGAGATATCGTTAAATCAGCGACAGGAAGAATTGGGCCGCAGAAAGAACGAGCTCGACAACCAACAGGTGCGCATAGACAACGAGAAAAAACTCTTGCAAATCAAGAATGAGGAACTTGAAAAGATGCAACTTCAAGAGCGTGCCAAGCTCGAAGAACTGTCAGGACTCAGTGCCGAAGAGGCGAAACACCGTCTTGTGGAGGCCATGAAAGACGAGGCCAAGACCGATGCACAGAGTTATATCAACGAGATAATGGACGAAGCGAAGCTCAATGCCAATGCGCAAGCACGCAAGATTGTCATACAGACGATACAGCGAGTGGCCACCGAGACTGCGATAGAGAACAGTGTGAGCGTGTTCCACATCGACAACGATGAAGTGAAAGGCCGCATCATCGGTCGCGAAGGCCGTAACATACGGGCTCTCGAAGCCGCCACAGGTGTGGAAATCGTGGTAGACGATACTCCCGAAGCAATCGTTATCAGTGCTTTCGACCCCATACGCCGTGAGATTTGCCGCCTTGCCCTGCACCAGCTCGTTGCCGATGGCCGCATACACCCGGCACGCATTGAGGAAGTTGTGCAGAAAGTGAAAAAACAAATCGAGAACGAGGTAATCGAGACCGGAAAGCGCACGGCAATCGATCTCGGTATACACGGACTACATCCCGAACTTACGCGTATCGTGGGAAAGATGAAATACCGCAGTTCTTACGGACAAAATCTTCTTCAACATGCCCGCGAGACAGCAAATCTCTGCGCCGTAATGGCATCTGAACTCGGTCTGAACCCGAAAAAAGCGAAGCGTGCCGGACTGTTGCACGATATCGGCAAGGTGCCTGATGAGGAGAGCGAACTGCCCCACGCATTGTATGGAGCGAAGATAGCCGAGAAATATCGCGAGAAACCCGACATCTGCAATGCCATTGCTGCGCATCATGACGAGTGCGAGATGAACACGTTGCTCGCTCCCATCGTGCAGGTGTGCGATGCCATCAGTGGCGCGCGTCCCGGCGCACGCCGTGAGATTGTCGAGGCATATATCAAACGATTGAACGACCTCGAAGCTATCGCCATGAGCTACCCCGGCGTTACCAAGACATACGCCATACAGGCAGGACGCGAACTTCGCGTTATCGTTGGTGCCGACAAGATGGACGATGCACAGACGGAAGCACTGTCGAGTGAGATAGCCGATAAGATACAGAACGAGATGACATATCCCGGACAGGTGAAAATCACCGTCATTCGCGAGACACGTAGTGTGGCATACGCTAAATAATACCACATTATTATATAGTATATCGGCGGCAAAGACAAGTCAAAGTCTTTGCCGCCTGTTTTTTATACGGCTGAAAGTATTATCGACAGTTGTTGTATTCAGCTTTGTAACATCTTATTATATACAGAATTCCACTTCCAATCGATATTACATTTTTATTATGTCTGTGAAATGTTTTCAAAGAATTTGAGTATCTTTGCAATCATAACGGTTTTTATATATAGGTAAAAACAATTCTTTTATAACAATGATTGTTGGAAATTGATTATGAGAAAAGATACGCAAGAATATCAGGTAATAAGTTGGTGAGTAATGTATATACCAATTGCCCCGCCTTATCCCAGCCTAAATTTAATCAGTAGTAGCAATGAGTGATACAGAAAGAATACTTCGATTGCGCAAGGAATTGCATGAGCATAATTACAGATATTATGTGTTGAACGCGCCGGTTATCGGTGATATGGAGTTTGATATGATGATGCGCGAGCTTCAAGAGCTTGAAGCCCGTCATCCGGAAATGGCGGACGACAATTCGCCAACGCAGCGTGTGGGCAGCGATATAAGCCATGAGTTTGTGCAGGTGGAGCATCGTTATCCGATGCTGTCGCTGGCAAACACGTACAGCGAGCAGGAAGTGGCCGACTTCTATAATTCCGTCAAGAAAGGACTTGGCGGCGAGGAGTTCGAGGTTTGTTGCGAATTGAAGTTCGACGGCCTTTCCATCAGTCTCACATACGAGAACGGCCGGCTCGTGCGTGCCGTCACCCGGGGTGACGGAGTGCGTGGTGATGATGTCACTACAAACGTGAAAACAATACGCACGATACCGCTTGTATTAAATGAAGAATTAAAAAACTCATTCGAAATCCGCGGCGAGATACTCATGCCTTGGAGTGTTTTCGAGCGGTTGAACAAGGAGCGTGAGGCGGCGGAAGAACCGTTGTTTGCCAATCCGCGCAATGCGGCGAGCGGCACATTGAAGAGCCAGAACTCGGCACTCGTGGCCGGTCGCAAGCTCGACGCATACCTGTATTATATGCTCGGCGACGAGTTGCCATGCGACGGACATTATGAAAACCTCGAGCTGGCGCGGCGCATGGGCTTCAAGGTCAGTGATGCCATGCGCAAGGTGAAAACTCTCGACGAGATTTATGAGTTCATAAAATACTGGGACACCGAGCGGAAAAATCTGCCGGTGGCAACAGACGGCATCGTGCTCAAAGTAAACTCTCTGCGACAGCAGCGCGCCCTCGGATACACGGCGAAGAGTCCGCGGTGGGCGATAGCTTATAAGTTCAAGGCCGAGCGTGAGCGCACACGGCTCGTCGACGTCACTTTTCAGGTGGGACGCACGGGAGCGGTGACCCCGGTGGCCAACATGGAGCCGGTGCAACTCGCCGGAACAACCGTGCGCCGGGCCACGCTGAACAACGCCGATTTCATCCGTTCGCTCGACCTGCACGAGGGCGACTATGTGTTTGTCGAGAAAGGAGGAGAGATTATTCCGAAAATAGTGGGCGTTGATGCCGACAGCCGCGAAGCCGGAGCGAGGCCGGTAGAGTTTGTGAAGCGTTGTCCCGAGTGCGGCACCGAGCTTGTGCGTTATGAGGGCGAGGCTGCTCATTACTGTCCCAACGACACCGGATGCCCGCCGCAGATAAAAGGCCGGATAGAGCATTTCATATCTCGCAAGGCGATGAATATAGACAGTCTCGGCCCGGAGACGGTGGACGACTATTTCCGCCGCGGATTGATAAGCAACGTTGCCGACCTCTACGACATCAGTGTCGACCGGATAAACGGCGACGGAAGCCGCACCAAGTCGGCGCAGAAGATTGTGCAGGGCATTGCCGCATCGACAGAAGTGCCGTTCGAGCGGGTTGTGTTCGCTCTCGGTATCCGCTTCGTCGGCGAGACCTCGGCCAAGTTGCTCGCCCGCCATTTCAAGACAATGGATGCTCTCGCCGCATCCGGCATCGCCGAACTTACGCAGGTTGAAGGCATCGGCGAGGTGATAGCCCGCAGCGTGATAACATATTTCCACGACGAGAAAAACAAGGAGATAATATCCCGTTTGAGTGCGCATGGCGTGCGGATGAGTCTCACCGAGGAGCAAATGACGGGCGGCAGCGACATCCTCGCCGGGCAGACAATCGTCATCAGCGGAGTGTTCGGCCGTCACAGTCGCGACGAATACAAGGAGATGATTGAGCGCAACGGCGGAAAGAATGTCGGGTCGATAAGTTCGAAGACCACGTTTATCCTTGCCGGCGACAACATGGGACCGGCAAAGCTGCAAAAAGCCGAAAAGCTTGGAGTGCGCATTGTTGACGAAGACACTTTTCTTGCCATGCTTGGCGAATAACTTTTTTGAGACATGCAGATAACAGTATCGAAAGAGATAGAGACCGTTTGTCCCGGATTTGTGGGTGCGGCGGTAGAGGCCCGGGTGGTGAATACGGAGTATAGCGATGCGCTGTGGAGCGAAATCGACGCTCTTTGCGAGCGGTTTAAAGCCGGGCATACCACCGAGACGATAAAGCAGATACCCGGCATTGAGGCCACGCGCCGTGTATATAAAGCCTGCGGCAAGGATCCGAGCCGCTATCGTCCGGCGGCCGAGGCACTCATGCGCCGTGTCATTCAGGGCAAGTCGTTATACCGGATAGACACACTTGTAGACCTTGTCAATCTTGCGAGCATAGCCTACGGATACAGCATCGGCGGTTTCGATGCCGACCGCTTCGAGGGCGACACGCTCACGCTCGGCATAGGCCGCGAGGGCGAGCCATACGAGGGGATAGGGCGGGGGATGCTCAATATCGCCGGTCTGCCCGTTTACCGCGATGCCGCCGGCGGTGTGGGCACGCCCACGAGCGACAACGAACGCACCAAGATGACGATAAACACCGTGCACGTGCTCGTGCTGATAAACGGCTACGACGGCAATGGGGAACGGGTGACGGCAAACGCGCGGTATGTTGGCGAGCTGTTGAAAAAATACGCTTCCGGCACGGATGTGAGCATCACGGTTTACTGAGGGAACCCCTCCCGACCTTTCCTCCCAACGGGGTGGGGAGAAGTGAAGAGCGAAGAGTGAAAAACGAAGAGGTATGATTACCTTTCAAGTATTGAACGGTATTGTATTTAACTCCAAGCGAGCTCCGCGAGCGATAACCCATCAACTCCTTAAAAGAACTTCATTAATTCTATCTGATTTATAATTGGTTGAGCCAGATAGCGAAGAAGCGGTCGTAAACTTCGTATGTATCCTTGTTTACGGTTACGAAATCCTTTTCTATCAGTCCTTTTACGGCCGATTGCACGCTGCTCGGACTTGGCAGTCTGTATTTCTTCACGAATGCCGACGAAGTGATTGCCGTGGCCTTTCCGGCCTTGCTTATTGCCAAGAGCTGCTCTTTCTGCTTGGCCGGCAGTTGATAGAGCAGAAACTGATAAGCCTCTGTACTGTCGCTTATGAGTTGCGACAGGGCGGCCTCGGCCATGTCGGCAGTGCATGTCTCGCCGCCGGCGGTCATTGAATATAGTTTGTTCATCAGTTTTTGCACATACCACGTGATGCCGTCAAACCGGCGGTATATGCCGTATATCGTGTCGCGGTCGATGTTCTTGTCGCCTTTTCGGAACATGGTCGTGGCGAAATCGGCATACTTCTCTTTGTCGATAGGGCCTATTGTCATTATCGACGTGCTCTGATAGAACGGTCGGGCGTGGCTCAGAAAAATCTCGCTCATCATTGTGCGGCGCGAGCCCGAGAAAATGAAAGATGCGTTGTGGCAGTGCTGGATGTGCGTGCGGAGCAGTGCCTCAATGCCTTTTTCGGGATAAGTGGTGATGGTTTGAAATTCGTCTATCGCCACTATGCAGTGCTTGTCGGCCGCAGACAGGTAGCGGAAAATCTCGTCGAGAGTGACGTCGGGCGTGCTGATGTCGCCCAATCCGACGTTCCATGTCGGGGTGCCGGCCGCGTCGAATGTTATCTGCGAGCGCAGAGATTGCAGCATGTTGACAAACTGCGACACGGCTTTCGTGCCCATGGGTTTGAGTTCCGAGAGGATGTTCCGTCCTATTTCGTTCACCATCTCCTGTATGTTTTTCGTTGCGTAGATGTCTATCACGAACGTATAGTATCGTTTTTTTATCTCCGGCCTATTGAAAAGGTGATATATCAGGCCGGTTTTTCCGAGGCGACGCTCGGCTATGATGGCCACGTTGTTGCCGTTGGCGATTTCTTCACACAGTCTTTTGGTCTCCTCAATCCTGTCGCAGAAATATTCTTTTCCGGCATATCCTCTCAGTATAAACGGGTTTGTATGTCTTATATCTGCCATGATTTATTTATTTTGTTCCGATGTATTTGCAAAGATAATTATTATTTTATAATTATCACGATATAATAATCATAAAATGATAAAAATCATGTTGTTCAACGAATTGAGGCTCGAAAGTGTGTCAAAATAAGACTCTTGCGCAAAATATGCCCCCTGCCGGTTGTTTTTGGGGATATTTTTAGAAGCCCTTTTGCAAACCCGATGTAATTGATTTTTTTGTGGTGGATATGACGTTATATTATTTTTTGACGGACAGCAATATTGTAATTTAACTTAACTTAATATATCTCAAAAATGTTAATATTTTGATATTATATTTACAAAATAAGGCCTTGTAATTGCGTTCTTTTCAAAAAATAATTTCCTCGGCGAAAAAAACGCATTCTCAGAGTATTTAGCGTAAAATATTGTTTATCAGCCTGTTATCTACAAAATTTACCTTTCCTACAAACCCTACAGCCCCTACTCATTTCCAATTAGGCCGTAATTGCATTCCAATTAGGCCGTAATTGGAACGCAATAAGGCCGTAAATGCAATGCAATTACGGCCTTATTGCAGAGCAAAAACGACCGAATTTCATGCCGTAACCCGAATAATTGCATCTTAACCCTCAAATAATGACACGAAAATGTCAGTTTAAATTCTCGATTTTTTCTAAACGGTGACTTCAAGTCGCACTTTTTGATTTTAACAAATGCGCGATGTTTTTATGTTTTTTAACTTGTGCTATTCAGAAAGTATCGGCTTAACTTCTTAATTTCTTAACTCCTTAACTTCTTTAATTCGATGAGCGGCTTAATTAACAAAAACAATATGACAACAATAAGATTAAAACTGCGGATGTCTTCGTGCGACAGAAACAAGGGAACGTTGTATTATCAAGTGACTTGCAACCGTGCCACAAGGTTTATAAACTCCGGATACGGCATCGCGCAGGCAGAATGGGACAATGAGCGCGCCGAGATTATCATCCCCGGCGATACGGGCATACACCGCCGGAAGTATCTCGATGAACTGCAACGCGATTTGAGCATGAGCATGCTGCGCCTGCGACGTATCGTAGAGCGGCTGGAACGCTCTTCGCCCACATATACGGCGGCCGACATTTGCGCAGAATATCGCAGGAAAGATGGAAGCGGAGGTTTTATCGCGTTCGGTCGACGGCAGGCGGCATTGCTGTTGCAGATGGACAAGCGTCAGAAATCGGAACGGTATACATACGCACTGAACAGTTTTTGCCGCTTCCGCAACAACAAAGACCTGCCGATAGCCGAACTCGACAGCTGCGTCATCGTGGCATACGAAAACTATCTCAAAGAAAACAACCTCTGCATCAACTCCACATCATTCTATATGCGAAACCTCCGGGCGATATATAATGACGCGACAAGCAAAGGACTTGCCGAGAACGCAAACCCGTTCAAACAGGTATATACAGGCATCGACAAGACCGTGAAGCGCGCCGTGTCGCTCGATGTGCTGCGCCGCATAAAGCAACTCGACCTCACACGGCATCCCATGCTCGACCTCGCCCGCGACCTGTTCATGTTTTCGGTGTATACCCGCGGCATGGCATTCGTAGACATGGCATATCTGCGCAAGAAAGACCTGCACGGCGACATACTGACATATCACCGCCGGAAAACGGGACAAATGCTCAAAATAAGATGGGAAGCCATGATGCAAGACATCGTCGACAAATACGCCGCGGAGACCGGACCGTATCTGCTGCCGATAATAAAAAACGCAGACGACGACAAGCGCAGACAGTATAAAAGCGCACTGCGCCTGACAAACAAGAAACTGAAAGACATCGGCTGCATGGTGGGACTGATAAGGCCGCTCACCACATACGTGGCCCGACACGCTTGGGCATCCATCGCAAAGGAAAAACATGTGCCACTATCCGTTATCAGCGAGGCTATGGGACACAGCTCGGAAAAAACAACAAGGATATATCTCGCATCGTTAGACGCATCGGAGATAGACAAAGCAAATCTGGAAATTATGAACGCACTTGAATAAACGACAAATGACAGATAACAAAAACTCTCTCTAATATGGAGAGAGAACAGGAGTGACATGTCTTGTGACACAAGAGTTTAGACTGTGCCCAAAGTATCAAATTGTTGTACAAATGAAATTTATTAAAAAGATTTTATGCTTTATTTTAAATTAAATATGTATCTTTGCACACGGTTCTCTCTCCATATTAGAGAGAGAACGGGTACTTTTATTATATGATAGGCCATATAAGAAGACATACAAAGAATATACTTCTTGGTAATATTGTATATAAGTCACTGTGTTACAGACCAATACAAAGATTGGGATGAACTGAGAATGTGTCCCGCGAGCAAAAAACACGCTCCTCCCGCACCCCGATGACAGCAGAAGAAAGCAACGAAGAAAAGTGGTATGCCATGCGCATATACAAGAATGAGACAGAGGCCGAAGACAAACTGGCCGGCGACGGCAGCATCCTTTATTTCATTCCCAAGCGACATGCCTTGCGCACATACCACGGGAAAAAATCACTGAGACTAGTGCCCGTAATACCAAATCTCGTATTCGTGCGTGCCTCATATCGCAAAATCATCGATTTCAAACAAGAAAAATACAACAGTCTGCAATTCATCGTCAACGGCAGGGAAAGCACACCGCGATACATCACCGTGCGCGACAAAGACATGGACAGCTTCATCAAAATCTGCCAACAATACAGCAACAACACCCGCTTCTACAAACCCGAAGACATCAACATCAGCCGAGGCACAAAAGTGCGCGTGCACGGAGGACCACTCGACATGGTGGAAGGCTCTTTCGTGAAAGTATCCGGCAAACGCTCAAAACAACTCGTCGTTCTGCTCACCGGCATAATGGCCGTATCCACAACCGTAGAACCGGAATATCTTGAGGTAATAGGGTGAGGGGGATGGCTTAGTTTGAGTGCTTATAAACTTCTTGAAAAGCATGAATTCTTATATAAAAAACAGGAATCGCTTAGTAAACCTCTTTGATAACTGTTCAAAAATCATAAGGAACAGGAATGAATATGATAAAAATCAAAATCAGCTTGCGCTGAAATTATCAAATCTTTCGTTGAAATTACGGGAAGAGGAGCATTGTGAAGATACTGTATCATGGCTATACTCCCGGTTCGAAACTATACTGGATATACAAAAGAGATTGAAAGACAAGTCTCTCTCAACCGCCACAATAGAGCTATTGGATAAAATCGTAGACGAGGGTGAAAAGGTGTATAAAAAGGAAATGTCAGCCCGTGATTCAGTCAGGAACAGTAAGGAATATCTCGTGTTGCAAAAAGAAAACACGGAGAAAGAAATATCAACCCTCGAATCGGATTTGTCTGTTCTGAAAGGCAAAGACAAGGTAGACAACCGGGAAATTTTACAAATGACGGCAAGGCTTTCTGCTCTTAAATCTGCTTTGGAGATACTGAATAAGAAGATAGCTCAAAAGGAGAATGCCGAAGACGAGGCAAAAGAACTAAAAAAGAAACTTAATCCGATGTCTTCCAATATAGGGGAGATGCTACAAGACTTGCAGAGCGAAAAGAAAAGGCTTGTCGTTATGTTTAATGTTTATATCGCATTAATAGTTGTCGTTGTAGCAGTATTAATATTTTGGGAAACAACTTTGATAAATAATCTTTATGCCGATTTTCCACCCAAAAATTGGGCTAAATGTATCATCCTCTATCTGCCAATACCGTTATCTGCCGGTCTGCTGTGGGCCTTTATATATCAGATGAACAGGGCGCAACGTCAGTTGGTACGTTTCGCAGAGCGAATACACCAAATAAAATACAAGGACTCTCTTCTGCAAACATCCATGGAATTATATTCGGATGGGCGGAAGAACGAAGAGCATGTGGCACAGCTTATAGACAATATAATGATGCACGAGCCGTCGGACGACGAAGCGAAGTCATTGACAGAGGAAGAAAAAGAAAAGAGCCCGCTTTCCATTCCTTTTGAAAATATAATAGAATTGATAAAGGCTTTCGGGCATAAATAACAGTCATGAATTCTGAGACAAGGAGGAAATTGGTTCTTTGGCTAAGTCTGTACCCGGACACGTCGCATCCGCTGGACACGGAGAGACTGTATGATTTTGTCAGAGAATCATGTATCTATGAAGATACTATTATCTCAGAAGACCTTGCTTCAATACTTAATGATGTACATCCGGAATGGAATGAGCAAAAACGTGAAGAATTTATCAGCGATAAAATTATTCTGATAGAGCATCTGCAATCGTTTTATTATTTCTGCCTTCAAAACAAACAGGCAGACGAAGAGCAAGAATATACATATAAAGCGAAATCCATAGAAGATTTTGTATCGTCGGCATTTGATTTAAACTATCATGAGATGTATGAATTGGTGCAGGCAGTAAAAGGAAATGGCGAAGCCTTGAACTTTTTTACAGTCAACGACCACGGCCCTTTGCGGACAGTTGTCTATACCGTCTCCGACATTTCATATACATTTGATATCTCACAACAAACGAACATAGTGAAATGGCTTGAAGACAACTGTATGGATGGCATGGACGCAGATAGCTGGTATGGTTTTCAGTATGCCATGGAGCGGAGTGAAAATGAATAGTTGTTTGCGAGCGTTAATGGCTTGTAGTGAAAATAGAATGATGTTTTTTAATAATTGAATTATTATGATAAGTGTGATAATGCCAATTTATAATGGCGAAAAATTCATAGACAATAGCATCTCAAATATTTTAAAGGAAAAAGATGTTGAGATAGAGTTGATACTTGTCAATGATGGATCGAACGATAATAGTCTTGCTATCTGTGAAAAATATGCAAGTTTAGATGATAGGATAAGGATTGTAAATAAGCCTAATGGTGGAATCTGTTCCGCAAGAAATGCAGGCATGAAAGCAGCAAAAGGCGACTATATATCGTTTTGTGATCAAGATGATGAAATTGTGAATGGAGCATACTCTGTTTTTGCAAAAGCATCACATGCCAAATCTTTTGATTTAGTTATTGCGGGAAAAAGATTGAAACAGATAGACAATGAAGGTAAAATAATCAATGATAGAGTTTATCGTTATGGAGATAAAGCTATCGGTGATAAAGAAATAATAGATTTAATACTTAATATAGATAGAAATATAAGTTTATTGCATATATGGAACTGCTTATATAGAAGAGATATAATAGAGAAATATAGTATACGCTTTGATGAGACATTTAGATTCGGAATGGAAGACACAATGTTTAATATAGAGTATGGGGTATATTGTAAGGATGCTATTTTAGCAAACGATATCGTATATGACTATTCAAGAAGATTGAATGTAAGTACATCCACTAAATATAACGAGCATTTTTTAGAAGACTATTCTTATTTTGTAAATAAGATGTTTACTTCTTTTGATAAAGTATATGGAAGTAAGTATAAATCGGATGTATTTTTGTATTGTATCAGGTTAGGAATAAAGTCTTTTTATTACTTGAAAGATAATAAAATTGATTGTGCTAATGGAAGTATTTGGGAAAAGATATATTCAGTTTTAATTCCATATAAAACAAAAAGATTATTTCATAAAAAGTATAATCCATACTTTTGGATGCTTTGGCTGGTTTGGTTGCTATCAGATTATAAATGCTATAACATAGTAGCTGCATTATTAAGAATAGTTCGACCTAAATAATACTAAAAAATGGGTGTATATAAAAGCAGTGGGCTAATATCTAATATATTAGGATTTTTATTAATAATAGGTTATATATTACCTACATCACAAGCGGAGTTTACTATGAATCCGCAAATGCGATATAATTGTTTTTTCTTTCTTGATGCAGTAGCGTTATTTATAATTTTATATGAAGGAAAATTCGATATAAGGCGTTTACTTTTTAGTTTTTTCACGTTATTTATTCTTCTGATATTTTCTGAATATGCGTCTGTTAATTACGTGGGGAGACTAAAAACAGGTGTTTTGCTTCTTTATGGTACTAATATTATATGTTGTAATATTACTTTCTCCAAAATAAAGGCGACAAAGTTTTGGGACACATTATTTATGTTGATGATGAGTATTATTCTATTGTTTTGTTTTGGAACAATTCTAAACATAGAATACTTAAACCATTTTTTGAGAATTTATTATGTGGATCATCTTAATTATTTTTTAAATAATATGTTGCTTCAATATAAGCCAGTGTCTTTTTTTGTATCACATTCTATTGCAGCATTTAATTATGTATTGTTTATTGTTGTATTATTCATAAGAGATAGGTATTATAAAAGTCAAGTAATAAATAAGGTTTTTATACTTGGTTTTATTCTGTCTATGCTTTTTTTAAGAAGTAATAGTAGTATTATTTTCTTATTAATATTATTTGTGATGTATATTACATATATGAAAAAACAAGGTAAAAAGAATTCAAAGTTTTTGATAATTTTATTGTCAGTGTTGTTGTTTACCGGTCTTGTTATATCTAATATAGATATAATAATAATGATATTGTCTTCTGATAGAAATGGATTAATCGGACGGTTTTCGTTGGACGGAGCTTTGGCTTCAAGTATAAAGTTCATCACAGATATAAATATTCCAACAGGTCTTTATGATATAAAATATGAGGGGAAATGGCTTTTGTATATAGACAGTAGTTACTTGATAAATATGATGAGAGGAGGTGTATTGTTGTTAGTAACATATACATATGTTGTCATACGTTTTATAAAGAAAAACATATATAATAATAGAAATTTATTTATACTATTTATTCTTTTATTTGATTTTGGATATTCATTTACTTGGGAACAGCGATTTTTATCTGGTTTTTTATTTATATTGCCTTATTTAAAATTACTCATGGAGCACAATCAAGTTAAGACAAAATCATATAACTATATATGAGAAACTCAAAATTAGATATATTAAAAGGGATTGGGATTATATCTGTTGTTATTGGGCATGCTTTCAATACAGATATTTTTTTTTCTGTTATTAGTGAAGATATAAAGCGTTTTGTATATATTTATCATTTACCAGTATTCTTTTTATGTTCGGGATTTTTGTTTAATGAAAATAAAACATTTATATCTTTATTAAAATCTATATGGAAGAAGTATATAAAATTTATAATCATTGTTTTATCTTCATTGTTGTTATTGCCATTGTGGTATGAATTAGTGGTTATTAATGATGTAATTTCAGTAAAAGTTTTAGTCACAAAAATATTTCGGATACTCTTATTTAGGCCATCAGGAATATTTGTTCATGCAATGTATTTTATACCTTTTCTTTGTTTTACTCAATTTTTATATTGGATATGTATAAAATTTATTGGAACATCTATTCGAAGGCAAGTATTCATAATAATACTGGCAATGATTATTGGAGTTTTTTTGACAGAGAATAAATATATGCATTATTATAATATTAATATATCAGTTCTAATGCTTCCTATTATGTTTTTAGGAAAATATATGAGAAATAATTGTTTTGTTGAAATAGGAAATAGTACAAACGTTATTTGGCTTGTTGCTTCTTTTCTGTTGATAACAATTATGAATAAGTACTTTTCGCAAGAAATTGATCTAAGTCGAAATATTATATATGGTGGCTATCTTTTTTATCCGATAGTGTTTATAGGATTAATATTTTCCATTTCCTTATCAGAAGTGTTTATGCAAGCAAATAGTAAAATATCTATATATGTAAGAGATATAGTAAAACTTTGTGGTAGATATAGTCTATATATTATGGCATACCATTTTATTGCTTTTAAACTTATAGATGGAATATATGGAATAATAAACAACACAGATGTATCAGTAAATGCAATATGGCCTATCGCACATCCAGAATTGAGGCTGATATATGTTATTGTAGGATGCTTTTTTCCTATTCTTGGAATAGAATTATTTAAGAGATTGGCTAAATGAAAAAAGGTATATTGCAAATCATATTGGGAAATATTATATATTTATTAATATCAACATTAATAAATTTAGTATTGCCAAAGTTTATGACGTTGGAGTCATATGCTGTATTGAAAACATATATTCTATATATAAATTATGCAGGTTTATTTCATTTAGGAATTATTGATGGGATATATTTAAAGTATGGCGGTAAAGATATTAGTGAAGTGCAAAAGAGTGAATGCAAGACTGATTTAACAGGTCTTATTTTACTTTCTTTATTTTTTGCTTTTATTATATTGGGTATGGGTTTTATGGCAAGTTCTGAAATATTAATGGCTTATTCGATAGGAATAATATCATTCAATACACTCGGATTTTTCAAGAACTTTTATTCTGCGGTGGGGCTTTTCGGTAAATATTCATGGATACTTAGCTGTGAAATAATAGTAGTCTTTTTCTGCTATTTATTGCTTATTTATATAGGTATTGATGATAATGCAATTCCTTATATTGCAAATAGAGTAGCAGTTCTTTGTATTTTATGTCTATTTTGTTATTTCAGTTTGGAATTGCATAAGGTGAATATAAATGAGATAAAAAATGTAATAGAAAATATAGTAGATAATATAAAGCAAGGTATCTTGCTCATGTTGGGTAATTTTGCTACAGTTTGTTTTTCGGGAATAGATAGATGGGTTGTTTTACTTTTCATAAATAAAAGAGCATTCGCTATATATGCTTTTGCTGTCAGTATGGAACAAATCGTCAATGCTTTTATATCTCCCGTCACACTTTCTATGTATAATTATTTATGTAAGTATACCGATTATCATAGAATAAAAGTTATTAAGAATTTGGTTACATGTTGGGGATTTCTTCTCATAATATTAGGTTTCCCGACACAGTATATTGTGAATATGTATTTACCAAAATACAAAGAAGCAATTGGGTTGATTTTTGTGTTGTTTGCGGCCATGGCAATTCATACTGTAATAAAAGGAGTGTATCTTAATATATATAAAATAGAAAGGAAGCAAAAAGTATATTTCAAACAAATGATAACGATGCTTGTTATTGCTGTTTTGTTAGATTTGGCATTTTATGGTATTTTTAGAAATATGATAAGTATTGCGATTGCAACTTTTATAGTTTCGCTAATTTGGTTAATTATTTGTGAATTTAAAGACAGAAGATTAAGATATGGAATAAAGGAAATTTTGGCTATTGTTGCGTTAAGCTGTATGTATTTGTTTTGTGGAACTATGGGAAATCCTTTCTTGGGATTTTGCTTTTATCTTGTGAGTTTCGTTTTAATAGTATCTTTATTAATGAAAGATGCAAGACACATATTTTTTGAATATATTTTTTCTGTATTGAGAATAAAGAAATAATAGTTTGATTTATGTTTGACCCAGTAAAAAGTCCTTTTGTAGAAGAACAATTGGAGAAAGATAATTTTTTGATAGAAGATAATCCGCATGTAACGAACAAACTGTGTTGTATTTATTTTTCAAGTCATGGGGTTTATTACCCGGAAACAGAAGAGAATTTTAAGGATAAAATTTTTCAGAAGAATGTTTTTGAGTGGTATAAAAGACGATTGCCCCATGTTAAAAGGCATGTTTTTGTAAGGGATATAAGAAAGCAGTTTTATGTAGAAGGTATAAATAAAACAATTTGTAATATAGATAAACTCATTATTTTTTTGAAAAAAGTAACGTTTGGTTTCGATGTTATTACAGTAGGAAGTTCTGCCGGTGGATATATTTCAGCAATAGTAGGTGGGGAGATTAAAGCACGTTGTAGTTTTTGTTTTTCCGGGCAATTCTCTCTGAAAGATGATTTTGCATATCCGACAAAAGAATTATTGTTGAAACATGAAAATGATTGTCTGTATTCAAAATGGTATGATATAACAAATATATGTAAAGGAAATATTGTTTATATGTATCCGACAAAGTCGGAATGTGATATTGTTCAGTCTACTTTGTTGAAAAAGGGACATAACGAAGCTAATATAATTTATTTCCCAATGAAAGCAAAGACTCATGGGATACCTTTATATAAACCTTGTATTAAGAAATTTATTAGCTTAGATTTAAACGAGATACAAAAAATTAAATCTTGTTTTATTAAGAATAATGAGATTTCTCTATTTTTATTCTCATTAAAGTTATTGGGGATAAAAGGCACGATTAAAGGACTTGTGATAGAGCTTATTTTATTTTTAAGGAAGATTATCAAATAGAGCCTAATTTAATTATATACAATACTCTTTTGTTTTGAGTCTAAAATGATAGTGCTTACCGCTCCTTGCTAGAAGAGATATATAATAGGAACTATAAATAATAATCATCATTGCTTAATGATGATAAACAAAGATGGTTCTTTGATGGTGTAAAACAAAGTGTATAATACGAAGATATGAATAGAAAAATAAAAATATTGACAATAACATATCATCCTTGGAGAGATGATATTTCGGTTGGGAATACATTAAGTAATATTTTCCATGGAATGGAAGACCAACTTGAATTTGCCAATATTTATATACGAGATGATAAACCTTGTAACAAAATTGTATCTCGCTTCTTTAAGATTTCAGAAAAAGAATTGGCAAAAAGCATTTTTACTAGAAAAAATGTAGGTAAAGAGATCTTTTCTATGATTCGTGAGGGCAATAGGGAAGATTTTTCTGTTTCATATAATGTTGCCAGAAGGATGAGATGGGATATTTTTCTCCTTATACAGGATATGATTGGTTTAATGGGAAACTGGAAATCTAAGGCTTTGGATGAGTTTATTGTTGATTTTAATCCGGATTTGGTATTTGGACCTTTGGGAAGAATGCCCATTGTGAATAATATTATGTCTTATTTACATGACAAGCATAATATTCCCTTAGTTACTTATCCTTGGGATGATCATTATTCCCTACATAAAAAAAGTTGGTCTCCTGTATTTTGGATTAAATTATTCATAGAGCGTTATGCTATAAGGGCTTGTGCAAGAAGAAGTGAATATTTGTACACCATCACATCATTAATGAAAGAGGAATATGCTCAATATTTCGACAAAGAATGTCGATTATTATATAAAGGGTTTAACTTTGACAAGAAGCCCCCAATCAATGAATCTTCCAGCGTTTTAAAGCTTATATATATGGGTAATATAGGTTCTGGAAGATGGAAAATTCTCGCAAAAATTGTAGAAGCAATCAATGATATAAATTCCATAGAAAAGAAATTAGAACTTTTAATATTTACGTTATCCCCAATTTCAAAAAGAATAAAATATCAACTAAATGTAGGGGCTTCACATTTAATGGAGCCTATTTCTGAAACGGAGAAGATGAATACGTTAAAGAAAGCCGATATCTTGATCCATGTTGAACCAACAAATACTAAAGACAGACTTATGTTCAGATTGTCTTTCTCTACAAAATTGGTAGATTACTTTTATAATGCCAAATGTATATTGGCAATGGGTGGTGAAACTGCGTCCATGAGATATTTAAAAGAAAATAAAGCTGGAATAGTTGAACTTGATGAAAAGAATATAAAGAATAGATTGATAGAGCTTGTGGAGAACCCCAATCTTATTATGGAATATTCGGAAAAATCATGGGCGTGTGGCGTAAGAAATCATAACATAGCAACAATTCAACGTAATGTATATAACGATTTTATTAATATTGTAAAATTTTATGCAAACAAATAGTTTTAATGTATTCCTTAAACAGAAAGTTTTGGGCAATTGTTTCAAGAACTTTCTAATAAAGTTACTATTCCCATTTCGAAATAAATTCATTCTTTTCAATATTAGTGCTAAGGCAAAGAATAATAGAGTGAATTTGAATTATTGGTATGAAAAGCCGAATCTTGGTGACGAACTTTCACGTGTGATTGTTGAATACATGTTAAGTTTACGTAATATACCGTTTGATAAAGAAGTGTATGGACGTAAACACCTTTATGCTGTAGGCAGTATAATAACAGCAGGATTACAAGATTGTACTGTATGGGGAAGTGGTGTCCTTTGTGCTACGATGCTTAATCGAGTGAAAGGACGAAAATTAGATATTCGTTCAGTCCGAGGACCTGTTTCACGTATAATGCTTGTAGATATGGGGTATTTTGTTCCTGAAATATATGGAGATCCTGTGATTATTTTACCTGAAATATATACACCGTCAAGGATAGATAAGATATATAAGTATGGAGTGGTGATTCACAAGGAACAAAAGATTATATCAGAAGACGATGAAAAATTCATTAAGCGCAATGATGTATTAATGATAGATATAAAGACTCGTGATTATAAAGAGTTTGTTGATAAAGTTATGTGTTGTGAGAAAATCATTTCATCTTCATTGCATGGAATAATAATATCTGAATCTTATGGCGTACCTGTTCTTATGCATCAGCCAACAGTTGAGCCACTATTAAAATATAGTGATTGGTATTATAGTACGGGTAGATACACATTCCCAATTGCTAAGAATTTAAGCGAAATATTGAAAATAGCTCCTCCTGATTTACCAAATTTACATGAATTGAGAGAGAAGCAAAAAGCTGTTTTCCCTTATGATTTATATGAATGTTAATGTAGTAAAGAATTGTATTATTAATACGTTATGTTTTGATTTAAGTAGAAGAGAATCATTGTGGAAATTGCACGGTTTGATCAAGGGTAAAGGTTTCTTTAAACAGAGGCATATCATAAATTAAATACGTTATTAACAGGTTTTGAAGTTGTAATAGGTGAGTTTACATGACATTACCTTGTCTTTTAATCTAACATTTTATTTAAATTAGATGACTATATTAAGATGCGAATACTTCACATCTCCAAATACTACTACCCCTACATGGGCGGAGTAGAGAATATCTGTAAATATCTTGTTGAGCGTATGCCGTGGCATGAGACAAGTGTCGTATGCTTCAACGACGGTAAGGCTAATGCCGTGGATGATGTGAACGGACACCGTGTATATCGTGCCGGTGCTTTTGTCAATATTGCACGTCAGGCATTGTCGATGTCTTATAAGAACGGTCTGCAATGGGCTATACTTGCCGAGAAGCCGGATGTGATACAGTTCCATTGGGCAAATCCGTTTCCTGCCATCCTGTTGAGGATGGTGATGCCGAGAAATGTAAGACTGGTGCTCCATTGGCACATGGACATCATACGCCAGTGGTATCTTTATTGGGCGGTACGTCCTTGGGAGAAGTGGCTCATAAAGAGAGCTGACCGTATTGTTGTGACAAGTCCTCAGTATCGTGATGGTTCCAAACCGTTGCGCGATGTGGTAGATAAAGTGAGGATTGTACCGAATGCAATAGAAGACAGTTCGTTTGAGAAGCGACCGGAAGACGAAAGACGTATAATGGAGATTCGGGAGCGATATGGAGGAAAGCCGATAGTGTTTTTCATGGGAAGACATACGAGATATAAAGGCTTGCCTCATCTGATAGAGGCTGAGCGGTTTATGAAATCAGACTGCGTGATAGTGATAGGCGGTAGAGGCCCTTTGACAGAGAAATTGAAGTTTCAGGCAGAGAGGCGGGGAAGCCGCCGCATACATTTTGTAGGCCAGTTATCAGATGACGACCTGCGTTGCCATTTGTATGCTGCTGATGTTTTTGCTTTCCCCTCGGTTACAAAGAATGAAGCTTTTGGTGTTGCATTGGCTGAAGCTATGTATTGCTATACCCCTGCGGTCACGTTCACAATCGAGGGCAGTGGAGTGAACTGGGTGAATAAGGATGGCGTGACTGGCATTGAAGTTCCGCAAGACAGCAATCTGGATCGGGAATATGCAGCAGCAATAGACAAGTTGGTTACAGATAATGAACTAAGAAAGATATATTCTATCGCAGCCCATGAGCGTGTGAGGGATAATTTCCTTATGAAGCACATGGTAAAAGCGATGGAGAAAGTGTAC
The DNA here is from genome assembly GCA_017623155.1 of Prevotella sp. Lineage (GTDB taxonomy): Bacteria > Bacteroidota > Bacteroidia > Bacteroidales > Bacteroidaceae > Prevotella. Next base: position 1,743 of record JAGAPR010000002.1, on the reverse strand, counting down.
GAAGAAATTGATACATGGGTGCTTTGATTTTTTAATTAGTAGTTATTGTAAGTTCTTCAATTTATGGCTATGCTATATTTTAGAATTTCAACCTTAGCTGCGAAACAAAAGTTAAAGATTATGTATAGCAGTGAAGATTAGGCAAAGGAAAATAAACGCATCAATACAACATTCCGAATAACCATAGCGGAATGATGTTGCCATAGCCGGTTTCTATATTGTCCTTTACAACATATCCGTCTTGAACATCCTGCAACTGTTTCTGCTTTTTCTTCCTGCCTCCCACCTCAAATGTGTATTGACCGTCAACAAGAAAATCGGAAATCGGTGATGATACTACGGATTTGGCGATACGGACTTGATTGAAGAAAAATGTCTCACGTACAGTACCTATCTCCACATGAGGATTGCCAAGGACATGTATGAATACAGTATTATCTAAATATATTTTGTCAACCTTACCAAGTCCCTGTATGCCTTGGGTGGATGTGTGTAACTGTCCTATGAGTCCGGATTTTTCAAGTAATACACATAAGTCTGCGATATTATTTCTCGACACCTCCAGCTGTCCTCCTATTTGGCTCATGTTTGGCTTGAAAGGAGCACTTTGGGCAATAATGGCAAGAAGCCTCTTCAACTTTCTTGCGGTACCGACCGAGAGCTCCGCATATTGCGGTATGTCTGTTTCAAGGGTTGCATTAACTATTTGCTGTACATATCTGTCAATATCTTCAGCATTGCCAAACGGATAATAACCATGACGCAGATAATCAGAGAAGTATTGCAGTGGAAGGAAGCCTTCTGGTATCTCCGCTTCATTACGCAGCAGTTGGTCAAGACTGTATACGGGAAGAGTGATGCCATGAAACAGCTGCAAGTATTCCCTATATGACAGCCCTTGCATCTCATAGACATAAGCCCTGCGACTGAGATCAAAGGCTCCCTTGGATATGTCAAGAACGGAAGAGCCGGTAAACACTATATGCAACTCACTATAATAGTCGTAAATAAGTTTCAGTTCACGTGACCAGTCTTTATATTTATGTATTTCGTCAATGAACAGATATTTTCCTCCTAATCGTGCGAACTCACCGGCAAGGTCAATCAGGCGATGGGACACAAAGTAAAAGTCTTCTGCCTGTACATAAAGCGACTCGTTTCGTGGCAACTGTTCCTTGATATGTTGTAACACCAAAGTTGTTTTACCTATACCACGAGGCCCGATAAGACCTATCATACGTATATCCCAATTAATCCGACTATACATATATCTGTGGAACTTTGTGCTGGTTTCTCTCAGCAATTTATCAAATGTTGCCTGTAACTTTTCCATGAGATTATACCTCTATATACTTTTTCTGGTGCAAATATACTCATATTTATTCAAATTTGCACTACAATAAGTGCAGTTTTTGATATAAATTGCACTAAATGCAGTGCAATCTATGGGCTTCGCTTTATTGTTGTGCTTTTATGAAAAACAAGTTTTGCTTTGACTTTTTGCGCTTGGCCGTTGGCGGGTGTTCTTCTTTTCCTTCCGAAATTACCGATGGCGACTGGCATGCTTTGTTTGAGTTCTGCAAGCGTCAGGCGTTGATAGGAGTCGGTTTTTTTGCTGTCGAGCGTTTGCATGTCCGTGGCGTGGAATGTCCCAAGGCGTTGCGCATGCGTTGGTATGCCTTGGTGTCGCGGATAGAGAAGCGCAACGATCTGCTGAACGAGCAATGCAGGGCATTGGCCGGG
>JAGAPR010000032.1 GCA_017623155.1 Prevotella sp. | reverse complement strand
TGTTTCTTCTTTTTTGCCATGCCTATTGCTGTTTCAACAATTCCAAGCCTTTTTCCGTAAGGCGGTATTTCTGTTTCGGATGGCTCGGTTGTTCCGGATACAATGGAATAATATACCCTTCATTCAATGCCGGATGCAGGTAGTTTGTTCTGAATGTCGGACGATGGTTCAACTCCAATGCCTCCATTATTTCTTTTACGGACAACTCACGTTCATTCAATACTTTCACCAATGCAAATACTTGGTCGGTGCTTGGTCGGTGCTTGGTCGGTGCTTGGTCGGTACTTGGTCGGTTCGACACCTCACATCTGAATATCAGCGTTACACTGTCTGCCCATATCTTGTATTCCGGTTCAGGTAATCCGGCTTTGCGGCATTCGGACATCATCAGTCCGATGCCGCGTCCCCAGCTTTCCAAAACCTTTCGTTTGTACAGGACATTTGCCAATAATGGATTTTGTGGTTTCGATTCATGCTCTGACTTCATTTTCTCTGCATCCCAGTTGGGTGGAAATGTTCCGGAGTTTTCAATTTCTACACGGTCATCATAAATGGCAATGCCCACTGAACCACCGGCTTCTTTGTACGACCTGTGTGTAAGACTGTTCACGACCCCTTCTCTTATTGCCTTATACGGAATGGTCAAATGTTCCTCCCGTTCCAAAGTGTCTGTTGTACCGGATAAGGAAAGGTGCTTGAATATAAATGCCATCGCTACGTTGAGCAATTGGAAAAAATTGCCATGAATGCGCTGGCTGTCCATGAAAACAGTCTTGTCCGTGCCTTTGAAGCGCGCTAACCGAAGCAGGCATTGGGGATATTCCATACGCTCGTGTTTTCCAAACAGCACGGCTGCCGCATTGTTCAACACCCCGTTTTTCTGTAATCCGAACTTTTCCAATATGACAGGGACATCAGTACCTGTATCCTCCGGCAGACGACCGCATTCTATACCTAACCTTACGGTCTTCAACACCTCATTGACATCCAAGTCCTGCAAAGTCAGGTCTCTGTTTTCTAAAAGTTCCCAGCGGTATTGGTTGCCGTCACGTTGCAACAGCAAGTCATTATATGTAGCCTGCGGCATCGTCGTGGTTGCGCTTTCCACCCGCATATATGGTCTTCCTTTATAAGAGAACGGACGGTTGTTCTTTGAATTTTCAACGCGAAAAGCAATTACCTTCTTCTCACTGTTTGGTATCGGAGCATAGGATATTTGTACCGCAGCCACCGGTTCCAGACGATTGATGGCATCGGCTATGTCCCGCTTTGTTTTGTCGCTCACTTCCTGACCGATGATTTTTCCCTTGTCATTCACGCCGAACAATACCGTTCCGCCTTCTCCGTTCAGAAAGGCGCAAAGCGTTTCCATGCCACGCTCCAACTGACCGGTGGTTTCCTTGAACTCCACCCGTCCGCTTTCCTTCTCGGCTATAAGCACCTCTACTATATTTAGATTGTCAATGCCCATATTCATATCAATAACAATATGCAAAGGTAACGTTTTTGCCTGACATTCGGGGCTATAACTCCGAGAAAGTGTTGGTATTATACAAATCAAAGGATAGCATATCACCATCCCTTGATTCATATATGACACGGTTTATCTTCTCATACGCTCCATCTCTTCATCACGGAGCATCTTCTCGTTCAGTTTTTCCTGCATTTTGTCAAGGAAATAGGTGCGGCTCTCGTTCTTCCGGCGTTTGATGTCGATGTAGAAACGGTAACAGTCTTTTGATTCCACACCGAATATCTTGTACAGGAGCGGGGCAAGCTGTTTGAGCGGCATATTGCCGTTGTTGATACATCCCATCTCGTTGATGCCGTATATCAGCTCCACGAGGTCGATGGCGTTGCCCGTCCATTGCAATGGGGAGGCGGTATTTTCGTTTGTATTGTCGGTGGATGTTTGGATAGGGATTAGTGGCGGCACTTGGGGAGCGGCAAGAAACTTCTGCATCTTCCTTACGAAAGAGAGAGCCTTGCTGACATAGTTGGCTATTTCCTTCTTTTCTTCGGGAAGGTTACGCACGGGATGATGCTGTAATTCGATTTCGATGTAAGCCAACGCGATGATGGTCCGGTTCGTGTCCGGGCTGCCGATACATAGTTCAATCACTTGGGTGGCGAAAGCCGTGTATGCTTTTTCCATATTGCAGTCCCCGGCTTCGTTTATCCGGTGGAAGAAATCGGTTTCCGCCAATAAAAAATAATTCATGTCCTGTCAATTTTGAAATTTTACACTCTGTTTTCGGTATGCGCACATGAATAATATTGGCAAAAATCGCGACCAAAAAGCAAAAAATCCGGCACGGTATTTACAACGTACTGGATTTCAGCGAAATAAAAATTGATATTTTTTATCCGACATGAATTGTGGCAGCCTTAAAATGTTCTTTTTCAGAACATTGCTTTATTAAACGGATTATAAAAGTGTTCTTCTATGGAACATTTCGACTATTTCCCGGATTCCATACGTGTATAGATGCTCCGGCATACTCCGTTGGAATAACTCTTTTGTGAGGAAAGTGTCCAGCGTGCTTCAGGTAGTGCCGACTTGAAGAAATGCCGTCCCGTTCCCGATATGAAAGGCACGGTATATAGGATAATCTCATCCACCACCCGCATACGCAATAGCCCGTTGATATAGTCCGAATTGTCGGGAGTGGCTTCTGCGAGATAGCAGATGTTTGTATTGTCTTTCCGCCATTCGTCCAACATGGAGATGGAGTAGTCCGGCGTGATATGGTAAAGCGCGTTTTCCCTTATTTTGTCAATATCGCAGCGGTCAAGGCGTAAATCCGCATACGCTTTGCCATATAATTCTGAAGAATGACACCCGTCCATCGTGAGGACGGCAAGAATCTGAACTTTACCCATAGCCTTTTTCTTTCATTGGGCAAGGAGCAAAAAAGTAGCGTGCAATCCACACTACTTCTAATGGAGGCTCTGGTAAAGCCCTTACGGAGAGTACGTGAATGCACGCTATGCGTAGGCATAGCATAAGCATCACGCAATCGTCTCCGTAGTGTCAATTTACCAGATTTCCATTAGGACGCCTTGCGGTCTTATGTTATATATCGGCGGCGAAAGGTTCCCCAATCGCCGTTTACCTTCAAATGTTCATGCAAAGATAGCTAAATTCAGTGAATTACCGGCTATGATTGCCTGAATTTGTATTTCAACCCATACTCTTCCAGCTTGCTGTATAGCGTTGTACGTCCTATTCCGAGCAGTTCGGCGGCAATCTTGCGGTTCCCGTTCGCTTGCTTTAACGCACGCAAAATCCGTTCCTTGTCTTCCGCGTCGTTGCGTAGGGCGAAGCTGACGGGTGAAGTCGGTTTCGTCACGGCAAGTTCCAGATGTTCTTTCGTGACAAGTCCGGTCTGCGCCTGCAACACCGCACCCATGATTTTCTGTCGAAGCTCACGGACATTGCCCGGCCAAGCATGGGTCAGTAATGTCTTACGGGCTTCGCCATCAAATCCGATAACGTCGCATTCCAGTTCTTTGTTCGCAATCTCTCGGAAAAACTCCGCCAGCGGCATGACGTCCTCCTGACAGTCGCGCAACGGCGGGACAGTTATCTCAAAGTCATGCAGACGATATAACAGGTCTTGCCGGAATCGTTTTTCATTCACAGCCGTCTCCAGATCCTCGTTGGTGGCGGCGATGATGCGGACGTTGAAACTCTTGTCCGTTTTGTCTCCTATCGGGCGGTATCTCCGCTCCTGTATGGCGCGCAGAAGCATCTGCTGGGTTTCCATAGCGAGATTACCCACTTCGTCCAAAAACAATGTGCCACCTTCCGCCTCATGGAAATAACCTTTCTTGCTGTTGTCCGCACCTGTGAACGCTCCTTTGACGTGTCCGAAGAAAGCCGATGGCGCAAGTTCTTTGGTGAGTGAACCGCAGTCCACCGCAACGAACGGTTTTCCTGCCCGTTTGCTTTTGTCGTGCAGTTGGTGTGCGATATGCTCCTTACCAGTGCCATTCTCTCCGAATATCAGCACACTCATGTCAGTGGGAGCCACCAGCCTTATTCGTTTCACGATGGCTTGAAAAGCCGAACCGTCACGGGAGAACACCGGCATACGGTTTCTTCCGATACTTCTTTCTTTTAATAGGGTACGGAGCAGAGGGGCGAGTTTGTCCTCCACAAGTTGCTTAGGTATATAGTCCAACGAACCGAGTTTCATACTTTCGACTGCCGTATGTACTTCGGCATAGTCGGTCATGATAATGAACGGCTGCATCATGCCTTCTTTGCGCATCCAGCGCAACAAGTCGATACCATCGCCTTCAGGAAGACGCAGGTCTGAAACTATGATGTCGTTTTCTGTCGCTTGTTGCAGCAGTTTCTTTGCTGTCGAGAGGTGGAATGCCTGCACGGTACGGAATCCCTCCAGTGTCAACAAGTTGCAGACAAATTCGCAATATACGATATTGTCCTCCACCACGATGATTTTTGTCTTATCCATTTTCGTATTTTCTCCTTTCCTCTTTTGCCAATCGGATAATATCCGCGCCCATATCCAATACGGTAGTCACTGCATCGGTCAGTGCTTTATGATCTGGAGCGGCACTCCCATGAAGCAGTTTATAAAGTTCCCTTAATGGCTGGTCGGCGCGGAGTATCTCCCACGAACTTCGCAGATGGTGTATAAGGGAATCCAGATCTTGAAGATTTTTTTTATGTCCTGCTTCCCTGATTGCTTGCATTTCTTTTTCGGTTTCCGCTATCAGTTTCTCCAGCATGACGGCTTCATTGCCATAGGACAGCAGGGAGGTGAAATCCGGCTTTTCATTCCTGTTGCCTTTCATGGCGCACTTGTCTGAAACCTCCATCAGTTCCGATATGGAAAACGGCTTGAACAGGCATCCGGCGAATCCCCGTTCTATAAGTTCCTCCTTGCTGCAACTGCCCGAAGCGGTTGTCACGACTACCGGGATAGTCTTTGAATTGCCCACATTGGAGGTGCGCAGCAGTTCCAACAGCTCGAAGCCGTTGATTTCCGGCATGTTCAGGTCGGTAAGCAACAGACTGTATTCCTTTTTTCGTATCAGTTCTATCAGTTCCGCACCGTCGGTGCAGGTATCGCAGTGTACTCCTTCTTGGGCATACATTTCTTTCAGCATAAGGAGCAAAACCTCGTCATTGTCGATGGCTATTACCTCATGATATTCCTCATTTTGGCGGACATATCCTTGACGGGATTGTTCCGGCTGTTCCTCGGCTGTCTGCATGGGGATTTCCACAATGAAACAGCTGCCCTTGCCTTTCTCACTTTCCAACCGGATTGTGCCGTCAAGCATCGCCACGATGCGCTGTACGATGGAAAGTCCCAGACCGAAGCCATCTTTTGTGGAGGCGTTTGACAGCCGTTCAAACGCACCGAACACCCGTTGTTGTTCCTCGTCGGTCATGCCCGTACCCGTATCTTCGACAATGATTGTCAGGATTCCGTTATCAAAGTCCGTCGTCAAAGATACACCGCCGTTATCAGTGAATTTGATGGCATTTGACAGTAGATTGTTTCCTATTTGTAGGATTCGCTCCCTGTCGGTCAGCACGACGGCATCCGCAAGGCTTCTCACCGTCAGAACCAGCCCCTTGCCCATGGCGGCGGGCATAAATTCGGTTTCGAGGGTGCGCGTGATTGCAGAAATCCTGCACGGGAAGAACTTGGGCTGCTCCTTGCCATTATCCAGCCGGAAGAAACTCAGCAGGGCGTTGAGCATTTCACGCATCCGGGCGGAAGACTGCCGGATGTTTTGGACGTACAATCCGATTTTGCCCGCGTCATGCTCCTTTTCCATCAGCTCCGCATAACCGGTTATTGCCGCCAACGGTGTACGCAGTTCATGGGTGACGGTGTGCATGGCTTTCTTGCGAGAGGCGATCAGCTCCTCGTTTCTTTGGACCGAGAGGCAGAGTTCCTTTATCAGTTTCTCCATATTCATCTTGCCACGCGCTTTCTGCTTGAGGTCGCGCTGTATTATCAGGTAGGAAAAGGCAAGCAGCATGACCGCTGACAAGACTAGCCATGTGACGACGAATAAGGATTGCTCATGGGAGGCTTTGAGTTGCCGCTCCTTGGTTTCGAGTACCTGTTCCGTCCGGTCATTCATTGCGTTTATCAGCGATAGCAATCTTCGGTTGAGGTTCTTGTTGTGGTTGCGCAGGCTGTCGGCATAAACGTCCATGTTTCTCCGACGTTCCTGCTGCATGGAGTAAAGCCGGGTGTTCAAGGATTGGAGAGTGGCTGATGCGGAGGTCGGAACTTGTACCGTTTCTTTTGCCCCGAACAGTCCGGCGATGCCTTTTTTCTTGCGGGTGACGGTATGGGGACGGGCTTCCGAAGACAGGCGGCTGAACAGCAGGTCTTCGGATTCCTCTTGCTTCGATACCAGTTGCATGATTTGGCACAAATGTTCCTCTTTGCTTGCCAAGAGGCAGCGGAGCGTGTCTATCTGCTCCCGGCTGACGAATTCATTGCTCCCACCGTGCATGGCTTGCAGCATGGAATCGACATGCAGGCGGAGCAAGTGATAGCGGTCAAGGTCTTCCTTGTCCCAAGCGAGGGCAGTTTCACCATAAGTGCCAAGAATCGTGATGTGCCGCTGGACTGTGCTTATATCGTGCTGCACCTGCCATACTTCCATCGCCTCCTTTTCTATTTCCTGTACCCGCCTGCGTTCATGAAACAAAACGGCGACCATGCTTCCGATGACCGCCGCTGATATGAAATATCCGAAAAGTATTTTATATTGGATCGACATGCCTTCCTCATTTTTCAAGTTATTGCCGCACTGCGTCGGTTCAATGGTACAGGGAGAGCGTCCATTCCTGTCCATTGGCTTACAACATATTGTGCGAAGCGCAAAGTTACGAAAGGCCGGCGGTTTTCTTGTTCCGGTTTCTGTCGTATTACTTCATGTTTCTGTCAGGTGTGTGCCTTTTCCGTATTTCCGAAGGGGCTGAACCGAAGTTCCTGCGGCAGTATTCCGAGAATGTGGAATCGTTCCGGAACCCGCTATGCTCGCTTATCTTCGATATGGGCAAGTCTGTGTGAAGCAGAAAGTGCATGATCCGTTCCTTTTTCCGCTCACGCAGCCAACCGGATACCGGCATCCCGAACGTGTCCTTGAAATGTGCTCGGAAAGCGGTGTTCGACATGTGGCACCGCTTGGCAAGTTCCTCACCCGTAATTTGTCCGGTAGCCCTTGCCAGTACCATCTCCCTGAATCCTGAAGCCTTGAAGTCTGGCAGATACCGTTCTGCCTCACGGAAGTCATCCCCGGTCATGAAGCTGCCACCTTGCCATTCAGGACCGAGAAAACGGGCAAATTCTTTCAGGAAGAAGCCCATCATTATGTTGTATAGTCCGTTCAGGTGTGGATATTCCTCATTCTTGTTCACAACCGAATGTATCCGGGCACACATCAGCATCCCCTTACTGTCGCTTGTCCGGTAACAGAGCATCAGGGTATCCACGACATAACCCAGTACGCGGTTGTCGGGACAGTAGCAAGCAAGGACATACAAGGTAGCCTTCGCCGGAGATACAGGTGATGGATTTATGCCATAGCTTCCCAACCTGCCCACGAGCCATCGCATGGCGGGGATATTCTTCGAGAGCCTTTCAAGTTCCGCCCAAGTCCCAAACCGGTGGATGTCCGTATGGCGCAGTGCTTGTGCCGTATCGACCATCCATGATTGCCACTCCGTTTTCATGGCATCGTATTCAAGCCTGTCATATAATTCATTGTTGCCCATACTATTGTCTTATTCTCTTTTTGATTTCTAAGTCTTGCAGAAACCTTTCAAGAGGTAGGCGTTCCAGCTTCTTTCTTCCTTCCAGTTTCACATCCAGAATGACGGGGCATCCCAGAATGCCGTCACGGAAAGTTACCGTGCAGGTGTCTTCCGGTAGCAGACGGTCATACTCTTTCTGCTTGGCATCATAATAAAAGCGGACGCCATTGTCCAGAAAGCGGAAGCCAATGTAATTGTGCGCCATTTGCCGGTAATGATTTTCCTCCTTCTTGGAACAGACTACAGCCTTACGCTGGTAAGGTTCTGAACTCGGAATCAGGTAGTTGGCACCCAAGAGCACAGTGATAAGAAAAAGAATAAGCACATAGCAGGCAATCCATCCGATGATGACATGGAGCAGCAATCCGCTCCAACCTTCCACCCTGTCCGTTATCCATGCCCATCCTAAATACAAGACCATACAGATTACTACCACCATCCATTCTGTCCCCGGCGGAATGCCACCGACAAGGGTACATCCCGTCAGGTAGTTCCCCGGCAGATATACGGCGAGGAAAGCCAAAGCCCACAGCAGGTCTTTGCCCCATTCACGCAAACGGCTGTACCATTTCTGCCGTGTGGTTTGCTTCTTCTTGTTTGCACCCTTTTTTCTTGTCACGTCTTCTTTTGATTTGGCTTATAACTGGTTGAGAATCGAGGGATCCTTGATTTTGGAGTCCTCAGCAAAAAGCAGTATCTTGGATATGATTTCAGCAGTTTTGGGATCTTCGTCAAGGAACGGCAGGAAGATACGCCCCCGACCCTGTGAATGGACGGGAAGCACAGCGATTTGTGCACCGCCCTCCTTGTGGATGACACCACTACCAAGATGGATGTTGTAGTTGCCGAGCGAGCCTTTGATTTTGGCAAAGTTGCCGACAACCTCTACATTGTCGAGGCCGAACAGAGGCATGGAGTGCTCCACGATGACGCGGCGCATCTCTATGGTGGAGTGGCTCGTCTCGGGATCGACTCCTCCGGCATGGGCCACGCTCACAGCAAGGTCAACATCGCGCATAATCTCGGAGAACACCACCGGGCGCACATCACTTATTCTCTTTTCCTTGAAGCTGCGGCGGTCGTAGAAGGCTACATATTCCAGCGTCGGAGCCTCTATGTCGGCCGGAGAGAACCAATCGGCCATCGCATACATGACAGCCGTGACATCGCCATTGAAGCACACCTTCTGCAAGCCGTTCTCGTAATCAACCACCCATTGGCGTTTTTTCAGGACGCCGACAGTCCGCGCCGGCATAATCTGGTTGCCTGCATAGCGCATCGACTTCGACTGCTCCTTCTCCTCTTCCAACGGCAGATACAGCTCGCGGAACACCTGCTTGAAGGGTTGCCGCCACTGGCGGTCGAACAGGGCCGACTGATAGTCGCTCCAGACACCGGCGGTCATCAGGTCGTATGGATGGGCTATGCGCAGCCTGTCGTCTGAAGAGAAAGGTATGGTTTCACCTGATGCCGACACCAGTGAACTTCCGTCTTCGCCGGGGAAGCCTGACATTCCGCTGTCGCCGACCAGGACGAGGCGGGAGAACAGCGCCCATATAATCGGGTTCTCGCGCAGCCCGGCAATCTCTTCGCCGGTAAACTCCGAACCGTCATTCATGGCTGCCTCAAGCAGGGCACGGCCACGTACATGCTGGTCCTTCAACTGACCGTACACCTCGCGCATCTTTACCACATATTTCTCTTTTTTGAGCCGGGCCGGGATGCTCTGGAGTCGTTTCCCTTTGCTCTCCGCGATAAGTTCTGGCAATCCCTCACCAAGCTCTATCCAAAGCATAACGCCGTCAATCTCCTTGGGAGACAGATATTCGGCTACCTCTTTTACGAGGTCTGCCTCCATGCTCCATGTCAGTCTGACGGAGTCACCGAAACCGGCGGTGCGGGCAAGGTTGTCGAGCGCGAGCTTCACGGCACGGCTCTCGCTGGCCTGACGCTGTGCACCGAACTGTTTGCTCTCTTTCAGAAAGCGGCTGAGCGCTGCATAACGCTGACGCAGGTCTTTCAGCTTGTTGCGGCCGAGGGGGATAAGACCGTATGCCACCACAAGGTCTTTGTTGCGCTTCTCCGCAATCTCCTTCTGCACATCCTTGGCTTTCAGTATGCCAAGGGCAGCATCGGAGAGCTTGCGGGCACGGGTGTGGCGGTTACCTTCCGAGATATACTTGGCTCCATCATACACCGCTTCAAAACGTTTCTTACCGAGCTGGCCGTAAACCTCTTTGAACCATACGGGATCGAACGCGCCATCGGCAAAGTCTTCGGGAGGCACCGACGTATAGCGGGCAATGTGCGATTTCATGTTGTCGGAGAGGCGGTCGCCTGTATGTGCAAGGAAATAGTAGGCGGCACTCTCCAGCCCTTTCCATCCCACAGCCTTTTCGGTCAGTTCCAGCCAGCGCGAAGAGAAGATGGCGGCCTCGACAAGGCGTTCGTCGGATATGCCCGCTTCGGCAGCCCTGCGCTTAAGTTCTTCGGCGGTGTCACCTTCGGCAGGACAGCTCACAAGAAGCAGATGCGAGAACATATCACGCTTGCTCTTGCCGTCTCCGCAGTAGCAGGTGGGTTTATCCTTGTCCATGCCGGTAAGAATACGGATGAAGTAATCTATTCCGGTGACAACCTGAATGTGGCAGGCGAGAGGGGTGACTATTGTGGGAGTGTCTCCGCGCTGAAGTTCTATTTCCAGAATGCGGTCAACGGCTTTTCTGACTACGGTGCTCTGTTCGGGAGTGAGGGCATCAAGCTCTTTTTGCCACTGATAATGCTTGGGGGCTTCGGACAGGCGGGCCGTGAAGTTTTCTACCGCCCGGGGCGAATCCTCACGCCCCATCATCTCATGCCACAGTTCACTGTCGGTCATTTTGCCCAGGTTCCACAAACGAAGGTATTCTCCGTGATTCACGGGATGAAAGTCTTTCTTGAAACCGAGCTTGCGGTAATATCCGTATCGGGCGGCCAGGGAATCTAAGAAGAGGGAATCGTCGCAACGGAGGGCATTCTCCATCAGTATCTTCGTAAGCAGGCCGAATGGCCATACATGGAAGATATCATGTTCCCTCACTCCGCGATAAGTGCCATCATCGTATGTAAGCACCATCTCGTCAGGGCTTACAGTCGATACCACAACAGACAGTATGTCGGTAGCTGTACGCAGGTTTTCAGGCGCTCCGGCATATTCATCTTCAAGGCAGCGGCACACATCGAATGCCGGTCCGTAATACGGCAGATCCTTCAGCTCGTCCATCAGTGATTCGCGATGGAACGCCTTGCCAAGAATCCGCTCACACAGCGGGAAGAACGGCTCATCGTATTCGCCCCAGTCATTGACAGCAAGCGAAAGCCGGAGCAAATCTTCCGGGGAGTTCATCTCGCGTTCGTAAAACTCGCGCCACATCTCGGGCTTTGCCAGTGCTTTCAGACCGCGGCCATATCGTTCGATTTTCACCGAGTTGCCCAGACGAACGGTCTCGCCCCAGGAGTCCTTGAACTCGTAATCGGCGTTCTCCTCGATGATTTTCATAACCTTGCACATGATTTCCTTGGGACGGTTCGCGTCATCGAAGGTCAGCGCTTTCTCTATGTCGAAGTTCTCCGGAACCCGGATATCAAGTTTCAGTTCATCGGCGGGATTGTAGAGGCCGAAGCCGTTGGCGGCATTATAGGTGTCTGAGCCGCCGGTTGCCGACTCGATGATATGGCTTATGAGGACCTTCTCTTTGGACGAAGGCTTGCGTATGCCCTCTACCTCCGGCAACAGGGATTGGACGATGTCAGTCCGTTCTCCCTTGTCAATCCAATGCTTGATGATGTCAAGGGCGGCAAGACGGCGGTCGGCAGTCTTGTCAGCAAGAAGACGGCTGACCGACGCGGTGGCTTCCGTATCAGTCAGTGACGAGAGTATGTCAATAATCGCTATGCGCATATTGGCAGCCTTGAGCCTCAGGAAGTCCTCCATGGTGCGGTAATCGCTGTCGGTCAGTCGCCCTTCCTTATGCAGCCGCATGGCTATCTCGCAGCAGGCTTCGCGGACTTCTGTGGCTCGGTCGGCCATGCCCTTGACGGCAAATTCAATCAGCGGTCGGCTCTCGGCCTTGTGCATCATCAGCCTTATCCGCCCGGCACGAGGGTATGAGTCGATGAATCCCAGGCAGTCGAGCGACCGTTCGATATATTCCGGAGTGTCGAGCATCAAGGCTATGTCGGCTACTCTTTCTGCCAGATTGCTCCGACGGAGAACCATCGAGTTCCATGGAAAGACGTATGGCGAGAAAGTCTCATCTTCTTTCATCGAATTGAGGATGCCGATGAGCATGTTGAAATCGGCTTCAGCCTCGTCGCGCGAGGAGAAAAATTCGTTTAACGATGGCTGATTGTCATTCCACCTGTAGGTATTCCTCCTTAGATATTGGGACAGTGCCCCGGCAATGATGGCATGGTCATCATGGCGGGCACGTAAAGCTGCGGAAGCGAGTTCTGTGCACAACTGGGGATATTGCAAGGTCTCTAATGAAAGCATCGCCGCCTGCACCCGGTAAGAGGGAGCAGAGACTATCAGCTCCTTTATAGGCTCTTTCACGTCATCGGCATTGAAAAACGCCAGTGCCCACAGTCCGAGATAAATCTCCATTGCGTCATGGCTCCCTACGGCGCGACGTGCCTCGTCGCGGTCGTTGACGTATTTGTGGACAAGGGTAACGTATTTGTCGTTGATACGTTCCGATGCCTCACTCTCGTCAAGGCCTGTAGTCACGGCCAGCCCGCGTTTCACCGCCGCATAGCGCTGAAGGCCGTTATCTATAATCACTTGTAGCAGATGAATGTAGCTTTCAGTCCGGCCTTCGTCCATTGTCTCTACGATGGCCTGCCGCAACCCTTCCTGCAACCGTGCGGCAAGCAGCAGTTTCCCTTCGAGTTCAAGCAGTCCGGGGTGTCCGCTTTTGGCTATGGCCCTGAAGAAAGGATGCGTCATGCGGTTGGCGTTGTTCTCCGAGGTCATGGCCTCGCTGAGCCAGTCTATGCATTCCCGATCTTCTTTCAGGAGCATGGCTGTGAGCCATACCGTGCAACTGATTTCCGATTCCAGCTCCTTTATCTCCTCCTTGGTGCGTCCGCCGCGCAGAATATCTGCCTTCGATAAACCGGTAGCCCTTAGTCTAAAGAAATTTTCCAGTTCCCGTGCGATGTTCCAGGCATGACGTTCCACTCTCCGGGAACGCACCGACCGACGGTAGCCGCCGCCGGTAAATGCTGACTCGGCTTCGGCTTTCATGAAGAGACTCCAATATTCCGCCCATTCCTTGCCAAAAAGGAATTGCGACAACTGATGGAGTTCGCCGTCAAAGAGCACGGCGGTGTCATCTATGCCGTGCCGTGCAGCGTATGACACGAGCTTGTCTGTGAAGTGGTTCTGTCCGCGGCCATAGCCGACGTAATTGAGGAAATCATCGGCCAGCTCTCGAATTTCATTCGGGAGGAAGTCAGCAGTGCGCAGCTTATCCTCTACTGAGTTAACATACTCGCCACAAAGTTTGTTGATGGATTCTCTCCATGATATTTTCATGTCCGGTAGTATTTTAAAGTTAATGATTATCTTACCAAAGCCGTCCTGACAGAAGGGTGAGTCTCACCACTGTCAGGCAGTCTCCTTCGTTCAATTCAATGGCCGAATCGGTGATTCCGAGTGCCTTGCCATTGAGAAACATCCTGAAAAGGCCATCCTCATAGCACTGGAGCGCATGGGCGACCGCCTCCCCGGAGTCTTCTTCCTTGCTGTTATAGACTATGCCGAAAGCCACGCGGCCTGTCTCAGCCAGATTCCCGATAGTTTCGTTGGAAAGAACATTGTGCGCAAGGTCAGCATCCATATGCTCGCGGTCAGGCGCGGAAGCAGCTTTAAGATTGAAAGCCGCGACACAGGCGCGTACCGTGGCCTCAATGAGAGTGCCTACCGTCGTTGGCCTCCCCTCAATCTCCATCTCAACAGGTTGAACGGATTGCCGCGTTCTGCCTGGCTTTTTTTGTTCAAACATTATTCTCATGCCATGTTATTTTAGCGGTTTATTCGTTTACGCGCCACCTTCACCGTGCCATGTGCAAGTTTCAGTGTTGGTGTCATAGTTACGTTCTACCCATCGGCCCGACTTCTTGCCGGAGGTGTATTCGCCCTCGATAAGATAGAAAGGAGTACCGTCGTAGTGTGTCAGTTCATTACGGTAAGGTCCGTGGAGCTGTCCGTTCTTGTAGTGCCTCACGACCCGCGAGCGGGTTCCGTTGCCGTTATCAGCCGTTTCCCATTCCTCGCCCTCTTTCTTGCCATCGGCATAATGGGTTTCAAACACCTGTTCACCGGTGGTATTGTCGTAACGCCGTTCCACGCCGTTCTCCACGCTCATGCGATATTCCTTTTCAGTATCAATTTTCCCATTGCTGAAATAGATTCTGACCGTGCCGTCTATGTTACCGTTATTCATCGGCGTTTCCTTCTGGACTACCTTGCCGCCTACATGGTATTCAGTGAACAAGCCGTCACGTTTCCCTTTGACGTATCTGCCTGCTTCGCGCAATTCATCGTAGCGATAACGGCGATATTCCCCGTCAACGACACCATCCTTCAGCTTCACCGCCTCTACATCAAGCCCCCGTTTGATGTGGTAACTACCTTTCAGCGGCTTATGCGAATCACGGTCATAATACACCGTGCGCTTGTTCTCGTCGATAACGGTCAGCAACTCATTCCATTCCACGACCTTCTGTGCCGATGCCGAAGCCACCGACAGCATAACAGCCCATATCGTGATTAAATGTTTCATTATTTTCTCGTTTGAATTTTGACATCCGAAATCATAGGTTATCTATGAATTTAACCCTAAGTCTGTTCTTGTTGCATATTGATTTAAAATCATCACTCACAAACCACCGAAATGGTTCGTTGATATCCCGGGCTATGAGAAATGGAGCTATATTTTCTTGAAAAACGATGGGAGAACTAAACATGATGCCATTTTCTCTGTCTTTATCTTCAGCTTTGGCTGTCTGCTCATCATCAATAAGTTCCATGTACTTTATAATCTTTGTAGCAAAAAATGTAGTATGGGTATTGTCATTGATGATGTCTATTGGATAAAACAAGACTTCATCTTTTAGTATTGGACCCATAAGATTGACAAAGCGCTCTGAAAACATTGGAATACATATATTGCCTTTAAGATAATCACATACATCCAACACATCTTGTTTGATTTTTCTTTGAGGAACTCCTGTCAATGCTATATACTGCAAAAAACTCCCATCATTATCATTGAATACGAAATATTCCATTAGTCTGTCATTGTTGTTTTGATAGACTATTAAATTTCTCCAGTTACTACTATGTGGAACTATGCTGTATATATTCATTTTTATTATAGACCCTTTATGCCTATGGTTAAACATAAGCTACCGTAATGGTATTGTCGGTTGCAAATTTAATAAAATTCCGGCACATAAGGCTGGCATTGAAGTGGTTTTATTACGTATAATAGCCCGAATGTCAGCGAAAATCGTTAAATTTGCATCTTAAATTGGCAATCTTTGGCAACATGAGCGGAATTACCGAAATATGGGAGGCGATGAACAGCAAGGCTGAATCTTTTTTCGAGTGGGTGCAGGCTCACCCGAAATACGGGTTGTTGCTTGCTGCCACGCTGCTTGCCCTGTGGCTCATCGGGCTACTGCGTCGCTGGCGGTGGGCGTGTCATTGGCAGTTCCACGGCAAGTTGTGGATGTTCGACGGCTGCTCGCCCGAAACGCGCCGCAGGGTTCAGATTGTGCTGGTCA
Organism: Prevotella sp.; assembly: GCA_017623155.1. GTDB lineage: Bacteria > Bacteroidota > Bacteroidia > Bacteroidales > Bacteroidaceae > Prevotella. Next base: position 5,106 of record JAGAPR010000032.1, on the reverse strand, counting down.
GCATAGCGATAATCGGTTGCCTGACGATGTTTTTTGTATGGAGGTAACGGTATGGGAAAGGGCAAGCGCGATTACCGGATTTGTTTCATAGACTATATGTGGTATGTAGCCGAGAAGTGGAGCGAGAGGGAGCATAATAATCTCAACGGAAGGATGCTGCTGTTCCTGTGTTGGCTGTTTGCCATCCTCCTGCCGCTTGCAATCCCGTTGCTGTTTCACCTTTTCAGTTGGATGGTCGCTTTTGCCGCAGGGGTGTTCCTTTGCTTTCTTCCCGGCGTGTTTTGCAAGTTCCGCTATACACCCGGACGGCGCGAAGCACTCCGTGAGCATTACAAGGGTTTAAGGCAACCCGGCAGGCAACTTGGCATAATCGTTCTTGTCGCCATTGCCCTGACTGTGGTTGATTTCGCGCTGATGTCTTACTTCGGATTTATACATGGAGCATGATGAAACGGCAGGGGAAGAAATATCGGTTTTATCTCTGGGATTACCTTTGGTGGCAGGGAGAGAGATTGCAGCAGTCAAGGCGGCAAGGTAGGGTTAATGGTTCCTTTTTGTTGTATGGCTACATTATGGCACTAATCATTCTGCCATTGATGTGCTTGTCTTCTTGGCTTTTCCCTGACTTGTCTTCCTCTGACAATGTGATGATACACCTTATCGTATGGGTTGTTGTCGTCTTGACCGGATATAGCTGGATTGAATGGATATACCGCCGACGCGGGAAAGCCGTGCTGAAACATTATTCCAAGCATAGTTTCCACGAAGCCGTTGCCGTGATATTGGTCATCCTCTCGACTGCTATTCTGATTTTTCTGATGTGGCTTTGGGACAAAAAAGTAACAAATTTTAAGCACAATGAAAATATATCAACTCAGAACAATCAGCAATCCTCAATATGCACACATTCATGCACAAATGGGGCAAGACATTACCAATGGAGGTAAATTGCAGGTTTGTTGGGACAATTATTTGGCAAAAGGAAACATCTTATCTGATTGGTGCTATTCCTCGTATCTTATTTGTGTTCGTCGTGTAGCAGAGTTGTTAATGGATACGTATTCAGGTTTGGACTTTGCAGAACTTGAATGGCGAAAAAATCCAATCGAGGAATGTACGAAAAATATCAAACGTTTAAAATGGCTTCCGAAAGAAACGGTAGATATGGTTCATATATTTTCTACCACAGAGATTCCCACTTAAAAAAAGTACGATAGAATATGGTAAATCAGTAATTAATGGTAAATCATGTATTCAGCAAATACAAGGTGGTGCAGAATGGTCATTAGTGACTAAAAGCATAACACCACGCAGCATGGGCATGGGATTATTCATTTCTGAAAATGATATAGTCGATTTTGATTTCTTTCGGCCAGACAACACTCCGATTTTACTCTGTAAGGAGCATGTGAAATACGAACTTGAACAAATCGGTTATGAAAATTTGATTTTTCTTGAGGTCGGGGAAACCATTTTATAGTGTCGGTAAGGATAATCGACCGATTAAGGGAGATTAATCCTTATATGCGTTGTTTTCATTGGATTTTTTGTAATGAATATACAACTCTCCAGAGGAAGTTAATAATCCATGATTTATGACATTGACTAACGTTTCAAAATTCTCAATGCAATCCAAATCATCACATTCTGTTCCATACCACATATATATTTCTTCATTTTGAATCCATTGAAGAACTTTGAATAATTCTGTTTGGGTGATGGATGTGCCATTGCCTATACTTTTCTGCGCACAAACACACAGGCTATCAAAATCAGGAATAGTATATATTCCATCAGTACAATTTGTATGAAAAAGAACCTTTGCATATTCTTCTAAATACAAACACTTTTCTATTCCAAAGAATAGTCTATCAGGCTTTTTATATGTAAATAATATCATTTGGCTCATAATGTCTGGCGGATAATCGACCTTTAAGGAGATTAATCCGCTTGTTATAAATCTATTTGAAATTTGTCAATATATCGTTCTGTTCATTAGAAGACAACATTTCCAATAAATGATTGAAGCCTTCGCAAACAAATTCCGCCGATTCTTCAAATTCAGGTTCAATCCCATAATAGATTTTACCGTAATTCTCAGGTGATAAAAACTGTTTAGGATAATCAAATATTATCTCTTTCCCGAGTGTAATCCAGTACCGAGGAAGCGCAGTATTTCCGTATCGGCTTCTCATTGGATAAGCGACACAGTGAATCTGAAAATCAATCGTTGGATCAATTATCAGATATAGTTCCTTTTGCAATTTACTCCATTTCTTCATTTGTTCTTTCTTCAGCAGATAATGTCCGGCAGTGTCCCGCTTTAAGCGATAGTGCTGTTTTGTTTGTTATCTGACATTTTATTTGTTTACATAATTGTTGTTAACATCTATTCCGAAATGCTCTAATCGATATTTATTTCGGGCATCTTTATCTAATAATATAACTCTTTGGGGACGCTCTACACCTTTTAGTAACATCTCATCATAATATGTGTCTTTATACATTACGTTCCACGGCTCTAAACCGTAGTAAGCATTACATAAACATAATAAATTACCGTCTCCGGTCGATTTGCTTTTATTTGCTTGCTTTATATCAGCAAGAAGCTCCGCATTGAAAAGAACTTTGAAGGTTTTATCATTCAAACATTCACCGCTGGTGTTTTGAACAGAAATAACTCGGCTCCCTTTCAATTCGTCAAACGAAACAGCCTCTGTCGATTGTCTGATTTCAAAAATAGCACAAGTCGGAGATTTGGGTGTTAAATGCGTCCCGATAATTTGTCCGAACATAAAGGTGCTGTCTTTCAGTTTTAAGCTAAAGACATCCCCTACATTCCATTTTCCAGGACGTGGACGCTTCCATTCTTTTAATCTTTTTAAGACCTCTTGCCTGGCTGTATCGGAAACTTCTATTTTTTCTTCCTGTTGCACCAATTCGTTTATAATGCCTGCCACCAGAAAGATTGTATTTGCACTTCGGCTTGTGATGTCTGCATAGTCAGATTCGAAATCTATACAAGGTTTAGGTTTCAAGTCTGTATGGCTTTTCAATTCGCTTTTCAATTCGCTTTTCAATAAGGCTATAGCCTCCGATTGAAAATCAACACCGAAAAGTTTTGTCAGGTCTTGAAATATACTAAAGCTTGCAAGATTTTCATCTGGCAGATGAATCTCTACATTTCCATATTTTACACATTCATCCATACTTCTATATTTTTCTATTGGCAGATAATGTCCAGTGGCTAACCGACTTTTTGGGGCGGTTTAGCCATTTGTTAATCGTTTTACAAAACCTCTAAGTCATTTATTTTTATCTTATTCTCATTTTTGAAACAAGAAAGCGAAAGAGTGAGGTCGCTTTGACCTTCTTCCTCACTCCATAGAGGAATGTATATATCTACCTGTTTATCGGAAATTTGATAGGACAATGCCAAATCAAACGCTTTTACAGGTAGAGGTATAATTGTACAACCGTATTCCTCTATAACTCGCCGTATATCTTGAATAGGCACACTATTAGCCAACATTAGATTATTTACGGCTTTATAGTCTTTACGGACTAAACAATATATAAATTCTTGTATTCGTTTTTTATATTCTTCTATACTTGCCATTGTTTTTTGCGATTAATGGGATGCAGCTAATCGCCATTTTTAAGGCGATTGAGGTGCATGTTACTAACGCTGATTTTAATTTTCTCTTTATGAAATGGACTATGTATCTAATGAAATACTATCCCAATTCTTATCCTTACAAATTAGCCATTCTAATGCTTTTCTCCGTTCCATTACCACTTCTTCATTGAGTTCACCACAATTTGTGTCCGGGTTTAAACGATTATCTACACAAGCCCAATGGTAATTATAATACAAATCAAGCATATCCATTATTTCTGAAGGCTGACGTAGATTGCATGACGCCTTGAAATCTTCAAAATCATGGAAAGGTTGGACAAACTTGAACAAGCCGTGAGAACCATCAGGAAGATTACAAGGCGCTTCCATTTCTTCAGTTGAAATCAAGCCAAGACTCCAAGCTAATGAATAGCTACATTCAACTGTCCAACTCACATTTACGGCAACACGTTCGTCACACTCCTCAAACACCTTTTTCTCATCTGGAAACAGATAGTTTTTGAGCCCGAACTCTACTATGGCTTGTTCTGTAATCTTCTTTCCATCGGTTTCGTAAAAATCACGGTCTTGCATATAGTCACACGCAAGCATTGAAGAAAAAAGACTTGCGATAAAGCGTTTGCAAATTTGATTCTCACTTTTACATAATTTGTAATCCCCTATTAAAGGGAGTCCTTCGCAATGGTCTATATTCCAAAAGCCAAGTTTCTTGAGTGTTGCCTCGCGACGATTGATTGCTATTTGTTTACTTTTATCCATTTCATTCACAATTTTGCGTTAGTAATGTCCGGCGGATAATCGACCTTTCGGGTGATTATCCGCTTGTTATAAGCTTATTTTCGTATTCAATCTTGTAATCTTCATATACATTGAATACAGTTTCACAATCAGATAAAATACTTTCAAGTAAAGGTTTGACCTCACTATTCCAATCCAACTTACCCAAACCTGCACCTACTTTCGGGAGCGACACAGTTTTGACACCTCTGCTTTCACACACTTTTTTCAAACGTTTCAAACCTTTATTCAAATATGTGAGTTCCGCATGATACATATCGGGTTGTGTAGCGATGTAGATTATACCCGGAGAGAGACCTTTGATTTCTCCTATGAACACATCGCCAGCTTGAAACTTAGTGTTTCGTGTGTACTTTTTAAAGAGTTTTTGAATCTCGGGGAATTGACTTGACAGCTTATAGGCAAGCCCAGTTCCCAATCCTTCTTGTGAGCCAACAGCTACACCTTGTGCTATGTACTCATCTTTACTCTGTAATATATCTCCCGAAATGTATTTTATCATATTGTTTCCGTTTTTCAGTTGCTTATAATGTCCGGCAGCGTTCCGCTTTTTAGTCGGTTTGCTGTTTGTTAGTCGCTTATTCTTCTACATTTGCCAGCACTTCACAATCACAATATCCACCTTTGGATTGTAGCCATGCAATAGCATTGTCTAAGTCCTTAACTCC
>JAGAPR010000031.1 GCA_017623155.1 Prevotella sp. | reverse complement strand
TGAAAGACCCCGAAGCCAACAAGGAACTGCTTGCGCCCCACAAGGTGGACACTTCCGGCTACGAAAAGCAGGTGAAGGAAGAACAGACCGCCGGAAAGACGGAGCAGACGGAACAAAAGCAGGAAGAGCAGCCCAAAGAAAACCAAAAACAGGAAGAAATGGAAAAGAAGCAGGAAAGCCCGCAACAACAGACGCAAGGCAGACGGGGCTACCAGCCCATTGACGAGAGCAAAATCAACTGGCAGGAGCTGGAAGAAAAATGGGGCGTGAAACGTGCCGACCTTGAAAAGTCCGGCGACCTTACCAAGATGCTCAACTACGGCAAGTCCGATTTGGTGAAAGTATCGCCCAAGTTCGGCGGCGAGGCTTTCGAGCTGGACGCCCGCCTCTCCTTCAAGAAAGACGGTGAAGGCAATATCAGCCTCGTGCCGCACTTCATCCGTAAGGAGCAGAAACTCGACGAGTACAAGGAACATAAGTTCTCCGACGAAGACCGTAAAAACCTGCGTGAAACGGGCAACCTCGGCAGGGTCGTGGACATCGTGGACAAGGAAACGGGTGAAATCATCCCCTCGTTCATCAGCATAGACCGCAAGACGAATGAAATCACGGACATTCCAGCAAACAAGGTGCGCATACCGGAGCGCATCGGAAAGACGGAAATCACCAAGCAGGAACAGGATATGTTGCGTGCCGGGCTGCCCGTGCGCGACAAGCTCATCGAACGCAACGACAGCAGGAAGTTCGTCACCACTCTTCAAGTGAACGTCGAGCAGCGAGGCGTGGAGTTCGTACCGGGAACCGGCAGGTCGCCGCGTACCGCCCAGACGCAGGAAGCCAAGAACAATCCCACGCAGGGACAGGCTCAGGGCATGGAAAATTCCGCAGCCCCACAGAAAGAGCAACGCCGCAACACGTGGACGAACGCCGACGGCAGCATCCGCTCCATCAGCAAATGGAGCGGTGTGAACTTCACCGACCAGCAGAAAGCCGACTACGCGGCAGGCAAAGCCGTGAAACTGGAGAACGTGACCGACAAACAGGGCTTCCACGCCACGATGTACATCAAGTTCAACCCGGAGAAGGGACGCCCGTACCGCTACGACACCAACCCCGACAACGCGCAGAAGGTCGCCCCGTCCAACGAAAGCCGCACGCAGGTGGCGGTGAACAACGAGGGCAAGACCAACGAGGCGACCAAGAAAGTGAAAGAGCCGTTGCAGAAGGGACAGACCGCCCCGAAGGACGACAAACAACAAAAGCAGCAGGACAAACCGCAGAAGAGAAACAACAAGGGCATGAAGATGTAATATCCCCAAGCCACCACCACTAAATCCAAATTTACAAACCCTCCGCAGACGGACAGGACACGCTATATAGACAATCCGAAGACTCTATATAGACAATTCCGACACGCTATATAGACAGTTCATATTCCGTCTGCGGGCAAAAAACAAGTAATCAGCATGAAGACAATCATTGCAGAAAAGCCATCCGTGGCACGTGAAATCGCCCGCATCGTGGGCGCGACAAAAAGAGAGGAAGGATATTTCGAGGGAAGCGGCTATGCCGTGACATGGGCATTCGGACACCTCGTCCAGCTTGCCATGCCCGACGGCTACGGCATACGCGGTTTTGTCCGCGACAACTTGCCCGTCATTCCCGACACCTTCACGCTCATTCCCCGTCAGGAAAAAACAGCAAAGGGCTACAAGCCCGACAGCGGCGTGGTGTCGCAGATAAAAATCATCACCCGGCTTTTCAAGGAAAGCGAACAGATCATCGTGGCGACCGATGCCGGACGCGAAGGTGAACTTATCTTCCGATACCTCTATCATTATATCGGATGTACTACGCCTTTCGTGCGCCTGTGGATAAGCTCGCTCACCGACAAGGCTATCCGTGAGGGATTACGCCACCTCGAAGCGGGCAACAAATACGACAATCTCTACCTTGCCGCCAAAGCACGGAGCGAATCCGACTGGCTTGTGGGCATCAACGGCACGCAGGCACTCTCCATCGCCGCAGGACACGGCACGTACTCCATTGGACGAGTGCAGACGCCCACGCTGGCGATGGTGTGCGCACGCTATTGGGAAAACCGCCGTTTCACGGTGGAACCTTTCTGGCAGCTCCATATTGCCGCTGACGATGGAAACGGCGAAGTGGTGAAATTCTCCTCCACAGAAAAATGGAAAGAGAAAGAGCCAGCGACAGAACTATATAATAAGGTAAAGGAAGCAGGCACAGCCACCGTCACAAAGGCAGAGCGCAAGGAGAAAATAGAGGACACGCCGCTCCTGTACGACCTGACCACGCTCCAGAAGGAAGCCAACGCCAAGCACGGCTTCACGGCGGAACAGACGCTTGAAATCGCGCAGAAGCTCTACGAGAAGAAACTCATCACCTATCCGAGAACCGGAAGCCGTTATATTCCCGAAGACGTGTTCGTGGAAATACCCAAGCTACTTGCCTTCATTGGCAGCCTGCCCGAATGGAAGAACAAGGTGCAGCCGAAAGCCATACCTACACGCCGCTGCGTGGACGGTGGCAAGGTGACGGACCACCACGCCCTGCTCGTCACGGGCGAGAAACCGTTGTTCCTCTCCAAAGAAGATAGTACAGTCTATCAGATGATTGCCGGACGCATGATTGAGGTTTTCTCTGAAAAATGCGTCAAAGACACCGCCACTGTTACGGCGGAGTGTGCCGGAGTGGAGTTCGTGGCAAAAGGCTGTATCATCCGACAAGCTGGGTGGCGTGCCGTCTATGGCGAGGAAGAGAAAGAGGAAACCATCATCCCCGGCTGGCATGAAGGCGATACGCTGACACTGAAAGCCGCCTCCATCACAGAGGGCAAGACCAAGCCCAAGCCGCTGCATACCGAAGCAACTTTGCTCTCGGCAATGGAAACGGCAGGTAAGGAAATCGAGGACGACGCGCTGCGGCAGGCATTGAAGGATTGCGGAATCGGCACGCCTGCCACCCGTGCCGCCATCATCGAGACGCTTTTCAAGCGCGGCTATATGGAACGCTGCAAGAAGTCGCTCGTACCCACCGAAAAAGGGCTTGCCCTCTACTCGGTCGTGAAGACGATGCGCATCGCCGACGTTGCCATGACGGGCGAATGGGAGAAGGAACTGGCACGCATCGAGCGCGGGGAACTGCCCGCCGATACCTTCCGCAAGGAGATAGAGGCGTACACAAAGGAGATTACCTCCGAACTGCTCTCATGCGACAAACTGTTCGCCCGCAGGGATTCCGGCTGCAAGTGTCCCAAGTGCGGAACGGGAACGATGCAGTTCTACGGCAAGGTCGTCCGCTGCGACAACGCGGAGTGCGGGCTGCCCGTGTTCCGCCTGAAGGCAAACCGCACCCTCACCGATGACGAGATCAAAGACCTGCTCACCGACGGACACACGAAGCTGCTCAAAGGCTTCAAGAGCAAGCAGGGCAAGAGCTTCGATGCCGTGGTTGCCTTTGACGGGGACTACAACACGACTTTCGTGTTCCCCGAAAGGAAAACGACCAAGAAATTTTCAGGACGGAAG
>JAGAPR010000030.1 GCA_017623155.1 Prevotella sp. | reverse complement strand
TGTCATCTGCCTGATCGGCGGCGGTGTTTCGCTGTGGGGCGTGGTCAACCTTTTGGAAGGCTACGGCAACGATAACCCCGGTGCGAAAGCACAGTAGTGATATAGAAGTTTTTTCTCCCTTAGTGTAGTCGCATAACACCGTCGGTTATGCGACCTTTTTTCCATATTTACCTGTTTCAACGGAAATCGTCGATACCGCCACATCAAAGCGGAAGTGTATCTCAATATCCTGCACACGCTTACCGCTGGACTTGTCGGGTTCGTGGACGATGATCTTGTCAATCAATTCGTGCATGATCTCAGGCGTGAGCGTTTCGATATGCTCATATTTATGCACCACTTTGAGGAACGCCGTTACATCGGAGGACTTCTGTTCAGCCGTTTCGACAAAGGCGGTAAGCTCCGCAACTGTTGCTTTGAGCTGTTTCTGTTCGTCCTCATATCCTGCGGACATCATCGTGAAGCGCTCGTCCGACAGCCTTCCGAGAACATTATCCTCATAGAGCCTTGTAAAGAGCTTGTCCAGTTCGGAGATACGCTTTTCAGCCTGTTTCAGCGTTTTCTTTGCTTTTGTAAGCTCCGAGGACTTACGTTGAACGGAATTGCTCATAGCCGTCTGAATGAACTCATCCTCGTTCTCACGCACCATCGTCAGGAGCTTGTTCAGCTCACCGAGGACAATTTCGTTGAGAACACAGGTGCGGATATAGTGGACGGTGCATTTGTCCTGTTCTTTAGCGTATGTAGAACAACGCATATGCTCCTGTTCGGGACGCTCGTTCTTGCGGCGGCTCAGGTACATCTTTTCTCCGCAGTCTGCACAGTACACCATTCCTGCGAACGGATTGACCGTCTGCATTTTCTGCGGTCTGCGCTTGTGCTTGCGAAGCTCCTGCACCAAGTCAAAGGTCTGCTGGCTGATGATAGGCTCTTGCGTATTCTCGAAGATCTGCCACTCGTCCTGCGGATTGTAGACGATCTTGTGAACCTTGTAAGACTTCATCTTTGTGCGGAAATTGACCGTGTGACCGCAGTATTCGTAGCGTTCAAGGATATGGGCAATTGTCTGCGCTCCCCAGCGGTATGTCTTTGCGTTATGCCGTCCGTTATCCCTGCCTTGCGATAATGCGTAGGCAGTCGGCGTAGGGATACCCTGTTCGGTCAAGATACGGGCGATCTGCACCGGACCGTAGCCGTCAATGCAGAGCTTGAAAATCTTGCGTACCACCTCGGCGGCAGGCTCGTCAATTACCCACAAATTCTTGTCGGTATCCGACTTCTTGTAGCCGTACACGGGCGGACACAGGTGCTTGCCCGACTGTCCCTTTGCCCTGAACACCGCACGAATCTTCTTACTGCAATCACGGGCATACCAGTCATTGAAGATATTTTTGAAAGCAAGCAGTTCGTTCTCAGATTTCGCTGTATCAACATTGTCATTCACGGCAATGTAGCGGACATCATAGTCGGGGAAAACCATTTCGATCAGCTCACCTGTTTTCAGGTAATCACGACCGAGCCTTGAAAGGTCTTTGGTGATGACCGTTGCGACCTTGCCTTCCTCAATGTCAGCCATCATCGCTTTGAAGCCGTCACGCTCCCAAGTCGTGCCGCTTACTCCGTCATCGACGTAGAAAGTCGGATTGGGAAAGCCGTTGTCCTCAGCGAATTTCTGGAGGATAGCCTTCTGGTTGGTGATACTGTTGCTCTCGCCGTCCAACATATCGTCCTGCGAAAGACGGCAGTATAAAGCTGTTATCTTGTCTGTCATTTTAACCTCACTTTCC
>JAGAPR010000029.1 GCA_017623155.1 Prevotella sp. | reverse complement strand
TGTAAAATCTACTTTCTCTACCTCCCCTACAACCCCTCTTGTTTTCCAATTAGGCCGTAATTGCATTCCAATTAGGCCGTAATTGGAACGCAATAAGGCCGTAAATGCAATGCAATTACGGCCTTATTGCAGAGCAAAAACACCCGAAAATCATGTTCAACCCCGAATAATTGCAGCCCAACCATCAAATAATGACACAAAAATGTCAATTTAAATTCTCGGTTTTTTCTAAACGGTGACTTCAAGTCGCACTTTTTGCGTTTAACAATTGCCCTCGATTTTTACAAATTTTAAAACAGGACCCTACTGAGGGGTCTTTTATCTTTAACCTGTATATTCATACTTTTCCTACTACAATGGCTAACCGGCAGTGCATCAGCGTGAGCGCAGCGATGACGATGCCGAATGTAGTAAATCCTACTTTCAAAGAGGAAGAGCGAGCATTGCGCTGAGGTGCTGCCGGTTAGCCCTTGTAGTAGGAACAGTATGAATAATGCAGGTTAAAGTCCGTACTCGGCCTGTTTTCCGAGTCGCTCTTCTATTCTTATCAGTTGATTGTATTTGGCGGTGCGGTCGGTGCGGCTCAGCGAGCCGGTCTTTATCTGTCCCGAGTTGGTGGCCACGGCGATATCGGCGATTGTGGTGTCTTCCGTCTCACCCGAGCGGTGACTTATCACCGTCGTGTAACCGTGACGTTGAGCCATTTCGATGGCATCGAGCGTCTCGGTGAGCGTACCTATCTGATTTACCTTTATGAGTATTGAGTTTGCCGCACCCATGTCGATGCCCTTACCGAGAAATTCCACGTTGGTGACAAACAGGTCGTCGCCCACCAGTTGGCATTGGCCGCCGACAGCCTTTGTCAGTTTCACCCATCCGTCCCAGTCGTTCTCGTCGAGTCCGTCTTCAATCGAGTCGATTGGATATTTGTTTATGAGATGCTCCAAATACGCAATCTGCTCATCCACGTTCATCCGTTTGCCGTGCGGGTCTTTGGCCATTCCGGTTTTCAGTCGGCTGTAATCGTAAACGAACGTTCCGTTTTCCTCGGTGGCAAACTCGCTCGCCGCACAGTCGATGGCTATCGTAATGTCTGCTCCCGGCTTGTATCCGGCGTTGGCGATGGCAATCATTATGCTGTCGAGAGCGTCTTCGATGCCGGTCAGTGCGGGTGCAAATCCACCCTCGTCGCCCACAGCCGTAGACAGCCCGCGGTGCTTCAGCAACGCTTTAAGTGCGTGGAACACTTCCGCTCCCATTCTTATCGCCTCACGCTCGCTGCCGGCCCCGACCGGGCGTATCATGAATTCCTGAAACGCTATCGGCGCGTCGGAGTGCGCTCCGCCGTTGATGATGTTCATCATCGGCACGGGCATGACACGGGCATTTGTTCCTCCGAGATACCTATATAATGGCATGTGCAGGCCGTTGGCGGCAGCATGAGCCACCGCGAGCGACACTCCGAGAATGGCATTTGCGCCGAGATGCGATTTTGCGGGCGTGCCGTCGAGTCGTCTCATCGCCTCGTCTATCGTACGCTGTTCTGTCGCCCGCAGTCCTATCAGTGCAGGCTCTATTATGTTGTTCACGTTTTTCACGGCATCAAGCACGCCCTTTCCGCCATAGCGCTTCTCATTTCCGTCGCGCAATTCCAGTGCCTCGTGTTCTCCGGTGGATGCTCCCGACGGTACGGAAGCCCTGCCCGTGGCACCCGATTCGAGTGTCACTTCGACCTCGACCGTGGGATTTCCCCGCGAGTCGAGAATTTCTCTTGCATGTACTTTGTTGATAATCATGGTCGTTTTTTTTTGAATAGTTGATAATAAGTTACTTTTTATGCGTCTGTAATACGCTTTGTACGATGCAAATATAGCGAAAAAAAGCATCCGACATAGGCGTAAAACCTTGCCGGACGCTTTTATTGTCTTATTTTATATGTTTTTAGTCGATGTTTCGTTTATAAATGTTGAAAATCGGCTTTGCGCTCAAAAATCATTTCTTCTCCCGTGGCCGGATGGGTGAACTTTATCCGATAAGCGTGCAGGTACAATCGGTCGGCCTTATGACCGTACAACTCGTCGCCCGCGATCGGGGCGTTCAATCCGTCGCGGTGGGCACAGTGCACCCGCAACTGGTGTGTACGTCCCGTTACGGGAAGCAGTTCGAGAAGAGTCTTTCCTCCCTGCCCGGCCACTGCTCTCCATATTGTCATTGCCCGTTTGCCGCTCTCTCGGTCTACGACCTGCATCGGTCTGTTGAGCGGGTCGGGACGCAACGGCAGTAAGACTACTCCCCGGCCGGTAAGTTTGCCGTCTACCAAAGCTCCGTAAGTCTTCGTCACGCTTCTCGACAGGAACTGTTTTTGCAGGTTATGGTACGCTTCTTCGGTTTTTGCCACAACCATAAGACCCGATGTAGCCATGTCGAGGCGGTGCACAATCATCGGTCCCGTAGCATCGGGACACCGCTCGCGCATTATGCTCAACACCGACGGCCGCGCACTTTTGCCCGGCACGGAGAGCATTCCGGCCGGCTTGCACACCACGGCGATGTGTCCGTCTTCGTATATTGTGTCGAGCGGCGCGCCGCCGTCGAGCGCCTGCGGGTCGTCGTCCACGTCGAGTCCTTGCAGCATGTGGGTGAGTATCGGCAGACATTTGCCGCGGCACGAGGGGTAGTAACGGCCGTGATGGCGCACTTCCGACTTGGGCGATGCGCCCCACCAGAACTCGGCCATGCACACTGGATGCAGACCGTTGACGTATGCGTATTGCAGCATCTTCGGCGCGCAACACTCTCCCGCTCCCGCAGGAGGCGTACGGCCGTTGAACGCTTTGAATATATCAATGAGATTGCGGTGCTCGCCACGTGCGTTGAGCATGTCGAATTGAGCGAACAGCCACGCCTGCAACTCGTCAGACATCTGCTTGCGCTTTTGACGAAGAGCGGCGATTTTGTTGTCGATATCGCTCAGAAGAAGCGATTTCTCCAACTTTATTATTTCATTGCGTTTCTTTATCCGTCGCAGTTCGGCTTTCATGTACTGGCTCTCCCGTATCAGCCGGTCGTGCTGCTCCTGCGTGAGTTTGTCTCCGGCCGATGCCCGGATGGCGTCACGCCCGGCCTTTGCCTGCCGCATCTTCTGCCTGAAAGCTTCCGTATCGGAAGCCACTTTTTCTTCGTGTCGTGATATTTGTTCGATGCTCTGCAACCTTTTCGGGTCGCTTTCAAGCTCGTCAATGCACCTGTTTATCTCGCTTATCTCCGCCTCACGGGTCTTGAACACGCCGTCGGGATGCTGCGCGTCGTACACCGACGGCACGAAAAACGGCAGATCGCAACGCCCGGCAAGCAGTCCGGAATATGCCGCGAGATAGTATAACCGGCCCGCGTGCTCCACCACGAGCACGCCAAACATCTTCCCCTCGTCGGCATATTGCCTCAATCCGCTCGCCGAGATATACTCCCGAACCTCATCGGCGGCAGCCACACACAGGGCATGCGGCTCGTAGCAGAAAGGGAAAGTAAACCGTTCCGGCGGCTCGATTGTGGTATTAAGAGGATGAATAATATCTGTCATGACGGCAAAGTTACGACTTTTTTATTACCTTTGTATGGTCGGAAGCGGATAATTGTGTTTTCCGATACGGCAAAACAACAAGTGACAAAACATGCGAAACAGATAAAACCAAGCAACAAAATGAACAGAATTATGACTATTGCGGTCGCGTTGACGATATGCTTCGCGACTTACGGGCAGGGTGTATACACGCGCGAATGCAACGACAAGGCTATTCAAAAGAAAGCGGCCAAGTGGATGAAAAAAGGGAAATGGCGCAACGGATTTACCGCCGCCGCGCCACACGAGAGCGTAAACGCCGTGGACTTTTATGAACAATATGCCAAAAACACAGCACAATGGGATGCCATGTTCCGCTGGCTCGCATCGACAGACCTGCTCGCCATACCGGCGGGGAAACACCCCATAGAGGGCACGCAGCTCGTGGTGAGTGTGGAAGACAGCGAGAACGGCGAACTGGCAAAGCGCCGTAGCGAGAGCCACTATCATCACATCGACTTCCAATATGTGGTGAAAGGCACCGAAAGATTTGGAATAATAGACCACAACACGAGCGAGCCAAACACCAAATACCGCCCCGACGTGATACATTACAAATATGAGTTGGACAAGACAAAGTTCTATGATTCGACACCGGATAAGTTCTTTCTCTTCTTTCCCGAAGACTGGCACATCGCCAAAATAAAAACCGATGGCGACGACCAGCGTATACGTGTCATCGTGGTAAAGCTTGATTACAAAGAATAAACATGTCAGAAACAGCGTCACCCGTACTCGAATTGCAGCGTCAGAGGCTGCTGCTCGAATTGGAATACAATGCCGACAAGGAGACATTTCGCCGCCAGACGGACGAGATGGGGTTGCGCCGTATCATAAAACGGGGCGACGCTTGGTTCCCGCTTCGGGTTGCCCGCAGTTATTACAACTCGCTAAATCAACTCGCGATTGAGGTATTTCGCCTCGCAGACACAGACATAGAGCATAACTTTGAGTTCGGAAGACCGGTCGTTTTCTTCACCGTTGAGGAAGAAAATAATGCGGTGAAAGGCAATCGTGAGAAAGCCGCCGGCACCCGGATAAAGCACAGTGTGACGGGAACGGTGAGCTATGTCGACGGCGACCGCATGGTTGTTACCGTTCCGGATGGTACAAACATTGCCGCTTTGCAAGGAACGGGAGACGCCGGTGTGCAGCTGTCTTTCGACGAGACGAGCTACCGCGCCATGTTCGCCGCGCTCGACAAGGTCATGCGCGGAAAGGGGCGGCTGGCATATCTGCGCGATTTATTCTACTCACGGCAGAAAGCCGAGACGCTGACTTTCACGCCGATGCGTTTCCCCTATCTCAACACCACACAGGAACAGGCTGTCAACAAGGTTCTCATGGCAAAAGACGTGGCCATCGTTCACGGCCCGCCCGGTACGGGAAAGACCACCACTCTCGTAGAGGCCATATACGAAACGCTGCGTCGCGAGAGTCAGGTTCTTGTGTGCGCGCAGAGCAACATGGCCGTGGACTGGATATCGGAAAAGCTCGTCGACCGCGGAATAAGCGTGTTGAGGATTGGCAACCCCACCCGCGTCAACGACAAGATGCTGTCATTCACATACGAACGGCGATTTGAGGCACATCCCGATTATCCCCAACTATGGAGCATACGCAAGGCCATCCGCGACCTGCGGGCCAACAGACGACGCGGCGACGAGCGCTGGCACAGCCGGATGGAGAGTCTTAAAAGCCGTGCCACGGAGATTGAAATACGCATCAACAACGAACTTTTTGCCGACGCGCGGGTCGTTGCCTGCACACTCGTGGGCAGCGCCAACCGCCTGCTCGACGGCATACGGTTCTCCACTTTGTTCATCGACGAGGCCGCTCAGGCCCTTGAAGCGGCTTGTTGGATAGCCATCCGGCGCGCCGGGCGCGTGATTTTCGCCGGCGACCATTGCCAGCTTCCGCCCACAGTGAAGAGTATCGCCGCGCTAAAAGCCGGCTTGGGGAAAACTCTCATGGAGCGTATCGTGGAGCAAAAGCCCGATGTCGTCACACTTCTGCGCATGCAATATCGCATGAACGAGGACATAATGCGCTTCTCGAGCAACTGGTTTTATGGCGGAGAGGTGGAGGCTTCGCCGGAGGTCAAGTATCGCGGCATACTCGATTTCGACACACCCATGGAGTGGATAGACACCTCTTCTTTGAGTGAAGAAGTAAGAGTGAAGAGTGAAAAATATTCCACGGCACAGCCTAATTCTTCATTCTCCACTCTTAATTCTTCATTTAAAGAACAGTTTGTGGGCGAGAATTTCGGCCGGATAAACAAGGCCGAGGCCGAATTGACATTGAAAACGCTCGAAGATTATTTCTTGAAAATCGGTCGCCGGCGCATTACCGACGAGCGTATTGACGTGGGAGTGATATCCCCTTATCGTGCACAGGTGCAATATCTGCGTCGCAGAATATACAAAAGCGACTTCTTCAAACCGTTTCGTCATCGCATATCCGTAAACACGGTAGACGGCTTTCAAGGACAGGAACGCGACGTGATACTCATATCCCTCGTGCGCTCGAACGACGAAGGACAAATCGGTTTCCTGCGAGATCTGCGCCGAATGAACGTCGCCATCACCCGGGCACGGATGAAACTGATTATCCTCGGCGATGCTTCCACAATGACCCGTCACCCTTTCTACCGCAAATTGTGGGAGTATATAAAAGCGTTATAAGTTGCGCTTAACGCCGGCAGGAGCCCGTGCGAGCAAGCAAAAAGACGTTGTTATCAGGCAAATAACAGAAAAGCGTGCAGTCGGAAGCTCTCTCGCTTCCGACTGCACGCCGCGGTAATTTATATCTTACAAGTGTTTTTCGCTTATTCCTCGAAGTCTTTTTCCACTTCCTCTATCTGCTTGTTTATCTCCTCTATGTAGCGCATTTCCTTGGCAAACAGCACGAAAGCTATCACGAGTCCGATAATTCCACCGATGATGAACGATATCGCGAATTCTGTGTTAGCGGTTATCCCCACCCATATAAGCCATGCTATGATCAGCGGCACCTCTATCATCATCTGCCGCTTCTCGCTTCGCTTGAAACGAAGCATTCTTTCTTTCACTTTGAGCAGTTCTCCGGCAGCAAGAGTTTTCATGCCCCTTGTGGTGACAAAATTCCATACAGCCTCGGCTATCATCATTATTACTATCACCATAATAGCTTCCGTAGGCACTCCGGCAAACTTCAGTATTCCATATACTATCGGCAAAACGAAGAGTCCTGCGATGCTTATGTATCTGTTGAGGTTTCTCATCCACATTATTTTCGAGTGCGTAGACTCGCGCAACATCTTGTCGGTGACGATTGTCTGCGTGTCGAGTTTCTTCTTGAATATTGCGAGTTGCTCTTTGAGTTGCTCCATTTCGTTGTTGATGTTCATATTATTCTCCATTGTCGTATTGTTTTTACTGGTTGTTAAATATTCTCTTACCTATTATTATATACCGGTGTTTTTATTTGTCGCCGGCCCCGTCGCTCATGTTGCGGAGCTGCTCTTTTATTCTGTAAAGCCTCACCGACACGTTCTTGGCACTTATTCCCACCACGGCTCCGATGTCGTCGTAGCTCATGTTCTCGAGCCAGAGCATGATGACGGCGCGGTCGAACGGGGCGAGCTTCGAAATCCTTTTTCTCAGCATTTCCATCTGCCGCGAGTTGCTGTCGGTCTCCTCAAACGGGTTGATGTCCATCTCCAACGGTATCCTCCGCCCGGCTTTACGCTTCTTGCGGTCTATCGACACGCACACATTGAGGCTCACCCTGTAAATCCATGTCCTGATGTCGCTGCGCCCCTCGAACGTGCCGAAACTCAGCCACAGGTTTATCAGCACTTCCTGAAACAGGTCGTTCACCTCGTCTTGGTCTTTGGAAAACATGTAGCATACGGTGTATATCGTACTTTTGTACGCGTGCACCATCCGCTCGAATTCCTTTTCGTCTTTTTTCATTGTCTTGTCGTTTTGTTTAAATCGTTCTGTCCGTTAGTCGCAGAAGCACCCCGAAAAACTACAACGAAAATAATGTTTTTTTTATTAAAACCTAATTTTCTCGTCACAAAACGAAGTCATTAACCTTTTTACACCGGGCTCCGCATCACCATTTATAAGTTATCGCTTTTGGTTAATAGATTTAAAGTGCTGTTAAAAAAATTGTGGACAGTTTTTAGACAAAGTGCTCTGAGAATCGATTCTTTTTCACAAAAAAGTTTTTTGGCGCAAATACGCGAATTACGGAGCGTTTTACGTAAATATTTATAGATTAGATACTTACGAAGATTTACGCCATTTTTCGATGCTAAAAAAAACCGCCTTGTTTTCCAATTAGGCCGTAATTGCATTCCAATTAGGCCGTAATTGGAACGCAATAAGGCCGTAAATGCAGTGCAATTACGGCCTTATTGCAAGGCAAAAAATGGCGAAAAGCCAACCTTACCCCGAATTAATGCATCACAACCTTTAAATAATGACAGGAAAGTGTCAATTAAAATTACAGGCAATTTCTAAACGGCGACTTTTTCCCGCACTTTTTGTATTTAACATTTAACTCCGATTTTTACATTCATTCACTTCTGGACGCTATGTTTTTTAGGGGGGGGGACAGAGACACGGAGTTTTTTTTTACTTTTTACCTTTAAAAATATCTTTATGTCTCCGTGTTCCCAAATATCGGATGAACCGCAAAAAAATCAATTAAAATTTGTATCTTTGCAAAATACATTATATATATAGCAGAGTAGAAAAACGAGAAAAATATTTAAATTATGACACTTGATAAAAAAAAATAATGCCAATATCACAAGAGTTTATTGGAGATGTTGACCTCGGTACTCAACGAGAGCCAACAACTATTTGCAGCCAAGTATATGACGTATATGCCCATCGAAGAAGAACTTCGCAAAGAAATAGAGCAACAAAACACTTCTTTCTGGAGCATCACAAAGAAAAATAACGAATATACAAACATCTAACCACAAGACAAATGAAAAATCTACGTATACGGAACCGGATGAGAACACCGGTAATCGCCATTGCCTGCGCGACGGCAATGACAGTGGCGGCCGCTGACGACAACAATCGTCTCGCCCTGCACTACGACCGGCCCGCAGAGCACTTTGAGGAAGCACTCGTGATAGGCAACGGCACGCTCGGGGCAACAGTATACGGCGGCACGCACACCGACCGAATATCGCTCAACGACATAACACTGTGGACGGGAATGCCCGACACCGAAGTGACAACACCGGGAGCATACAAGGCCATTCCCGAGATAAGGGCACTGCTCGACAAGGGCGATTACCGCGCCGCCGACCGGGCAAACAGGAAAATTCAGGGACATTACACCGAGACATACCAGCCGCTCGGACAGCTCACGATAGAGCATACGGGGAACAGGCGGCGGGCAATCACCGACTACCGGCGCCGGCTCGACATATCCTGCGCCATGGCCGCGACAAGCTATCGCACGGCCGAGGGGACACTGACAACAGAATATTTCGCCTCGGCACCCGACTCAGTGATTATCGTCAGGATAAAGGCCGATGGAGGAAAGGTTAATGCCGTGCTGCGCTTTCAGTCGCAACTGCCATGCTCGGTGACGGCCGCCAATGGCGAAATTACCGCCGAGGGATATGCGGCACACAAGTCGTTCCCGAGCTATTACAAAGGCGTGGCCGACGACGAGCGCATCGTATACGACCCGTCGCGGGGCATTCGTTTCAGAACAATCATACGCGCTGTCGACAAGAGCGGCACCGGGCAAATATCATCGTTCCCCTCGGGCGACTTGAAACTCGAGAATTGCGGCGACGTGCTGATATTCATCACCAACGTGACGAGTTTCAACGGCTTCGACAAAAATCCCGCCACCGACGGCCGCGACTACCGCACACAGGCCAAGAAACGCATAGGCCGCGCGGCGAAAAAGACCTACGACGAGCTTTATCACACACATCTGTACGACTACCAGCGGTTTTTCGGGCGTGTGAGCCTCGACCTCGGACGCACCGATGCCGCCATCGCCGCGCTGCCGACAGACCGTCAGCTGCGACTGTATACAGAGGAGAACCAGACAAATCCCGAACTTGAAGCACTGTATTTCCAGTATGGCCGCTACCTGCTGATATCATGCTCGCGCACCGAGGGAGTGCCCGCAAACCTGCAAGGACTGTGGAACGAGCGGCTGACACCGCCGTGGAGCTGCAACTACACCGCCAACATCAACCTCGAAGAAAACTACTGGGCAGCCGAGACGGCCAACCTCAGCGAGATGCACAAGCCGCTGTTGGGCTTCATCGGCAACCTCGCCACGACGGGACGGGCCACGGCGCGCGAGTATTACGGAGTGAAACGGGGCTGGTGTCTCGGCCACAACACCGACATCTGGGCCATGACCTGCCCCGTGGGGCTGCATGCCGGCGACCCCTCGTGGGCCTGTTGGAACATGGGCGGTGCATGGGTGAGCACGCATATATGGGAGCATTATCTCTTCACACAAGATAAAAAATTCCTCGCCGACAACTACCCGCTGCTCAAAGGTGCAGCCGAATTCTGCATCGACTGGCTGACAGAAAAGAACGGAAGACTGATGACATCGCCCGGAACATCGCCCGAGAACAAGTTTGTAACACCCGAAGGATACGCGGCGGCCACCTCGTATGGCAACACTTCCGATCTCGCGATGATACGCGAGTGCCTCATCAACGCCCGCGAAGCGGCCCGAACGCTCGGCACAGACCGCGACTTCGTGCGCGAAGCCGACCGCACACTCGCCCGTTTGGAGCCATATAAGATAGGAGCGGCCGGCAATTTACAGGAATGGTATCACGACTTCAAGGACCAAGACCCGAAGCATCGCCATCAATCGCACCTCTTCGGACTGTATCCCGGACATCACCTGTCTGTAAAGGCCACACCCGACCTTGCAAAGGCTTGCGCCCGAACGCTCGAGATTAAAGGCGACAAGACCACAGGATGGAGCACCGGATGGCGCGTGAACCTGTACGCACGGTTGCTCGATGCCGACGGAGCCTACCGCATCTACCGACGACTGCTGAACTATATCAGTCCCGACGGATATACGGGAAAGGACGCACGGCGCGGCGGAGGCACGTATCCCAACCTGCTCGATGCCCACTCCCCGTTTCAGATAGACGGCAACTTCGGCGGTTGCGCCGGTGTCATAGAGATGCTGATGCAGTCGTCCGCAACGGAGATAACACTGCTCCCGGCACTCCCGGCACAGTGGAACGAGGGCAGCGTGAGCGGTATCTGCGCCCGCGGCGGCTTTGTTGTCGACATGAAATGGAGCAAAGGCCGGGTCACCGCACTTAAAATCACATCGCGGAAAGGCGGCAGCACCACGCTGAGATATAACGGGAAGTCGAAAAAACTGAGCCTGCACGCCGGACAGACGGCAACGGTGATTTAACATTTTATGCGCATAAAAGCCCAAAGATGGTTAAGATGTGTTTTGCCTTGCTTGCCATATCAGATATTATCACTACATTTGTGGCGTAATCAAACAGTAATAACTTTAAAAAGAACAGTATTATGAAAGAAAAAGTAAGAAGAATTATCATGACGATAATGTGCGTCTTCATGATGAGTGCCACAGCAAATGCGGGTAACGAAAAGGCGATAACACTGGCAGAACTGCCGGGCGTGGCACAGAAAACGATAAAGACCAACTTCGGCAAATGCAAGGTGGCAATGGTAAAAATGGAAACGGGCTTCTTCGAGAAGACAAGCTACGACGTGGTGTTCACCAACGGAAGCAAAATAGAGTTTGACGGTAACGGCAAATGGAAAGAAATATCCGTGAAAACTGGTGCCGTGCCGGAGGCTCTCGTTCCGAAAGCAGTCAGGAACTATCTGAAAAGCCATTATCCGCGGACAAAAGTTGTGGAGATAGAAAAGAAAAACAACAAATGCGAAGTGAAACTGTCGTCAGGACTCGAAATAACATTCGACAGCAACTATAAAGTGATAAACATCGACAACTGACAAGACATCGCCGACATACAAAAAAGCAAAAGTAATCGGCACAAAGTTTGTAAGTGAAATACAAAAGCATTATCTTTGCTGCCCCGTTTGCATGCAAGCGGGACAGCTTTTTGTAAATAACAAAGTAATTCTTGTAGGAAATAATAACAAAACAATACATCAAGACAATGAAAATAAAGAATTTTTTGACCGTGGCGGGCGTGATGGCAGCGCTCGTTTCATGCGGAACAAGCAACAAGGCAACATCTGTCTACAAACTCGGAGGCGAGTGGAGCATAGTGAAAGTGAACGGTGAAGAGATTAAAGCGGCCGATGTGGAGAACGAACCGTTCATCGGTTTCAACATCGCCGAGAGCAGAGTATACGGCAGCACAAGCTGCAACCGGCTCACAGGCGGCCTTGAAGCCGACGCGAAAACCGGAAAGATAAACTTCGGACACATGGGCAGCACACGGATGATGTGCGCCAAAATGGATGTGGAGCAAAAGGTTCTCGATGCCCTCAACAGCGTGGACAAGTTTAAATTCACAGGCAACGGAACCCTCGAACTGAGCGACAAGACCGGTAAAAAAGTCATGGAATTGAAGAAAAAGTGACACAAGCATTCAAAAAAACAACATATTAATAATAAGGTATGAAAGAACTGGAATTGAAGTACGGATGTAATCCCAACCAGAAACCGTCATGCATATTCATGACCGAGGGCGAACTGCCGCTCGAAGTGATAAACGGCCGCCCGGGATACATCAACTTTCTCGACGCGCTGAACAGCTGGCAGCTTGTGAAAGAGCTGAAAGCGGCCACCGGACTGCCAGCCGCCGCATCGTTCAAGCACGTATCGCCCGCCGGAGCCGCCGTGGGACTGCCGCTCGACGACACGTTGAAAAAGATCTATTTCGTAGACGACGTGAAAGAACTGTCGCCAATAGCATGTGCCTACGCACGCGCCAGAGGAGCCGACCGCATGAGTTCTTACGGTGATTTCGTGGCACTGAGCGACACTTGCGACGCCGCCACCGCCATGCTGATAAAGCGCGAGGTCAGCGACGGAGTGATAGCCCCGGACTATACTCCCGAGGCCATAGAGATACTGAAAGAGAAGCGCAAGGGCACATATAACGTGATAAAAATCGACCCCGGATACACACCCGAGAAGATAGAACGCAAGCAAGTCTTCGGCGTGACGTTCGAGCAGGGACGCAACGAGATAGACCTCAACGACCCGGCACTGTTCGACAACATCCCTACGAAGAACAAGACATTTACCGAAGAGGCCCGTCGCGACCTCGTCATAGCCCTCATCACTCTGAAATACACCCAGAGCAACTCCGTATGTTACGTGAAAGACGGACAGGCAATAGGCATCGGAGCCGGCCAGCAGAGCCGTATCCACTGCACACGCCTTGCCGGCAACAAAGCCGATATATGGTGGCTGCGCCAGCATCCGAAAGTGATGAACCTGCCGTTTGTGGACAAGATACGCCGCGCCGACCGCGACAACACCATCGACGTATACATCAGCGAAGACCATGACGACGTGCTGCGCGACGGCACTTGGCAACTGTTCTTCAATGAAAAGCCCGAAGTGCTCACCATGGAAGAGAAGAAAGAATGGATTGCCCGCAACACAGGCGTGGCACTGGGAAGCGACGCTTTCTTCCCGTTCGGCGACAATATTGAACGCGCCCACAAGAGCGGCGTACAGTATATAGCACAGGCCGGCGGCTCGGTACGCGACGACAACGTGATAGAAACCTGCGACAAATACGATATCGCGATGGCTTTCACCGGCGTGCGCCTGTTCCATCACTGATAATAAGACACACAAAGATAAGGAGACCCGGCACCGTTCGCTTTCGCGGCACAGCCATGCCTCCTTATCTTTCGCTTTACCAAGTCTGCCCATTCGGCACTTTTCATTAACAAACAAGAAACATTACGAAATAAAATGAGCATTGGAGACAACATCGACGAGATTATAGCCGGCGGCGGAGTAGTGTTCAAAAACAGCCCTAAGAAAGACAACGGAAACGGCAAAGTGAAAACCAAAGCCAAGAAAAAACAGTATATTACCGGAGCGCACGGCAGCGGTTCGGCACGGCAAAAAGCCAAATACCGCGAGCAACGGGCCAACAGACACAAACACTGAAAATACAGGGCGCAAAACAGAAAAAAGCGACTTATAGCGCATTTTCGCGCCCATTTGTTTACGATATTTTACATTTATTTTCTTATTTTTACCCCCCCCCACAAAGAAATGTGAATTTTTATTCATATCTTTGCATGGAGTTGACAGTGTCGCCATATATCCGAAAACCATTCATGAGACAATTAAATGACGCTGCAACAACATAAATCTATGTGCAATCTTGAAATATTAACATGATAAAAAAACGTCTTCTAACCATAATAATATTGTTTTTCAGCCTGCTGACAGCAACAAATGCCTCCGCAAAAGAGACACAAGAAACAGACACTCTGGGTGAAAAACTCGTGGAAGACATGTACAAGTACTTCAACACAAGCGATAAAGATGCTTTCTACGACGCCATAGAGAAATACAAAGTATATTGCCTTACCAAGAAAGATATGCACAACTTCTACATTGCTTGGCAAAGCGAGATAATCTATGAAATAAACCTCAACCATTTTTTCATGGCTCTAAGAAAAACCATCGAGATGTCGAAAGACATGAAATGGCGTAACTGTCCGGAGGAATATCACTACGCGACATATTTGATGGGCGTTATTTATTCGCTGCAAGGAAACATTGTCTTGGGCGAAAAACACCTGCGAAAAGCAATGCAAGAAGCCGACAAGAACGACTCTATTTTCCTAACACAGATATACAAGGAACTCGCCAACATAAAGTTGGAAAATGACCCCGAGGGTGCAATCAAGAACTTAGAGAAAGCCAAATCACTACTGAACCCCAAAACAATGAAATATGAACACAGCGATATTACAGGTTTTATGATCATCGCACATTTCTTTAATAATGACTGGGATGCGGTAAAGAAAGAATACAAGAACTACACACGACTGAGAAAAGAATACGGAAAGAGCTTCAGCGAGACGTATAGTGTATATGCGCAAATGGCGTACTACACGGCTTGCGGTGAATATGACAAGGCGTTGGAAGAAGCCAATCGCATGACAAGTCTTGACCAACACAAGATGAGAAACAGGATTTTTGAGATTTCGGGCGACATGAATTCCGCATACAAAGAGCTGCAAAGATACACCAAAGCCAAAGATTCCATCACCAGCGTCATAATGATAGACGACCTGAACGAGATTGAAAACGACATCGAAGTTATCAAGATGATGGAACGCTCGAGAAGAGACAAGACGATAAACATGGCACTTATACTCGCTGTCACAATGTCATTGGTCGTCATCGCGTGCCTCGTTCTTGTGATGAGAAACAGAAACCGATACTTGAAAAAACTCAAACGCAAAAATCGCGAGCTCGAAATAATGAGAGACAAGGCTCAGGAAGCGGAACGAATGAAGAATATAATACGAAACAACATGAGCCACGAGATACGCACTCCGCTTAATATAATATCGGGATTTACGCAATTAATGAGCATGCCCGACTTCCAACCGTCACAGGAAGACAGGCTCGACATAGCAAAAAAGATATCAAACAGCTCCGACCAGATTGTCAAGATAATAAATAATCTGCTCAATGTATCGTCTCTTACAAGCACAAGCTACATGGGCAAAGACGACCTGATTGCATGCAACGACATCTGTCGGGAGGCAATGGAAAGAAATAACGAGAAACTGCCCGCAGGCACGACATTCGCCTTTAACACCTCGGTAAGCGACAAACAGAAAATAAGAACCAACGCCAAAGGTGTGGCAAACATTCTCGACAACCTGCTCGACAACGCATGCAAATTCGGCGATGGCGGAGAGATATTGATAGAATGCGGACAAGACGACAGGAAAAAGAACATTATAATAAGCATCACCAACCAAGGGAAACGTATCCCGGAGGAACAGATTGACAAGATTTTCGAACTGTTTTATAAAATAGACGAGTTCAAAAGCGGATTGGGAATAGGTATTCCTTTGTCGCGTCAAATAGCCGAACAATTGGGCGGCGAACTTAAATTCGACAAGAAATATGAAAGTGGTGTGAAAGCAATGATAACCCTGCCACTACAATAATTATTCGCGATATAGACATATAAGACAAAAGCGAGTGATGCAATGGTGCTTCACTCGCTTTTTGTTTCCTCTACAGTCAACACGCTGTCGCAATACTCCACCACCGCAGGACGGTGGGTAATGAATATCACTGTCTTGTCGGTCTCACTCAAAATATTCTTAAGCAGACGACGTTCCGTATCGGGATCGAGCGCGCTCGTGGCCTCATCGAACAGTAAGATGGCACGATTGCGCAGCAATGCACGCGCTATCGCGATGCGTTGAGCCTGTCCCTCGCTCAATCCCCCACCCGCTTCTGCGGCCACGGTGTCAAGTCCGTCGGGCAGATTGAGTACGAAATCGGCGCAAGCCCGCTTCAAAGCATCACGCATCTCATCATCCGTGGCCGTGGAATTGCCCAGCGACAGATTGTCGCGAATGGTACCGCTGAGTAGCGTATTACCCTGTGGAACATACACAAAGTTGCACCGTGTGAGCGGAGAAAGAACCGCCACATCGCCCGACTCGCTGTAAATCTCCGCCCTACCGGCTTGCGGATGTATCAACGATAATATCATCCTCACAAGCGTAGTCTTGCCTGCTCCGGTCTCTCCGAGTATCGCCGTGCAACTGCCGGGCTTGAAATCGAATGAGAGATTGTCTATTATCATTCGCTTTCCGTCACGATACTTGTAGCTTACTCCGCTGAGCCGCACTCCGCATTTACCCGAAAGTTTCACGTCATCACCCTGAGTTTCGGCAGGAATATCCTCCAGTTCCATGAGCCGTTCGGCTGCCGTAAATACCGATACAAACGCCGGGGCGAGCTTGGTAATATCTCTCGCCGGGCCTTGTATTCGATATACAAGTTGCAGAAAGGCGGTCATCGCTCCGAAAGTAAGTGTGTGATTATACAGTCGCACCGCGCTCCATAAAAACGCAATGATGTATCCGAGCGAGAAGCCCGTGTTGAGAATTAAATTGGAATACACGGAGAAAACCGTGCGCTTACGGACATGTGAGCGCAACTCGGCATGCTTGTCGTCAAGATGTACGAGCATCATCCCGCCGCATTCGAGTGTCTTTATGAGCATCCTGTGCTGCACAGTCTCTTGCAATATACTCTGGACATTACTGTCGCTCGTACGCACAAGACGCGTATAACGCCGCATACGGTTCACATAAATGCGGCTCGCAAGAATGAAAACAGGAAGAATGCCCACCGTGATAAAAGCCAACACGGTATCCATCCGCATCAAATATATAAAAGCACCGATGAACATTGCCAGCACGGAAACGGTATTGGGAATGGTCTCTGTGACAAATGTAACCACCGAAGCCACGTCTTGTTCGAGGCGGTTTATGACATCGCCACTGTGAAATCGCTCACGTCCGCTCCACTCGGCACGCAACAAACGATTGAGCATACTGCGCTGCATGCGGTTCTGCGCCTTTATTCCGAGAATGTTTTTTATCCATACCCGACCGATGTTTATGGCAAAATCGCACAATATCAACCCCGCCATCAACGCCACCGCCATGTACAAATCGCCGTGACGGGCGCCTGCCGCGATATCAATGGCACGCTGAACAGCCCACACAGAGCCGAGGCTGACGACCACGCCAAACAGTCCCAAAGCGGCATTGAGCACGGCCTGCGTCCTGTTTCCGCGCGACATGCGCCATAACCACGATATTATTTCAAACCACTTATAACCTGTATTTCCCGTTTTTTCTGCCATAACAATAAATCAAAAACGGTGTTTTCACGACCTTTTGTCCATTCCCCACATCATCTTTTCGCGCAAAGTATCGAAATATCGATAGCCCGCCCGCTTCACTATCCGAACCTGATATGGTGCCTTGCGGATGGTGAGACTTGTCACATCACTGCATTTCTCCGACCGTCCGTCTACCGCCACGAGGAAATTATGGCTGCGACTCTCTACCGTCAGCGTCACCGT
This sequence comes from Prevotella sp., assembly GCA_017623155.1. Classification (GTDB taxonomy): domain Bacteria; phylum Bacteroidota; class Bacteroidia; order Bacteroidales; family Bacteroidaceae; genus Prevotella. The sequence continues at coordinate 50,029 of JAGAPR010000029.1, read as the reverse complement.
CGACGTGTCGGGAATGACTATCGGGCGAATATTAAGACTATGAGGAGCCACCGCCGTGAGCGAAAGCACGTGTGTGCCCGGCACTATTATCGGGCCGCCGTTGGATAAAGAGTAAGCCGTTGAGCCTGTGGGCGTACTGACAATAAGGCCGTCCGCCCGAAACGTTGTGAGATATTCGCCGTCTATCTGCGTGCGTATCGATATCATGGAAGCGTTGTCGCGCTTCAAAATGGCCACATCATTCAGTGCCCTACCATAGTCGGTGAAAGGTTCACCGTCGTTCTCCACCGCAATCACCGCACGGCTTTCGGTATCGTAATCTCCTGCCGCGAGCGAACGGAAACACTCGGAAAAATCGTTGGGATTGACACCGGCAAGAAACCCGAGACGCCCTATATTGACACCGAGTATCGGTATTTCCTTGTCGCCTACACGACCGGCGGATTTAAGAAACGTGCCGTCACCACCCATCGATATTACAAAAGACGCATCGAAATCATCACCATCGAACACGGCAACCTCATCCGGCGCTATCAATCCGGATGCCGCAAGAAATTCATAATATTCCCTATCAATATACACTTCTGCCCCACCGGCACGCAAACAGGCCAACACTTGGTTTATGGCCACAGACTTATGAGTCTGGTATGTATTGCCGAATATCGCGAATTTAAGTTTTCGTGATGTCATAAAATTCGTTCTTTATCAATCTTTTATATCTATGCTGTGCCTTTATTTGACAAACATTTCGTAAATTTGCGGTGAATATTTCCGCAAATTTACTGATTTTTGATGAAAACGGAAGCAAACAATTTAAATTAATTACATAAATGACGAAATTAAGCGTAAACATCAACAAAGTGGCCACAATACGCAATGCACGCGGAGCCAACAATCCCGATGTGTTGAAAGTGGCGCTCGACTGCGAGTTGTTCGGTGCACAAGGTATCACCGTTCACCCGAGACCTGACGAGAGACACATACGCTATCAAGACGTGAGAGACATCCGCCCGCTGATAAATACGGAACTGAACATTGAGGGTAACCCAACGGAAAGCTATATAAACCTTGTGCTTGAGACACGCCCCACACAGGTAACGCTCGTGCCGGATGCCGCCGATCAGCTCACATCAAACCACGGATGGAACACAAAAACGAACAAAACGTTTCTTACCGAGGTCATCGGCAGATTTAAGGAAGCGGGCATACGCACATCAATATTCGTCGATGCCGAGCCGGAAATGGTGGCACACGCCAAAGAATGCGGCACCGACCGGGTGGAACTGTACACCGAACCGTATGCCGCCGGATATGCCGACAACCGCGAAAAAGCAATTGCCCCGTTCGTGAAAGCGGCCGAAGCGGCACGCGAACTCGGGCTCGGGCTCAACGCCGGGCACGACCTCAGTCTCGTAAACCTGCACTTCTTTCACTCCATGATACCGTGGGTAGACGAGGTAAGCATAGGGCATGCGCTGATCTGCGACGCACTATACCTCGGACTTAAAGATACAATAGCACTATATAATAAATGTATAGAATAATCAATAAACACAATACACAATGGCAAAAGCATATATTTTTCTCGCAAACGGATTTGAAGATGTAGAAGCGTTGGGCACGGTAGACATTCTGCGGCGCGGAGGCGTGGATGTGAAAACAGTGAGCATAAACGACGATACGGCCGTAACATCATCACACGGCGTGACAATCTACGCAGACATCACATTCAATCGGGCCGGACTCGACAATGCCGACATGCTCATATTGCCGGGCGGAATGCCCGGAGCCACAAATCTGAATGCCCACAAGGGTGTGTGCGACGCACTGCTAAATCAGAACGAAAGGGGCGGGAAAATAGCCGCCATCTGCGCCGCCCCGATGGTACTCGGCGGTCTCGGACTGCTCAACGGCCGGCGCGCCACATGCTATCCGGGATTTGAGAAATATCTCGACGGTGCCGAATATACAGGCGAACTGTTTGTCACAGACGGCAACATAACCACCGGCGAAGGTCCCGCAGCCACATTCCCGTTTGCATACGAACTGCTCACAACGCTCACAGACGAGGCCAATGCGCACGATGTGGCAGGGGGCATGATGTATCTGCATCTCATGGGTAGCGACAAATAACGAACAGATGATGTACAAAACAAGCGATTACGCCATAATCGTGGCCGGAGGCAAAGGACAGCGCATGGGCAGCGACATACCCAAACAGTTTCTGCCGATAGGCGGAATGCCAGTACTCATGCGCACAATCAGACGCTTTCACGAGTACGACGACAAGCTGAACATAATACTCGTGCTGCCTGAAAGCCAGCAAGATTATTGGCGCGAATTGTGCGACAAGCACTCATTCGGCATACCGCACACCATTGTCAACGGTGGCGCGACACGATTTCACTCCGTGAAAAACGGACTGGAGGCCATCCCCGACGATGCCGACGGTGTGGCGGGCGTGCACGACGGAGTGCGCCCTTTCCCTGCGACAGATGTCATTCGACGCTGCTTCGACACGGCAAGAACGGTGGGAGCGGCCGTTCCCGTCACGCCGGTGGTGGAGACTTTGCGCCACATCGGCACAGGGACAGTGTCGCGCAACGACTACCGACTGGTGCAGACTCCGCAGACATTCGACATCAAGCTGCTGAAAGAAGCATACCGGCAGGAATACACCGAGGCTTTCACAGACGACGCTTCGGTGGTGGAAAGTCTCGGTCATGAGATAAAACTAATCGACGGAAACAGGGAAAACATCAAAATAACCACTCCTTTCGACCTCACAATAGCAGAGGCTCTCGCCGACTGACAAAGAATGACTACCGACATATTGAGCCAAGACATACAGTTTCTTCCCGGCGTGGGACCAAGCCGCAAGAAGATATTGAGCACAGAACTGGGCATCGCCTCGTTCGGCGACATGCTGATGTACTATCCTTATAAATATGTCGACCGCAGCCGGCTGTACACCGTAAGGGAACTTACCGGCGACATGCCGTTCGTGCAAATACGCGGAAGAATACTCAGTTTCGAGACTTTCGAAATGGGGCCGCGCAAGGAACGGGTGGTGGCTCACTTCACCGACGGCACGGGAATAATGGACCTCACATGGTTTAACGGCGGCAAATACGCGAAGAAAACGTATAAAATAGGTACGGAATATATCGTTTTCGGCAGGCCTGCCATATTCAACGGACGCATAAACGTAGTTCATCCCGACATCGACGCGGCCGACACCATCGAGCCGCAGGGTATGGGCTTGCAACCCTATTACTCCACAACGGAGAAAATGAAGAAGAGCGGCATCACATCGCGGACACTCGAGAAACTGACAAAAAGCATGCTCGAACGCATAAACACGCCGATAAAAGAGACCTTGCCCGACTTCATCACAACCAAGCATCATCTCATGTCGAGAGATGAAGCGCTCCGCACAATACACTATCCAAAAAACGCACACGACCTCGAACGCGCACGGTTAAGGCTCAAATTTGAAGAACTTTTCTACGTTCAGTTGAACATAGTGAGATATGCCAGCGACCACAGACGCAAATATCGGGGATATGTTTTCGCGCACATCGGCAAACTTTTCAACGGCTTTTATCACAACAATCTTCCTTTCCCGCTCACCGAAGCACAAAAAAGAGTGGTGCGCGAGATACGCAGCGACATGAACTCGGGACGACAGATGAACCGCCTTCTGCAAGGCGATGTGGGCTCGGGAAAGACACTCGTGGCACTCATGGCGATGCTCATAGCTCTCGACAACGGTTTTCAAGCCTGCATCATGGCTCCCACCGAAATCCTCGCCGAGCAGCATCTGGCCACAATCAACGAATTTATACGGGGCATGAACATACGCGTAGAATTGCTCACCGGCATAGTGAAAGGCAGGCGCAGACAGGATGTGCTCGACGGACTGCTGTCGGGAGATGTCCAAATTCTCGTGGGCACGCACGCCGTGATAGAAGACACTGTGAAGTTTGCACGCCTCGGTATCGTCGTGGTCGACGAGCAACACCGTTTCGGTGTGGCACAGCGCGCCCGCCTGTGGAGCAAAAGCGAGCGTCCGCCGCACGTGCTCGTGATGACCGCCACCCCTATACCGAGAACACTTGCAATGACACTTTACGGCGACTTGGACGTGAGCGTGATAGACGAGCTGCCGCCCGGCAGAAAACCGATAGTCACCACCAACGTCACAGACAACCGCACGGCAAGCCTGTATGACGGCATACGCAAACAGATAAATGCCGGCCGGCAGATATACATCGTGTTCCCGCTGATAGAGGAAAGCGAGAAAAGCGACCTCAAAAACCTTGAAAACGGATATGAGACACTGCGTCAGATTTTTCCCGAATTCCGCCTCAGCAAAGTGCACGGCCGCATGAAGCCGAAAGAGAAAGAAGAGGAAATGCGCAAGTTCGTGGCCGGCGAGACACAGATACTTGTTGCCACCACAGTAATAGAAGTGGGCGTAAACGTTCCCAACGCGTCGGTGATGGTGATATTCGACGCACAGCGTTTCGGACTGTCCCAACTGCATCAGCTGCGCGGTCGCGTGGGACGCGGAGCCGAACAGTCATTCTGCATACTCGTGACATCGCCGAAAATGAGCGACGACACGCGCAAACGCATCGACATAATGTGCGACACATGCGACGGATTTCGCATCGCCGAAGCCGACTTGAAACTGCGCGGCCCCGGCGATCTTGAGGGGACACAGCAAAGCGGAATGGCATTCGACCTTAAAATTGCCGATATAGCACGAGACGGACAGATTGTCCAAATGGCACGGGACGAGGCACAAATCATAATCGAAGACGACCCGGAATGCGCAAAAGCGAAATATGCCACGCTATGGAACAGACTGAAAGAGCTGCGCAAGACAGACATTAACTGGGCCGCCATATCGTGATTTTGTTACTTGGCCGAAGTAACATCGTTACACGGGCCTAATCACAATGTTACACGGCCCAAGTAACAACGTTACCTCGGCCGGGTAACATTTCCGAAAATGCTTTTCCGCTTTACCGGACAATCATTAAATCACTGCGTTTTTTGATATTTAAGTGTTAAATAACACACAATTTGTGTTAATATGGTACATTATTATAAAATATTTACTATCTTTGCAACGTTCATATTACGAACAGACATTGGCATATTGTAATTGGATTATGAATTATTTGTGCCATGCTACTAAGCCAATAACGCATTTTTTATTTTTTTGACCGAAAACAATTTATGATGCTGAATAAAATTAAAACTGTTGCCGTTGCCGTGTGCTTATCGTTAAGCGCACTGCCAACCATGGCTCAGGATTTGCTCGCCAAACAGGCACCGATAGACAAAAAGATGAAAGCCGTTGACTCCGTCGCGCTCAGCCGACTGATTCAATACGAACAAACAGAATCTCCTTCCGCCGACCTTTACGACGAATGGGAAAACCGCTATGCACACAAAGCGACCGCACTACCCGACTCTTTCAATATCAATCTGCGCGATTTCTGCATGCCGACGACCAACAGAGTCGTCACCTCCAATTTCGGAGCGCGCTGGGGTCGCCAGCACAAAGGAATCGACGTAAAGGTCTACATCGGTGACACTATACGTGCGGCATTCAGCGGAAAAGTAAGAATTGTGAGATATGAAGCCCGCGGATATGGCAAGTATGTGGTAATACGTCACCACAACGGACTCGAAACAATATACGGACACATGTCGAAACATCTCGTGGCAGAGAACGACGAGGTGAAAGCCGGAGACCCTATCGGTCTCGGAGGCAATACAGGACGAAGCACAGGTTCGCACCTTCACTTCGAGACACGCCTTTGCGGCGTGGCACTGAATCCGGCTATCATGTTCGATTTCAGAAACCAAGACGTTGTAGACGACTACTATATGTTCCGCCGCAATACATACCAGAACGAGTCGGTGATAGCCAATCGTCTGCGCGGAGTGGGCGGAAAAGCATCAGACAATGCCGGACAAGAGGATGAAGACATTGAGTTGGCAACAGCCGCTCCCGCCGCTTCATACGCCACAAACGTGCGTTTCCACAAGGTAAAATCGGGCGAGACACTCTCCTCTATCGCCCGCAAGCGCGGCACAACAATAGACGCTCTGTGCAAATTAAACCATATCGGCAAAAGAATACGCCTGATGCCGGGACAAATATTGAAGTATAACTGATATTCGCAAACGCCATTTTGCACATTGACGGATACCGGTCGGAAGATAAAACAGCAATCAACAAATACTTTATCAATAATCAAAAAAGAGGCTCGTAAGTCATTTACGAGCCTCTTTTTGTTTATTATCTATATCGTGACGGGCATTCCGTTTGTCGCCATCGGCGATATCGTCAAGCGACAGGTATCATCGTTTTCCCTTTGCCATATAGTTCTTTCCCGATGTTATCGACACGCTGTTGCCGCGCTTCGTGAACGTCAGTGTTTCCATTCTCAACGAATGTGTGGCATGATTGAATATCTTTCCGGGATCAAACGGCCGGCCGTTTACACGGCACTCAAAATGCAGATGCTCCGTTGTGGCACGTCCGGTGCGCCCCACGAGCGCTATCACCTGACCGGCTTTCACCACGTCTCCCGCCTTTACAAGGTTCTTTGAGTTATGACTATACAATGTCTCCAAACCGTTGCTGTGTCTTATCCTTATGCACTTTCCGTATCCGCTGTACGTCTGCGACATGATGACGACACCGTCGAAAGCGGCTTTTATGTTATCGTTGGGGCGCGTTTTGATGTCAACACCCGTATGATTGCGACGCCCGCGACGTCCGTATGCACTTATAACCTTTGCCCCGGCAAGCGGATAACACCATGCCGTGGCATCGAGATTTGCCAGATTTAGTGTAAACTTATTGCCGCCGGCAAACGGGTTTGTGTTCATATTCGTCTTACCACCATCGTCTGCAAGAGCTTTATCTCCCAGTTTGTCGGGCGTTACTACGCTTAAATCCACATTAAAAGCGGCTTTCTTGAACATCACCGTCTGACGCAACAGGCGATGCGATTTGACACCTATGAGCGTGGCGGGATTTATCCTTCCGCCGTTGACCATCATCGAAAACATACAGAACACGCGTCCCTTGTCGCCGCCGACAATAGCCACCGTCTGGCCGGCCTTGACCCTGTCGCCCACTTTCACAAGGTTCTGCGCATTGTATCCGTATACCGTTTCCAATCCGTTATCGTGCCTTACGACAACCACATTGCCGAGCGTCTGATGTTTCTTTGATATTCTCACCGTTCCGGAGAACATCGCCTTGACAGCATCACCGGGGCTTGTCGTTATTTCAAGCCAGTTGTCTTTCTGCACCTCGGCCTTGCCGACAGGCAACGGGAAGCTGTATTCCGTCGGTCGTATGGCGGCAAAATCCACCGAAAACGCGTTTGAGTTGGCAAACAGTCCGGGGGTCTCAATACTTATCTGTTGCTGTTCGAGCATGGAAAACTCGTCTTGTGCCGTTGCCGTAATCACAGTGGCAAGGGCTGCAGAGAGCAAAATTCTTCTTACTTCAATCATTGGTTTAATTATATTGTTTTAGCAGTAGTCATCTGATCATTATTCCCGTGAAAATCCGTCCCGATGCCGTTCCGAGACGACGAGCCGAGAAGTACTCGTTGCAGTGCATATATGTACAGGTGCCTTCGATGCTTATTCTGTCGGGGAGCACGCCTTGTGAAATCATCTGCATGCGATTGCACTCCCACAAGTCGATATGCCATTTGTTGTATCGGCGGGCTATGCGCGTCATGGGGAAGCCCTCACGGGCAAACGCCTCATACACTTCATCACCCACTTCAAAGGCTTCTGCCGATATTCCGGGGCCTATCACGGCCGTCAGGCCGGCGGCCGTGGTGCCGTAATGGGCGTGCATCTCGTCGACGGCATGCTCTACTATGCGCGCCACCGTGCCCCGCCAGCCGGCATGCACGGCACAACACGCACCATGAGCGGCATCATACAGCAACACGGGAATGCAATCGGCGGTAGACACTCCCACACATACACCGCGCACATCGGTCATCACCGCATCGACACTTTCGAGCAGCATGCCGCGCGAGGCGGGTGACAACGACATAAACTCGCCTGCTATACGCCGCACGACAGTGCCGTGAGTCTGATGCGGAATGATGATGTTTCCGTCGCAGATGCCGAGTTCTTCACAAAGCATCCTGCGGTTTTCGGCCACCGCCGCGGGGTCATCTCCACAATATTCATTTATGTTAAAAGAGCCGTAAGCCCCACTTCCGCAACCGCCACGGCGCATAGTGCTGAAAGCTGTCACTTCCGGCGCGATGTCGTAATACCGGAGCACCGGCCTACTCATCGTCTTCCTCCTCGTACTCGAAGTCGTCGAGGTCTTCTATTTCCTCTTCTTCATCGTCGAGATATTCTATATCTTCATCCTCGCCCTCGGCCATCATCTCTGCCGAGAAACGGGTCATATCCTTGTCACGGTGCACGATATTCTCGCTTGTGATGATGCCCTGCAACTTATTGCTCTCGCTGTTCAGCTCGCGCCACAGTGTGTCTTTGAGTTCATTAAGTCCCATTCCGGCCACCGACGAGATGAACACCACGGGCACGTCGTCGGGCAATGTCTCGCGAAGCATCTCTATAAGTTCGTCGTCGAGCAGGTCGCTCTTCGTCACGGCCAGCACCCTGTGCTTGTCGAGCATCTCGGGATTGAAGTTTTTAAGTTCGTTGAGCAGTATCTCGTATTCTCTCTTTATGTCGTCGGTATCGCCCGGAACCATGAACAGCAACAGCGAGTTGCGCTCGATATGGCGCAGAAAGCGCAACCCAAGTCCCTTGCCTTCGCTTGCGCCTTCTATAATACCGGGAATATCGGCCATTACAAACGACTGTCGGTCGCGATACTCCACGATGCCGAGCGACGGTTCGAGAGTTGTGAATGGATAATTGGCGATCTTCGGCCGCGCACTCGACAGCGACGACAGCAATGTCGACTTTCCGGCATTCGGGAAGCCCACCAAGCCCACATCGGCAAGGAGTTTCAGTTCGAGCACTATTGTGAGCTCCTGCATCGGCTCGCCCGGCTGCGCATATCGCGGTGCCTGATTTGTGGCCGAACGAAACTGGAAGTTGCCCAGTCCGCCGCGTCCGCCTTTGAGCAACAACACCTCCTGTCCGTCGTAAGACACGTCGCAGATATACTTTCCCGTCTCGGCGTTATACACCACCGTGCCGCACGGCACGTCTATATACACGTCTTTTCCGTTCGTACCGTGACATTTGTCGCGCCCGCCGTTGCCTCCGTGCTCGGCACGCACATGACGCTCATATTTCAAATGGAGCAATGTCCAATAGTTATGGTTGCCGCGCAAATACACGCTTCCGCCGTTTCCACCGTCACCGCCGTCCGGTCCGCCGTTGGGTTGATACTTCACATGCCGCAAGTGCATGGAGCCACGGCCACCCTTTCCCGAGCGGCAATATATCTTAACGTAATCAACAAAATTGGATTCTGCCATCTTATCTGTATAATGTGTAAAAATAAAGCGAGCCGGGCACAAAGAGAGCGATATCAAAACTCCGAAACACGGCTTACATTTTGCAAAGATACGAATTTTAAATGAGAATACGGTAAAAGATAATATTTAGTGGCACATTAAGGGTGGACCGAGCTTCCGATTTTAAGATTTCAACTTTACGTTTAACCAAAAATATGTGAACACAAAGTAAAAAGTCGATACAAAACATTTTTGCGAAGTAGGTTTTGTTAACTTAAAATATTTAACCTAAAAGTCAGTTATTTAACATCCGTAAACAATTGCATGTCAACTTTCACCCCTTTTTGTCCGATTTTGCATTGCAATAAGGCCGTAATTGCATTGCATTTACGGCCTAACGGGCGTGCAATTAGGCCGTAATTGGAATGCAATTACGGCCTAATTGGAAAACAAGACAGTTTTTGAAGCATCGAAAAACGACACAAATCACCGTAAACTTCTGATGCACAGACATTTAAACAAAGTGCTCCATAATTCGCGTATTTGCGCCAAAAAAAATTTTCTTGGAAAAGAATCGATTCTCAGCGACGTTAACACAATAAATCGTTACAATTTATTTACGTATATTTAACGAAGACCACAGGAAATGTTAAATGGGTATAAGGGTGGCCGGGGGCTTATTTCCCATCAAAAAAAAGCTCCCGCAAGAGTTTTGTTTTTTCTCTCACGGGAGCCTGATGCGTTAAATATATTACTATATTTCCTTTAATTTCATACCGCCTGATTTACTTCACTCCGTCAATAACCTTGCAGATATCGGCGAAGATGCGGTCGAGCTCGCCCAAACCGTCTATGTGGTTGTGCAGACGCTTGCCCTTATACCAGTCTATCAGCGGTGCTGTCTGGTTGTGATACACGTCGAGACGCTTCTTGATTGTCTCGGCATTGTCGTCGGAACGGCCGCTCTCCTGCCCTCGCTTTATAAGGCGTGCCATAAGTTCTTCTTCCGGCACGTCAAGCTCTATCATGGCAGCGATGGCGTGTCCGCGCTCGTCGAGCATTTTCTCCAATGCCTCGGCCTGCGGGATTGTGCGGGGGAAGCCATCGAATATCACTCCCTTATGGTCTTTACCATAGCTGTCGTACACATTGGCGAGAATGTCTATCATCAACTCGTCGGGAATAAGTTGGCCTTTGTCGATAAAGCTTTTGGCCACAGTACCTAATTCCGTCTCGTTCTTAATCTCGGCACGCAGCACGTCACCGGTGGAGATATGACCGAAACCATACTTTTCAATCATCAAGTCACTCTGTGTTCCCTTGCCTGAGCCGGGAGCACCAAAGATCACGATATTTTTCATCTTTTATCCTAAAAATTAAACTTCTTACCTTCCAAGTCCTACTCTATCGTCATTCGGATTTCAGCGTGTAGATGTCGCGCAACTGCCTTCCCTGCTGGTCGTAGTCAAGTCCGTAGCCGAGAATGAAATCACTTGGTATCTCGAAAGCCACATACTCGATGTTAAGCGGGGTTTTGAGACGCTCGGGCTTCAGCAGCAAGGTGCAGATGTGCACCGACTCAGGGTTTCGCGTGCCGATGGTCTCTATCATCCGCTTGATTGTGAGCCCACTCTCGACAATGTCCTCGACGATTATCACCGTGCGCCCCGCAAGGTCCTCATTGATGCCTATCACCTCCTTGATTGTGCCGGTGGAGGTTGTTCCCTGATACGAGGCGAGCTTCACAAAAGATATCTCGCATGGTATCGAAATCTCTCTCATCAGGTCAGCGGCGAACATAAACGAGCCGTTGAGCACGGCGAGCAACAATGGGTTTTTGCCTGCCATGTCGCGGTTTATGCGCTCGGCCACCGCCTTGACACGTTGCTTTATCTCGGCCTCCGTAATTGAAGTCTCAAACAACTTATCCTTTATTCTGACAATACTCATAGGTATGTTTTCTTTAATTTTGCCACAAAATTACTAAAAATCCGTCAAAGAATTGTAACAATTACCATTAATTTTGTATTTTTGCAAGTATGAAGATTTTTACGAGCACTCAGATAAGCGAGCTTGACAAGTACACGATAGAACACGAACCGATTAAGTCTGTCGACCTGATGGAACGGGCGGCACAGGCCATAACCCGGGCCGTGGCCGACTATCGGGACAACACCACGCCGGTAGTGGTATTCGCCGGGCCGGGCAACAACGGCGGCGATGCCCTCGCCGTGGCACGTATGCTCGCCGAGAGGGGATATGAAGTGTCTGCATATCTTTTTAATATTTCCGGACGACTGACAGACGACTGCCTCGCAAACAAGGAAAGACTCACGGCCGACAACAAGCTGGCAAAAAGCTTTACGGAGGTCACTCAGGAGTTTGACCCGCCGCAACTGACGCAAAAGACGCTCGTGATTGACGGCCTTTTCGGCTCCGGCCTCAACAAGCCGCTGGCTGGAGGCTTCGCCTCATTGGTGAAATACATCAACGCATCGCCATGCAGCGTGGTGAGTATAGACGTGCCTTCGGGACTGATGGCCGAGGACAACACGTACAACGTGCGGGCAAACATCATCCGCGCAGACATGACTCTGACGCTGCAACAGCCCAAACTGTCGTTCCTCTTTGCCGAAAACCAGCAATTCATCGGCTGTCTTAAAGTGCTCGACATACGCATAAGTGCCGAGGGAATAAAGAACACGGAGGCCATTTATACGGTAACGGAGGAGAGCGACGTGCGCAAACGGATGCTGACAAGAAACGAGTTTGCACACAAAGGCAGCATGGGCAACGCACTGCTCGTGGCCGGAAGCTACGGAATGGCGGGAGCGGCCGTGCTTGGAGCGAGGGCGTGTCTGAGAGCGGGAGCGGGCAAGGTGACCGTTCACTCGCCGAAACATAACAACGACATACTGCAAATCGCCGTGCCGGAAGCCGTGGTACAACTCGACTCGGACAGCGCGGTATTCACCGAACCGGTGGAAACGGAAGACTACGACGCACTCGGAATAGGACCGGGATTGGGCACAAGCGAGACAACGGCCATCGCACTGATAGCGCAACTGAGACGCACGCAATGCCCGATAGTGGCCGATGCCGATGCGATAAACATACTGGCCAACCGCAGGGCTTGGATGCAACAACTGCCGAAAGGCATCATCATGACACCGCATCCCAAGGAATTCGACAGACTCGAGAGCCACTCGGCTGACAGTTTCGAGCGATTGTCGAAAGCATGTGCACTGGCAGCAAGACTCGGAGCATTCGTTATCATAAAAGGACGCTACTCTGCTCTGTGTATGCCCGACGGCCACGTGAAATTCAACCCCACAGGAAACGCAGGCATGGCAACAGCCGGAAGCGGCGACGTGCTCACGGGAATAATCACAGCCCTGCTCGCAAGAGGCTACAAACAGGCCGACGCCTGCATCGTGGGAATGTATCTGCACGGACTCGCGGGAGACATCGCCGCCGAGGAAAAAGGAATGGAAAGTCTCGTGGCAGGAGATATCATAGACTGTCTGCCAAAGGCTTTTAAAAGATTGTACGACTGATAAAACAACAAAAATATTACCGATAAAGACATGATAAAAGTATTGACGGCCGCTTTGCTCGCCATCTGCTGCGGAGCAAACGCACAGACCACAATAAATAAATACAGGCCCGGAGTGACTCCGGAAGGTGCGGTGTACTATCTGCCGAAAACGGCCCTGCGCATTGTCGTGCAGGTGGAGAAAACGACTTATACGCCCGGCGACTTCTGCATATACGCCGACAGGTTTCTCAGACTCAAAGATGTGGAGACGGAGAAGACCGTAAGCTACAAGGTGACGACGATAAACATGACTTCGACAGGAGTGGCCGACACGTCGAAATGCTACTCAATCAAACTTAACCCGAAAAGCTCCGCAACAAACATCAGACTGGCAGACGATGGAACATTGACGGCCATCAACACCGACCCGATACCGCAAGAGACTCCGGCAGAATTCAAACCGGCTCCGAGAAAGCCGGCCGTAAACCCAAGGCAATATATGAGCGAGGACATTCTCGCGGCGGGAAGCACGGCAAAGATGGCACAACTCACGGCACAGGAGATATACGACATACGCGAAAGCAAAAGTCTACTGACAAAAGGACAGGCCGACTTCATGCCGAAAGACGGCGAACAACTGAAACTCATGCTCGAACAACTCGACACGCAAGACAAGGCACTCACAAGTCTTTTTGCCGGCACAACGGAAAAAGACACAACCGAACATGTATTCATTGTATGCCCGGAAAAGGAGACAGACAAAGAAATATTGTTCCGCCTTTCACGCCGGCTCGGCATCGTGGATAAGGACGACTTGTCGGGAACACCGTATTATATAAGCGTGAAAGACATGCACAGCGTGCCGGCGGCGGAGCCGGTAACCCCGACGGGAAAGAAAAAACCGCAAAACGACGGCATCTTCGTGAACGTGCCGGGAAAGATAACGGCAACACTGTCGAAAGGCAATCGCATGATGGGACGCTTCGAACTATACGCCGGACAGTTCGGACATACGGAACTGTTGAGCGGCGAACTGTTTAACAAGAGATACACAACAAAACTCACTCTCAACCCAACGACAGGCTCAGTGGCAAGACTCGACGCCGAACAACCGAAATAACACAACGAAGAAATAGATAATCAAGCGCAACAAAAAAGTCCCGATACAATACCACTTTCGGTATTATATCGGGACTTTTAGGATTATATCGATATCAGAAATAGTAAGCGGCGGATATCTGCCATGCGTTCATGCGAGCGCTCTTCTTGGATATCACTTGGTCGCTTACAGCGTCCCAGATGTTCATCTCACCGGTTTTGCCGCATGCGATGTTGTATGTGAAACCTATTTCCACATGATTTACAAGTGATACTCCGGCTCCGACGTTAACGCTGAAGTTTGAGTCTTTCATCTTGAAATTACCATCAAACAAGTTCTTGCTGCCCACATTAAAGCCGAACTGAGGACCGGCAGCGAAATAAACGCTGGCCATGCTGCCCAAACCGATGCCGTAACGGAGGTTGACCGGGATATTGATGTTCTTCTGCGTGAGTGTCTCCTTGTCACTACCCTCACCCAGTTCAGCCTCACGCTGATCGTATAAAGCGGCAGCATCGACACCAAGTCCGACGATAGGCAACGTAACCTTGACAGTAGGACCGACAAAGAAACCTGTCTGGTTTGATTTGGCGATAACATCAGAACTGAGACTCATGTTAGTCACATTGAGACCGCCTTTAAGTCCGAACTTAATCTGCGCATTGGCAGGAGCCGCTGAAATCAAGGCTGCGGCAAAAGCCATAATAGTAAAAATCTTTTTCATATAATAACGGTTTTAAAAAGTTATGCCATGATAGTTTTCATGCTTTTTACGACATATTATCCGATTAATATATAATGAATAATGTATAATTCGACTCATCAATGCCGCTCGCGGCGAACGGTTACACGGGCTGCCGACGAGCCACCCGACGACCGTGGCGACGAACTGCGGCGGCGAACTTTCGTCGTTTTCTTCTTATCCGACTTTGAGGCACTGCGGCGCGACACTTTACGTGCCTTGGCCGCGGTCTTCGGATCAAGGTTGGATATGCTGTCGAGCGAGTCTTTCTTTGCCTGATCGCCGAAGATGTTTTTCTCAAACGCGAGCAACTCGCCCTCTATCTTGCGCTGCTCTTTCACCATTGCCGAGTCGGTGGTGCAATACTGTGCGAGCGTGCGACCGAGCATGTTATTCGTCTTATATATCTTGCCTTCATACTTTGTGAGCGTGAAGAAGTCGGCCATCGTCATTATTGCGGCGTTGTTAAGGTTGCTTGTCATCACGGTCTGACGCGTGAGAAACGGCTCCACATCGCTATACAGCACCCAAAACAACGGGTATTTTGATGCTTCTCCGCCAAAATCATCCTCGCGCATCATCACCGGACAGAATGCCAACACCTTGCGATGAAACGTGGAATTGGCCTGATCGTAGTATGCACTTTCTTTCAGATAGTACAATTTCACTTCGGCAGACGGTATGTCGCTGTTGTCAACGCGCAACTTACCGTCTTTCTCTTCATAGAAGATATGATAGTTGTCGAGCACTGTCTTTATCTTCACTTTCGATGCTTCACTGAACACTTCGTTACCGTCGAGCCGATATTCGTATACCGGGATGTATCCGTTCAGCGCGAGTTTGAACACGTATGTGAACAGGTTCAACTGCTTGTCTATCGGTTCCACGGGATAGTAAAGACCGGCATTGGCATCTTGGTTGAGGTCGATCTCGCGATAGATATCACGACGCCACACCACATCCTCCGGCATGTCTATCGCCGTCGGAAACATCAACTGCGCGCGTCGGGACAGTCCCGGTGCGCTCTGACGGGCCGCGGCCGCTTGTTTTTCAGCCTCGCGACGAGCCTTGGGTTGTGCCACTGCCGATGTTACGGCGAGCGTTATGGTCAATATGAACAATAGTCTTTTCATATATATATATTCTTTTTTGTTTTCAAATCACTTCACTATCACTTCCATCGAAGCCTGTAACTTACGCTGTATTCCGTCCGGTCCGACGGCTGTTATGCGCGATATATAGAACCGGCGGTTGCGTGTGAGCTTTCGGAATGTTTCTTTCTGGCGTGCGGAGAACTTATCTCCGTCGCTGACCATGGGCACGGCGTTACCCATGTTGTCAAAGAACACGGTCTCGAAGCCAAGCACCTTGAAACCGATATCGAGAATACCGTCGTCTATCGCCGCCCCTATTCCGCCGGCATTGACAAGCGCGCCTTTCACGAGAGCACCGCCCTTATAACGCGTGGGGTTGCCATGTTCGTCGGCCATGGCTATATATGGAGCCGGATCGGGCAACTTACGAACACGGAATGTATACTGTCCCATCTGCTGTGCGCGCCCGGTATTGGTCGACATTACAGTCAGTGTGACGTCCTTTCCCACCGCCGTCGGCCGTGCGATATACCTGCCCGGGCCTACGGGTGTGAGCGTTCCGCCGCTAATCGAGGCCGTAACCTTGTTCAAAGGCACGCCCGGCACGCTCACGCTTATGGGGTTGTTGTATCCGGCATACAGCACATTCATGAGGTCGGCCGACACCGTGGCACTCGGATCCACAACTGTATACTTCTGACTGAAGTCGCGCCGTATGCGCTCGCCGCCGCCGTTCACCACCTCCATATAGCCTGCAAGCGTGAAATCGCCGGTACGGCTGCAAACGGTCTCATACAGTCCGTTGCTGAGATTTATTTTCCTGTTTCCTATATAGATATCGGGCACCTGCGTCGTATCCACGGCCGCCATCACTATCCGGGCGGAGAATTTATCACCCCGAACGATTGTCTGTGAGTTGGGAATGACAAAGGCGTTGAGAGAGTTTACACGTATATCTTTCACGTCGATGTTGGCCACAAGGGTGTGAAGCACCTCTCCCTCGGCATACCGTATGTCGCTCTGCAACTTGGAAAGCAGTGTCACCGCAGCCGCCACGGGCATGGATTCAAACATGTACTCCTGCCAGTTCTTACCCATTGTCATGGCGTTTTTCGGTATTTTCGTTGCCAAATTATCGTTTATCGCCGCACGGCGCGTGGGGTCGGTGACCATCTTCGTTATCCTGCTGCGAAACGAGTTTATCGCCCGATAAAGCTCCGCGCCGCGTCCTCTGCCGGGCGCGAGCATCACCTGACTGGCAGCTTCAAGATCTTCTTTGTTCTTGATATTTTTCATGTCGCAGTCTTTTCCGTCGGCCTCGGTCACGATGGCGACTTTCAGCTCGTCGACGAAATTATACAGCGAGTCGCTCATGCGCTTCACCTCGCGCGCCTTGTCAAACCACGCTTTCACTTTGGCGGGGTTCGCTTTCATCTGCGCTTCGAAGTCATCATATACGACCTGATTCTCCTTCGACGAGTTGGCGGTGGTGCGGTTCAGGCTGTCTTCCACGATGGAAAAGCCGTTGAGCACTTCTGTCGACACGTTCAGCGCGAGCATTGCCATCAAGACGACATACATAAGGTTTATCATCTTTTGGCGAGGAGATGCCGGTCTTTTCTTTATTGCCATAAGCCTTTAAGTCTTAAACGTTTACGCTCTTCATGTTAACGGTCATTGCCTCTATCATGCGGGCGTAAATCTTGTTCAGCTCTGCTATCTGTTCTGCCATGCGGCGCGACTGCTCGTTAATCTGGTCGATGGTGCCTATTTGTGCGCTCGCGCCTTTAAGCTGCATCTCGTATACCTTGCATATTCCGGTAAGCGTGCGGTTGAGGTTTTCCATTTCCTCGGAGTCGCGAGTCAGCCTCTGGCTCTGTTCCGACACCTTGGCGAGCATCTCGGTGAGTTTGTTCAACTCGTCCACATAGTTGCTTGTGGCCTCTTCCATCTCGGGCGACACCTGTTGTTGCTGCTGTATCCATGTCATGCCGCTGCCGGTGCCTGTCGATTGTGCGTCGCCGACAACTGCGGCAACGTCACTTTCGGCTGCCGCATATCCACCGCCGCCACCTATTATTATGGTGCCGCCTGCCTGCGAGCCTGCTATTTTCGGTTGAGCCTCGACATTGTCATCGCTTGCCGGCTCGTCTGCCTCATCCTCAAAGTGTGTGGGCAGGTCCTTGCCGTCGGCTGTTTTGTCAAACGGGCGGTCGAAAGCCGATATGAAGAACACTATTGCTTCCGTGCCCATTCCAAAATAAAGCATGAAGTTTGCTCCCGGCAGGTGGGTCAGTTTGAAGAGTGCTCCGAGGATTACGACCGATGCGCCCCAGCTGTACGCATAGTTCAGGAATGTCTGTCCCGGCACGCTGTCGAGCCACTTCTGCAACCGGTATATCACGTTATATTTGCTGTATTCTGTCATCTTTTCTTCGATTTTTTTGATTTCTCACTTGTTGTATTGGCCAGACTGCGCACACAGCGGAATCCGATGTATGAGCGCGGCTGGTTTTGATACTCCGACGAGCGCCAAGCCGAGCGGATATACGACTCGGGATCTTTCCACGAGCCGCCGCGCACGCTCTTCTTTTTCAGTCTGTACGGGTCTTCCTTGGCGGCGTTGTATTTCAGCTGGGGGTTGATGTCGTTCATCGCCTCTACGCCCGCCTCGGTATATACGGTACTTGTCCACTCGGCCACATTGCCCGCCATGTCGAACAGTCCGTTGCTGTTGGCCGTGTATATGCCTACCTTACTTGTTATCAGGTTGCCGTCTTTGGTGTAGTTTCCGTTGTCGGGTTTGAAGTTGGCGAAGAAACAGCCCTTGCCGCTCATCACCTGCTCGTCTTCCCACGGAAATTCGTTCTGGTCTTTGCCGCGTGCCGCAAACTCCCACTCCGCCTCTGTCGGCAGGCGGTAGCGCTGCACATATCGGGCGGCGGAGCCCAGCCCTTTGAGCAGATACTCGGTGCGCCATGCACAGAATGCGTTGGCCTGCTCCCATGTGACACCCACCACAGGATAGCTGTTGTAGGCCGGATTACTGAAATACAGGCGCATGTATGTCTCGTTGTCGGCGTTCGGGAAATCGTTCACCCAGCATGTCGTGTCGGGATAGATATTGACGATGTAAGTATTGAGAAAATCCCAAGGACCGCTCAACGGCCTGTTTATCGTTTGACTCACAATGCGTCCTTCGTCGTCGATGTATGCCGTGTCTTTCGATATCCACACCACGCTGTTGGGATTTGCCGCGATGTCTGTGTTCAGATTTCGCTCGCTCGGATTCATGCGATACTTGCGCTTGGCAGCCTCGGTATAGTCGTACACCTCGTAACGATAGTTCATCTGGCTTGCATCGAGCATCTTCTCGCCCGTCACGGGATTGGTGGTATAGACGCTCTCTATCGCCCGCTGCTCGTCTTCGTTGGGCTTGCGCGGCAACGCTTTCTTCCAGTTGAGATACGGTTTCACGGGGTCGCCGTTCTTGTCTTCCTCTATCTTGTAAGTCTCATCGCCTCCGTAGGCCGGGTCGGCGAGCCGTTCGCGGATTATCGAGTCGCGCACATAATACACGAACTGACGATACTGCGAATTGGTAATCTCCGTCTCGTCCATCCAGAAGCCCTCCACCGATATGTCTTTCACCGGTGTCTGCTTGCCCCAGAGGCTGTCTTGTTTCTCTATTCCCATCCTCAGGTGTCCGCGCTTGACGAGAGTCATGCCGTAGGGCGTAGGCTCGGTGAATGGCCTGCCGCCGGCACCGGTGACCTCTCCGCCCGAAGCCGTTGCCGTCTTGCCTCCGAAACAACTCGCCAGAGCGAGCGTGCCGATGACACAAAGGACTATGATACTCTTTCTCATATTCATAATTTAGCTGTTATCACACTTTGGTTTATAGTATTCTTACGCTTTTATGCTTGTTTTTACCCCGCTTGCCGAAGTTTATGTCGGTCTGATAGCCCAAGAACAACTCGTGCGCCCCATTGCCTATGCTGATGGCCGAGGTATATATCTCGTAGCTGTAACCGAGGGTCACACCGTGAAAGTCGCCGCCTATCATCACCGTCACCGAGTTGTCGGGACTGTAAGAAAAGCCGGCATACATCACTTTCTTGTCGTTCGTATACTTCACCCGCCCCGACAAATCCACACGGTAGGCATTGCCGTCGGTGCGCGCCAACAAAGACGGATGTATTGTTAAAAACGGATTTCTCAGCTTAATATTGTATCCGCCCGTCAAATAATATGCAGCGTCGATTTTGAAACTCTGACGCTCGCCGAGTTCTATCTCGGGGCCGTTGAGATGCATCACCGACACGCCGGCATACCAATCGCGATGCGTATAATACAGACCGAGACCAATGTCAAGCCCGGTCCCGGTAACGGCTGCCGACGGAAACGCAGGGTCGTTGGGGGTCTCGACATCAACTTTCGAGCCGTCGAAATTCTCACTCAGCAAACCTAAATGAACGCCCGCACCGAGCATTCCACCAAACAGCTTATGGCGATAAGCATACTGAATGGCAAACTTCTTATGAGAGAACAAGCCTATGTCGTCGCTCATGAACTGCGCGCCCACACCGTGATATGATTTCAAAAAATAAAAAGGGAGGTCGCCGCCGGCATACATCGTGCGCGGATTGTTCTCAAATCCCGTAAGCGCCATCGCGTATGCCGCAGCCACATTGATTTTCGACTCCTTGCCCGCAGCAGCCGGATTGAACGACGGCTCCATCGCCCAATAATGGGAAAATGTGGGGTCGTACTGCCCGTTTGCCCGCTGCAAAACAAGGGCAAAGACAAATATTATTACGATATATCGTTTAAACACACATATATAACGCAACACACGCACATTTATTGTGTGTAGCCCCGCAAAGGAGAAATGAAGAGGAAAGAATGAAGAGTTCAACACCCCATCCCTCCCATTACTCCCATCCCTCCGGGGAGATTAAAAGAGGATTTCCCATTTTAACTTAAAAGTGTTAACGAAAAGTAAAAAGACGTGACATTTAAAATTTTTAATGTAGGTTTTGTTAACTTAAATAATTTAACAACCCGCCTATGAAATTAAATTTTGATAACATTCGCAAGTCGTTTTTGTTGCATTTTCTCCGATTTTGCCTTGCAATAAGGCCGTAATTGCACTCCGTTTACGGCCTTATTGCATTCCAATTACGGCCTAATTGGAATGCAATTACGGCCTAATTGGAAAACAAGACGATTTTCGAGACATTCCCAAAACGCGTCATTCTCTATATACCACTTATAATCAACATGTTACATAAAGAGCCTCAAAACTCGCAAATTTGCGACCTCGAGAAGTTTTTTTCAGGAAAACGCTGTTTTCAGAAATGTTAATTTAACATATAGCCAATTTTTAGTTGCGTATATGCAACTAAAACCAAGCACAATACTAACATCACCGACAACATTCCGCCATCATTTTTTTGCACTCACAGGCAATCATTATCGGAAAGAAATGGCGTTTATCCATTCGAGAATTCAAAGAAATCAAGTCCGAGCCACATCCTGATATATTTGAACTGCCTTTAATGCGCCAAAACGATTTCGGTCAAATTCCATCCGATAAAACTGAACAGGCTTCCTGTCCTTAACGGTCTCACGCTTACCGTTTGGCCACCGGAATGTCTCCGTGACAAGCTCCCGGCCTTCCATGATTTTCATAATTGTATCAACATCTTTATCAGAGCATTTGACACCGAAGTAAACAGCTTCGATGCTGTTTGGAACATCAATGACATCATAATCGCCTTTGCCGCTCAAGTCGCATTGAAGAAGCCGCAGCTCATTCTCATATCCCCACGCCTTACCCTTCGCGAAGAAAGCATCTTTTATCGATATGGAATTACTGACATTCAAGGCAGACAAGTCGTCCTTGTACTCCACATCACGGAAATATCTTACAGGGACATTGATTTCGGAATAGAGTTTTGTAAAGTCGTTCGGAAAATGATATTTAATACATACCCCTCTATGATAATCGGCATAATGAGCCCACATCAATTCATTTTGAAATTCAGGTACATCATCCTCATGCTTCTTCTTATCGTAAACGATATCACCCAACGGATTGTTCGGATCTTTATCAAACGGCAGCATCACATTGCATACAAAACAAGCAATCTTGACACAACTCAAATAAGCGGTTCTGATTAGCTTTGATATCTCATCGTCATTATCAAGCAATGCTATAACAGGACTGTCAAAAGGGTCGTTAAACGTCACCGGAGAAGAGACGTTGATTTGCTCGTTCACGAGAGCCTGATATAAGTATGTGGTACACTTTCTGAATGAATAGCAAACAGGAGAATATGAGTTTACGCTTGACATACCGAGCAGATAAAAAATATACTTCTTAAATGCCGCTATCGCAAAAGTGTCGTATGGCGTTCCCAAATGATGCCAGGCAATACCTAAACCGCGAAACACCTCAATGCGATATTTATGCTCAGACAATTTATATTTTTCAAACTCATCGGCATACAAACTCGCTTTTGACAAACGGTCGTAATTGGGGCTCACATCCATGGCTTCCAAATATTTTATCAGGCATTCTGCATATAATTTGCAATCCGACATATAAGGAACCACTTGAAACCACCTGTCGTGATTAGCATCAAACTCGGAAACAATGATACCCGAATTGTCTCTGCCTATATCGTGCGAATGTTTTGCCACGAAATCGGCCATCTCGTTTAATATCCTTTCATACAACTCATTAGGTATCTTATTTGCATTTACACTTGCGGCATTTGCATTTATACTTGCGGCATTTGCACAAGTTGTATTTACATTTATACTTGCCGTATTTACATTTGCACAAGTTGTATTTGTTTCTATACTTGTCGTTGCTGTTGCTGTTTCTGTTTCTGTTTTTGTTTTCATACCATTCCTTTTTACACGACAATTGCCCATAATAAAACTCTCGCATCGTTTTATCGACATACACCGTATTGTCGCGATGCAAAGATAATCAAAAAAATTACTTTTAACGCTATCTCTGTAAAAACCAAGACACATGGGAAGATACATCAATCTTTAAAATAATAGTTTCTTATTTGCTTTAATTTGCGTATCTTTGCATAACGACAAACATCAAGCCTGACCGGCAGGAGTACCAAGAGCAT
The DNA here is from genome assembly GCA_017623155.1 of Prevotella sp. Classification (GTDB taxonomy): domain Bacteria; phylum Bacteroidota; class Bacteroidia; order Bacteroidales; family Bacteroidaceae; genus Prevotella. The sequence continues at coordinate 26,890 of JAGAPR010000029.1, read as the reverse complement.
GTTGTGATTTGCTTTAAAATTCGTATCTTTGCATAGCGACAAACATCAGTTTTCTGTCATGTCGGAGACGCCGGACAGTTGTGATTTGCTTTAAAATTCGTATCTTTGCATAGCGACAAACATCGCAAAGAGTTGCCATAATGGTACGTCTAAGGTTGTGATTTGCTTTAAAATTCGTATCTTTGCATAGCGACAAACATCGCCTCCATGACGTTGGTGGCTTCCGCCGATGTTGTGATTTGCTTTAAAATTCGTATCTTTGCATAGCGACAAACATCCGGCAAAACAAGTCTATTTTTAATTTCTCGTTGTGATTTGCTTTAAAATTCGTATCTTTGCATAGCGACAAACATCTATCTTTGCACATCTTTCGCCTAATTTTTGGTTGTGATTTGCTTTAAAATTCGTATCTTTGCATAGCGACAAACATCTCATAATATTTATTAAAAGTATTGCGCTTGGTTGTGATTTGCTTTAAAATTCGTATCTTTGCATAGCGACAAACATCACTTAGATACCTTTTCCTCTCCGAGGTGAGGTTGTGATTTGCTTTAAAATTCGTATCTTTGCATAGCGACAAACATCGAGTTAGCTCTTAATGCTGCTAAGATATATGTTGTGATTTGCTTTAAAATTCGTATCTTTGCATAGCGACAAACATCATCACTAAAAGATGGTAATTCATCAATTAGTTGTGATTTGCTTTAAAATTCGTATCTTTGCATAGCGACAAACATCCAAAAATGGAGAGAGATTACTAATTCAGGGTTGTGATTTGCTTTAAAATTCGTATCTTTGCATAGCGACAAACATCATATCTCGGCATGAGCGCGAAGTTCCTCAGTTGTGATTTGCTTTAAAATTCGTATCTTTGCATAGCGACAAACATCGAACTTAAACTATTGTCTTCTACTCGTGAGTTGTGATTTGCTTTAAAATTCGTATCTTTGCATAGCGACAAACATCGGGGTTTACCGTCTTCAATGGTGTCAACTAGTTGTGATTTGCTTTAAAATTCGTATCTTTGCATAGCGACAAACATCAGCCGCCCAACGCACAGAACTCGGGTATAGTTGTGATTTGCTTTAAAATTCGTATCTTTGCATAGCGACAAACATCGCTTTTCCTGTGTTCTATAAGACAATCCAGTTGTGATTTGCTTTAAAATTCGTATCTTTGCATAGCGACAAACATCGTTCTATTGTTAGGGTTGTCAATAGTTATGTTGTGATTTGCTTTAAAATTCGTATCTTTGCATAGCGACAAACATCGCATTATCGTAAAAGTGTTAATACTTTATTAGTTGTGATTTGCTTTAAAATTCGTATCTTTGCATAGCGACAAACATCGAGTGACGTTTTACGGTCGAGGTTACATAGGTTGTGATTTGCTTTAAAATTCGTATCTTTGCATAGCGACAAACATCTAGCATTGGAGGTTTTCGCCATGTATTCGGTTGTGATTTGCTTTAAAATTCGTATCTTTGCATAGCGACAAACATCAGCAATTTTGTTTTAGATTACAGCAAAAAGGTTGTGATTTGCTTTAAAATTCGTATCTTTGCATAGCGACAAACATCTCGCATATTTCACTGTAATTTAAATTCTGTGTTGTGATTTGCTTTAAAATTCGTATCTTTGCATAGCGACAAACATCGGAAATGTTAATTTATCCGTTTTCCTTTGTGTTGTGATTTGCTTTAAAATTCGTATCTTTGCATAGCGACAAACATCCATCGAGGACCATATTTGCGGCCATGCTTAGTTGTGATTTGCTTTAAAATTCGTATCTTTGCATAGCGACAAACATCTTCGTGCGATGTCGTGCTCTGTCTTTTGGGTTGTGATTTGCTTTAAAATTCGTATCTTTGCATAGCGACAAACATCCATCTTATCGCCCTGCACTGGATGGCTGTCGTTGTGATTTGCTTTAAAATTCGTATCTTTGCATAGCGACAAACATCTTTTGTGCCTCTCTTAAACCTGAGTATCCAGTTGTGATTTGCTTTAAAATTCGTATCTTTGCATAGCGACAAACATCAGTACACTGTTTAACTCGACCATCGCGGATGTTGTGATTTGCTTTAAAATTCGTATCTTTGCATAGCGACAAACATCAATACACCGCTTAACGGCTTCAATGCACTTGTTGTGATTTGCTTTAAAATTCGTATCTTTGCATAGCGACAAACATCAGCTGGTGCCTCTGTTGTGTCTGCTCTTAAGTTGTGATTTGCTTTAAAATTCGTATCTTTGCATAGCGACAAACATCGACTGGGCATCTGTTATCTGCGCCTCTATGGTTGTGATTTGCTTTAAAATTCGTATCTTTGCATAGCGACAAACATCTGGTCTGCCTGTGCAGTTGTTTTCGGGTTAGTTGTGATTTGCTTTAAAATTCGTATCTTTGCATAGCGACAAACATCCAGGAAAAAGTTTTGCCCTCGATGTAGGGCGTTGTGATTTGCTTTAAAATTCGTATCTTTGCATAGCGACAAACATCACATTATTTGGAGATAAAATTAATTCGCTTGTTGTGATTTGCTTTAAAATTCGTATCTTTGCATAGCGACAAACATCGGAAGATTATAGCAAAGCATATGGAAGTGGTTGTGATTTGCTTTAAAATTCGTATCTTTGCATAGCGACAAACATCTTGGTAATTTTATTAACAATGGTTTTACTGTTGTGATTTGCTTTAAAATTCGTATCTTTGCATAGCGACAAACATCTCAATTGATGCAACAAGCTACAAATCAAAGATATACAAAGATTAACAGAAATAAAAAAGATGTTTGTTACAACAGGTTATTCTTGCCATAGAGCAAGAATAACCTGTTGTAATATTAGCTTTATAACATTAGGAATAAACACCTTACAATGCTATAAACGAGACTTTTACAGTAAATAAATATTTAGAAAAGTTAAATAATCAAAAGAGCTCAAGCTGCTGACCGGGGGCGGATGCGGCTATCGGTTTATGGCCATAAAACATTTTTATATTGCCAAACTGCTTATCTGTGATACACATTATCGCTACATGTCCATATTGTGGGAGAAATGCTTTAACTCGCTTTGTGTGTACCTCCGCATTTTCCATACTCGCACAATGACGCACATAGATAGACATCTGAAACATTGTGAAACCATCACGTTGCAGATTTTTACGAAACAAAGCATACTCCTGCTTATCTTTCTTTGTCTCGGTAGGCAAATCAAAGAATACTAATATCCACATAACGCGATATTCACTGAAACGTTCCATAAAAGTTTACCTATCTCTCGGGATATGATATGCGGCGCAGTTCGCCACTAAAACATTTATATAACGATGCTGTCGTTTGCGACACAGCAACCATCAAAGGACTGCGCTTGCCACATATTATCACATCTAATGTTGGGATAGAGAGTAAACGGGCTTTCGTTTCCCGTGTCAATTCCAACAAATGTCCATCAACTTCAGCTATCATAGAAAACACCAGCTCATCCACATACGGACGATACGGCTCCATTATGTCATCCACGAGACAATAAGCGTTATACCTGTTGTGATGATGTATGCCGAAAGTCGGGAGCATTCCGCTAGACACAAGCGCACGGGCAACCACAGCACGCAATATCGCATAGCCGTAGTTAAGAAGATTGTTTGGCGGCAATCCGTCACGGTCACGCACAAAGCATCCAACTTCCGGATATACAGAAAATATGTTTTTCCAATAATATGCAGCAGCCCGTCCTTCAAGATTATCCGGGTCTCCGCTTCTTACATCATCCACCCATCGCCGCATGTTTTTCACTTCCATTCCTGTACATACAGCAAGCACCGTCGCCTGATTATTTATTTTGGCTTTCACCGTTTGCTGCCACAATTGTTTTTTCAACGGTTGTGACGCTTCTATCTGGTCACGAAATCGCTCGCTCTGCACCGTATTGCCACAAAGAGGCAACATGAGACCGACCGGCATACTACGGCTGTCACAAGTGATTACCGCACTATTGTTTTCGAGTAATGCCTCGAGAAGTCCTTGAGTTATGGTTATCTGACGATTATCGAGCACCACAACCCCGATATCTTCTATCGACTTTGTCACTTCGCTCTGCCGTTTCATGATTTCCGGCAAAGTATCGTTACGCTCTATTTCCGGCAACTTTATTACCATCTGTCCTTGCCGGAGAGACAAATATGCCGGATTGCCAAAATATAGAGTTTTCTTTATCATGAGATATTGATCTTAGTATTCACCAACAGATACGATTTGCCCGATGTGATTAATACGGACTTTAACGATATTCCTTAATTTATCTATGTTCTGAATTCGTTTCCAAGTAACTTCTTGCAATTCTTTCTTGTCGTCTACCGTTGTTTCCAAATGATGTCTAAACCAATAATCTCCACTTGCGAGTTTCTGCACTCTAAACAAATTTTGACTTACCACATGATAGTTATTCGGGGCAAGCAAATCTATTTCAGAAGGATTGAATCCTGTTTCTTCATTTGGGAAAACAAAATATTCATTCTGCTTCATACTGAAAAGGAATTGCCACCCATCTACCTTTCTGTAATCCTTATCTATAATTGGCATTCCCTCTTTCACACGAGCTGTAGCTTCATAGAAAGACACTATGTCTTCTTGTAAATTTCCGGCTGCATCTTGATAAATTGCTACATGATGATTATTACCTGTACCAACGAAGTCGGCAGGTTGCTTTTTACCACCTTCATCAAGTATCAGTTTACCTTGATTGTCGTGTTTATCGTGCAAGGCGATAGCATTGCTTACTCCTGTTATCGTCACACGTTTGATTGATATACCTTTCTCTTCATTTAGCCAAATAGGATTTTCGTCAAGATTAGAAAATGCTTTTTTAGAATCGTTACCATATTGCTCAAGTCGCTCTTTCAATATCTCACGTATATGAGCATCAACGACTTTATCTATCTTCAAGTCGGGCGCAATCTCTTTCCTTATAGTATATAAATATTCAAACATCACCGTCTTTACCCGATCGGGGACAGCAACTGTGTGCATTTCATCAACAAACAACGGATGTTTTTGTAAACTGTTGCTACCGGTAAACGCTTTCTTGGCATTACCGCCATATTGCTTTAATCGCTCAAGTAATGCCATACGATAGCGTTTATTGGCAACAGTGGCTATTTTCTGCTCGTCAAACGAGGCATTTACTTTCTCTTCTTTTACGGCATATCGCTTGATACGGCCATATATTGTTTCCTTATGTAATTGACCACGCGGTGTAAGTTGAACTTTACGTCTCTTTCCTTCTTTTGTTTTTAATATATTCACATTCTTCGTTACGACCTTGTTCTTTGCCTTTATCGACACAAGTATTTCACTAAGATGACGTTTCGCTTCTGCTCTAAAAATGTCAAGCGGCATCGGAGGCAGGAATTTCAACTTACCGCTATCGTCCCGATAAAGCTCTTTTCGCTCTATCGCATGTATGCTACCGCTCTTATCGCTCCGAGCATTCATGTTGTTAAGGAATTGTATATAGCTATGTTTCGTGAAAGCTATGGTAAGAGCATCCATGGCATGGTGGCGGTGATCATTACGCTTTGTCCAGTCTTTTATGCGACGTATACGACGCCCGTCTTTATCCATCATTATTTCGGTAAGTCCGAGACGATTGTATTTATCCCAATTAAGTTCTTTCATTACATCTACAAGCTGCCAATCTTCACGCAACCGAGATGTGACACTGCCGGTCGTTGGCACAACAACTTTCACCATACTTTCTAATATCCCGCGTGCTTTTTTGGCAATATACTGCGAGTCACGCAAATCGCGATTAACAAAACCTGACGGTATATCAGCCTCACGCATCATTAGTTTGTCACGTTTGGTCTTGCTTATAGCTCCGGCCTTGAACATTCTTTCTATGTTCTTCTCATAGTCTTTAATTCTTTCCTCATCGTATTTGCCGCAAACATAATCATAAGCTGTGGCATTGCTTTTCTCGAGATTTACACTACGGGCCTCTATTGTTTTGTTTGAGAAAGAGTCATCAAAAAGTTTTGCCTGCGGTATTATATGCTCAATATCAAACTCTTTGCTGAATAACTTTTCTTGTGGAATATATGTATTGGAATATAATGTTTTATACCCATTACTTTCCAATTCTTTATATAATTTGTATCTTATGATATCATTCCGACTGACATTGACTAATCCGAATTCCTTTTGTAGTATCTGACGATACTTTTCATGATTGGCTGTGGCAGCGTTTATTGCCTTAGTCATTTCATCGCGTTCCTTTGCACTGTTTTTCAATTCTCGTGCCAACTCAATGCGTATTTCATCCGGCTTGCCATATACTTCAACAACAGCATTAACCACATTTATCATCTGATTGAGAATTTTCTCAACCACAGGATTACGCAGGCTGTTACGCGGCAACAATTCCAATTTGTCGCATAGGACTTTATTTTCAATCTCTTCTTTGGTAAGCGAACTTTTTGAATGTCGGTATCCGGCATATTTACAAGCCACACTATATTCCAATCCGTCACGCATGTGCGGCAATATCTTTCGCATAGCCTTTGCACTAAGACTTCCATAATCCGGTTGGAAACTAACTCCGGCTATTATCTTTGCATACTCACGGTCAAAACCGTACAACTCTGTAATCTTATCAATCAGTTTTTCTGTGCCGGATTTAGAATTATCGCCGGCAAAAGAGTATAGCAAATGCCAAAGCGCATAAGCCGGTTGCCTTTCAAGATCTTTATCTTTAAGAGAAGAATCAAAATGCAGTATATCTGTATTAAATCCTAAACATCCAAATACTTTTTCCACTATATCCATTACATCTTCCGACCGCATCTTGGAGAAATCATACTCACCATGGCCGCTCATATCTATAATGGATTGATAGGCTTTGAATAATGCAGCCTGAGTGCGGTTTCCCTCCACGGTACGATAATTGAGGTCTAAATCCTTATAATTCTCAAATAACAGTCTCAAGACTTCAGCCTTAGACATCTTTTCCTTAATACTCAATTCTCGGAAAAGCAGTTCTTTTTCTTCTTGCTCAAGGAAACGCTTGCCTTTCTCTACACTAATAGTATTACCGAAAAGATCTGCTTGAGAATTCCTTACAACCTTTCCTGAAATTTGCAAATTATTGATTGTTTGCCATATTTTAAACTCTTGAAATAACGGAGATGATTTAGGACATACACGTAGACCTACTGTTATTAACTTCTTCTTACCGCTTTCTGATGTCGTTTCTATTTGTTTATTTTCAAATTCACATATACTAATCAAATTCTTTTGGGATTTCAACGGACGTTGGAAAAAGATTATGATATCGCGTATTTCACACTTCAATTCTTCTGTTAATTCATTATGATATTGAGTTTGCTTCTCCCAAAGTGTTTCAAACTCATCCAAGTAATCTTGCCTATAAAAAACTTTTTTCTTCAAACTGTAATGTGGATCTGCGTCAAGTTTCTCCATCAAGTACTGCCCCACTGTTTGCTTTTTGAAATACAACTCTTTACTCCTGTCACTAATCTCGCCAAGAAGTCCACTCGAGCTGTTTATTTGACCGTTTATCTTCTGCAATACAACAGCTAAAACCTCAAGGTTCACTTTCTCGCAGATACTTTTTGCACGCCACTCATAGTTCTCACGTTTCAAATCTTCACCTTTCGTCGTACGTTTTATTCCCACTATTTCAAATGGCTTAGAACATATTGCCCATGTTTGTTTTTCGTTTTTACCCGTTAATTCTTGCCTCAATGAGTCAGTTAGAATTTCAGGATAAAAATTCTTTTGAAATTCCCAAATCTTATTAAACTCCCCAATCAAATCAGAACGATAGAAGTCCGGTGCATAACGTTTCCCACTATTAATATATCGAAACATTAATTGTCCCGGAGTAAGATTTTCATCATAAAGCAACTTAGCAATATCCATGCTATCAACAATCTTACCTTCGTCATCAGCTTTCAACTTACGGCTACTTTTATATCCGCGCTTCTTGTTTATCATTAATAGTACACGAGCAAATTCCTCTAATGATATCGAGTTCAGAACAGCCTTAGCTCTAAGTCTATATGTTTCGAAGGTCGATTTATTACCATATTCGGTCAGAATTGTGTCGTCTTTGATAAACCCATTTTCTTTCAATATATCTATCAATAGTTTGCGGCGAAGTTTGTATCGCTGCAAATTGCGACGCATTCCACGCTTCAATGTTCTGTCAGCATTAGTCGTTATGGACTTACCTGTTTCAAAGTTCTTCTGTTCATCACTTGTAAGTGGATTAACCCTAACTCCAAGTTTTATTATAGAGGATTTTTCACCATCATTTTCTTTTTCATTCACAAGAGCCCATCCTATGCTACTTGTTCCTAAATCGAGTCCCAAAATCTTTTTCATAATCGCTGCTAATATGATTTATAAGGTTCATTATTCTGATTTTCTCATTATTATATTGCAAATATAGAAAAAATAATAAGAAAAACATGTTTATGTAATACTTTTTTCTTATATTTGCAGTGAATTTTAAGCAAATCACAATAAGGATTATTCCGTTGTGAAAACATTAGGTTCGCCCATCGTCCTTAACGGTGGGCTTTTTTATAAACAGTTCGCACTTGCAACACCAACAAGCGCAACCATCCAAACAAGACTGGTTTACTTAAGTAACTACAAACAAAAAAGGCAGGCGAACTTCATTCGCCTGCCTAAATCAAATATAAGATCTGTCAATTCTAATTCTCTATTCAGCCTTTGGAGCTTCTTCTGTTGCAGGTGCTTCGGGGGCTTCTGCAACCGTTTCCTCTGCAACTGGTGCTTCTGCCTCGGCCTTTGTTGCCTTGCGAGAACGACGTGTAGCTTTCTTCTTTGTCGTGGTCTTAGCCATGTTTTCATCGAAATCTACAAGCTCAATGAAGCAAATCTGAGCAGCATCGCCTTGACGTGTTCCAAGTTTGATAATACGTGTGTATCCACCGGGACGGTCGCCAACCTTTGCAGAAACTTCTCCGAAAAGCTCTTTCAAAGCGTATTTATTCTGCAGATGACGGAACACTACACGACGTGAATTTGTCGTATCGTCCTTTGAGCGTGTTATCAACGGCTCAACGTACTTTTTCAAGGCTTTGGCCTTGGCTACGGTCGTAGTGATTCTTTTGTGCATTATCAGCGAAATGGCCATGTTTGCGAGCATCGCCTCACGATGAGATGCAGTACGACCTAAATGGTTGAATTTCTTATTATGTCTCATTTTTTGTTATTCTTTATCTAATTTGTACTTAGAAATGTCGGTTCCAAACGACAGATTCAGACTCTCGAGCAAATCATCAAGCTCTGTGAGCGATTTCTTACCGAAATTACGGAACTTAAGAAGGTCGGTCTTATTGTACTGTACCAAATCGCCTAATGTATCGACATCGGCAGCTTTAAGACAGTTGAGGGCACGGACACTGAGGTTCATGTCTACAAGACGTGTCTTAAGCAATTGGCGCATGTGCAAGACTTCTTCGTCAAACTCTTGGTTACCATCCATATCGGCGTTCTCAAGTGTTATCTTCTCATCTGAGAACAACATGAAATGATAAATAAGGATTTTTGCAGCTTCTTTAAGTGCGTCTTTCGGGTGAATGGAACCATCCGTCGTAACTTCCAATATAAGCTTGTCATAGTCGGTCTTTTGCTCGACACGATATGGCTCAACTGCATATTTGACGTTACGTATCGGAGTGTAGATAGAATCAATCGGAATTACATTAACATCGGTGCAGAACTCACGATTCTCATCCGCAGGAACATATCCGCGGCCCTTATTGATAGTAAGATCTATCTGCATCGAGGCTTTTGAGTCTAAATGACAAATCACCAAATCAGGGTTTAACACTTCAAATCCAGTCAGATACTTGCCTATATCACCAGCCTTAAACTCTGTAGAATTCTCGACTGTAATACTTACTTTTTCATTCTCGAATTCTTCTACTACTTGCTTGAATCTTACTTGCTTAAGATTCAATATAATGTTAGTCACATCTTCTTTTACACCGGATACTGATGAGAATTCATGCTCCACACCTGCTATGCGTATTGTATTAATAGCATAACCTTCGAGTGAAGAAAGAAGAATGCGGCGCAAGGAGTTACCTATTGTAACACCAAAGCCCGGCTCTAACGGACGAAACTCGAACTTGCCGAATTTGTCACTGGCCTCCAACATTACGACTTTATCAGGTTTTTGAAATGCTAATATCGCCATTAATTTAATGATTTATTTAGAGTACAACTCAACGATTAACTGTTCCTTAATATTCTCAGGGATGTCGGCACGCTCCGGCTTGTGAAGGAGTTTACCGCTCTTTGTATTGTCATCCCACTCTATCCAAGGATATTTACTATGATTAAAACCTGCAAGTGCAGCTTCAATGACTTCAAGAGATTTTGACTTCTCACGAACAGCTATCACTTGACCGGGCTTAACCGAATATGAAGGAATGTTTACGACAGCACCGTCAACTGTTATATGCTTGTGACCAACAAGCTGACGAGCAGCAGCACGTGTAGGTGCTATACCAAGACGGAACACTACATTGTCAAGACGGCACTCGAGATTCTGCAAAAGAACCTCACCGGTAATACCGTCTGCCTTTGCTGCATGCTCAAACATGTTACGGAACTGACGCTCAAGCACTCCATATGTATACTTGGCTTTCTGCTTCTCTGCCAACATGACACCGTACTCGGATGTCTTCCTGCGACGGTTATTGCCATGCTGTCCGGGAGGGAAGTTTCTCCGGGACAAAACTTTGTCTGCGCCGAAAATGGGCTCACCAAAACGACGCGCGATCTTTGATTTCGGTCCAATATATCTTGCCATAATTTTTTTGCTTTAAACTTGTTTTATCAACAATAGTAAATACTATACTCTTCTTCTCTTCGGAGGGCGGCAGCCATTGTGCGGCAGCGGAGTAACATCGATAATCTCCATTACCTCTATACCTGCTCCATGCACGGCACGGATTGCAGACTCACGTCCGTTACCCGGACCCTTAACGTATGCCTTAACCTTGCGCAGACCGAGATCAAAAGCGACCTTTGCGCAATCCTCTGCTGCCATCTGAGCAGCGTAAGGAGTGTTCTTCTTTGAGCCACGGAAGCCCATCTTGCCGGCTGAAGACCAAGAAATAACCTGACCCTCTCCGTTTGCCAAAGATACTATAATATTGTTGAAAGAGCTATGAACGTGAAGTTGTCCGATAGCGTCAACCTTTACATTTCTTTTCTTTGAAGTGACTGTTTTCTTTGCCATAATTCTAAATTCTTAATGCGTTAATTATTTAGTGGCTTTCTTCTTGTTTGCAACAGTCTTCTTCTTTCCCTTACGTGTACGAGCATTGTTCTTTGTGCTCTGACCGCGAACAGGAAGACCGTTACGATGACGAACTCCACGATAGCAACCAATATCCATCAGTCGCTTGATATTCAATTGGATCTCTGAACGGAGATCACCTTCCACTTTGAATTCAGCACCGATAATTTCACGGATTTTAGCTGCCTGATCGTCAGTCCACTCGCTGACCTTCAAGTCACGGCTCACGCCGGCCTTATCCAATATCTTTGCTGAACTACTTCGACCTATACCATAGATATAAGTCAATGCGATTTCGCCACGCTTCTCTTGGGGCAAATCTACTCCAACAATTCTTATTGCCATTGTAATGTTTAAATAAAAAATTGATTAATAATTAACCCTGACGCATCTTGTACTTAGGGTTTTTCTTGTTGATAACGAACAGACGTCCTTTACGACGTACAATCTTGCAGTCGGCGTTACGTCTTTTCAATGATGCTCTTGTCTTCATATTTCTCTATTGTTTATTTGTATCTAAATACAATTCTACCCTTTGTCAAATCATAAGGACTCATCTCAACCTTCACCTTATCTCCCGGAAGAATTTTAATATAGTGCATTCTCATCTTACCCGATATATGAGCAATGATTTGAACCCCATTCTCAAGTTCTACACGGAACATCGCATTCGAGAGAGACTCTACTATTGTTCCATCCTGTTCTATTGCAGACTGTTTTGCCATACTTTTTAATTTACTTCTAAACGTTTCTTTCAAACAAAGATAAATCCGCCATTGTATCTTCTAATATTCACAATATAAACATTATTTTTATTATAGACACCCAACCTACCATAAAGTTTAATGAGACGACCCTCTAAATGTATTAATCGCTTTTTCACATTCCAATCAATCCACCTTGAGGGTCGTCACCCTCGACTTATGAATCAGTCTTTTTAGCGTATCACTGTAACATCAAATAGTCCTGACGCCCAGCATTTATTCTTCCTCTGTCTAAGAAATTCCAAGTGAAATTATCATCAATATGCGGTTACCCCACTACGGCCATGAATACGTCCGGAATTAAGCAATCCGTCATAATGACGCATGAGCAAATGACTCTCTATTTGTTGAAGTGTGTCAAGCACAACTCCAATAAGAATCAACAATGACGTTCCACCAAAGAACTGTGCAAAAGCATCTTGTACTTGAAGTAATCCCGCAAGAGCCGGCATAATAGCAATAAAAGCAATAAACAATGAACCCGGGAATGTTATACGAGACATAACATTGTCTATATAATCTGCCGTATCCTTGCCCGGTTTCACACCGGGAATAAATCCATTGTTACGCTTCATGTCTTCTGCCATTTGAGTCGGATTTAAAGTAATAGCCGTATAGAAATATGTAAATGCTATTATCAAGAAAGCAAATATCACATTATACAACCAACTACGATGATCCAACATTGAGCGTACAACCCAATTAGCATTCTCTTGTGATGAATACTGAACAATAGCCAATGGTATAAACATCAACGCTTGCGCAAAAATTATCGGCATGACATTGGCTGCGAACAGCTTCAGAGGAATATACTGACGTGCTCCTCCATATTGCTTATTACCAACAAGACGCTTTGCATATTGTACAGGAACTTTACGCGTTCCTTGTACCAAAACAATAGCCGCACAAACAACACAGAAAAGAATGATTATCTCTACCATGAACATAACCAGACCTCCACCGGTCGCAGAAGTAAAGCGAGAAGCCAACTCCTGAATAAACGCCTGCGGAAGACGAGCTATAATTCCTACCATAATTATTATAGAGATACCATTACCAATTCCTTTATCTGTAATGCGCTCACCCAACCAAAGGACGAACATACTTCCTGCCGCAAGGATTATAGTAGACGAAATTATAAACATTGTCCAAGACACACCGGTGGCCAAAGCCGCACCGGCCTGCATTTTAAGATTGAACAAATAACTCGGAGCTTGGAACAACAATATTCCAACTGTAAGCCAACGAGTGTACATACTAATCTTTTTACGTCCACTTTCTCCTTCACGCTGCATCTTCTGAAAATAAGGTACAGTCATGGCAAGAATTTGCATAACGATAGAAGCTGAGATGTAAGGCATTATACCCAAAGCGAAAATAGACGCATTGGAAAATGCTCCACCAGAGAACATGTCCAAAAGAGACATCAAACCGCCCTGAGTCTGCGACTGCAATTTATCCAACATACCCGGATTTATACCCGGAAGTACAACAAACGAGCCGAAACGATAAATAGCCGTAAAAAGAAGAGCGATAAGAATGCGTTGACGCAAATCTTCTACTTTCCAAATGTTCTTTAGTGTCTCAATTAACTTCTTCATTTTCTTAGATTATTGTTGCGTTACCACCTACTGCCTTAATTGCCTCCTCAGCTGTCTTTGAGAAAGCGTTTGCTTCAACATCAAGTTTTGCTGTCAATTCACCATTACCAAGGATTTTCACCAGCTCTCTGCCATTTGTCAATCCTGCGGCTACTAATTCTGCAATTCCTATCTTTGAAAGGTTCTTCTCCTCAGCAAGTCTCTGAAGAGTAGACAGATTTACTGCAAAATACTCCTTATGGTTAATGTTCTTAAATCCAGCTTTCGGGATACGGCGTTGGAGAGGCATCTGTCCTCCCTCAAAACCTATCTTTCTTTTATAACCAGATCTTGCTTTGGCACCTTTATGACCACGAGTAGAGGTACCGCCTAAACCGGAACCCGGTCCGCGACCTATTCTACGACGTGAATGTGTAGAGCCTTCTGCCGGCTTTAAATTATGTAGTTTCATAATTAAATCTATTTTATTAATAATTAGTCTATCACAGTTACCAAATGGTGTACCTTGCGTATCATTCCACGGATAGAAGGAGTATCCTCTTTTTCTACAACCTGAGCAATCTTATGCAGACCTAATGCTTCAAGTGTACGCTTCTGGTCAGCAGGAGCACCTATTTTACTCTTTATTTGCTTAATCTTAATTGTTGACATATCTAATCTCCTTATCCTCTAAAAACTTTCTCCATACTTATTCCACGGGTACCAGCGATGGTATAGGCATCTCTCATTTGAGTCAGCGCAAAAATTGTAGCTTTTACAAGATTGTGAGGGTTAGAAGAGCCTTTTGACTTAGCTAAGACATCTTTAACACCTACACTATCAAGCACGGCACGCATTGCACCACCGGCCACAAGTCCGGTACCTGCCGCAGCCGGCTTCAAAAATACTTGTGCACCGCCAAAACGAGCTTCAATCTCATGAGGAATAGTTCCTTTCAATACAGGAACTTTCACCAAGTTCTTCTTTGCAGCCTCTACACCCTTAGCAATGGCAGCTGTTACTTCGCCGGCTTTACCTAATCCCCAGCCAATAACACCGTTACCGTCACCGACAACGACAATAGCCGCAAATGTAAAAGTACGTCCTCCCTTTGTTACCTTTGTAACACGGTTTATAGCAACTAACCTATCTTTTAACTCAATGTCACTATTTATTCTTACTTTATTCATTGCCATAATCGTTTAAAATTTGAGACCACCCTTACGAGCTCCATCAGCAAGTTGCTTCACGCGCCCATGATAGAGATAACCATTACGATCAAATACCACTGCAGAAATTCCGGCTTCAATGGCTTTCTTTGCCACGAGTTCACCAACTTTCTCTGCTTGTTGTATCTTCGGCATAGCTTCCATACCTAATGAAGAAGCAGATGCAAGAGTCGTTCCGTTTTGATCGTTTATAACTTGAACATATATTTGCTTATTGCTACGGAAAACACTCATACGCGGACGTTCAGCGGTTCCGAATATACTCTTACGAATTCTGTATTTTATCTTTATTCGTCTTTCTACTTTCTTTGTTGTCATAATCGTAATTTATTAAAGTTACTTAGCTGAAGCCGATTTACCAGACTTTCTGCGAATAACTTCGCCTTGGAATAATATACCTTTACCCTTATAAGGCTCCGGCATACGGAAAGAACGAATTTTTGCACAAATAAGACCCAGCAATGCTTTATCGCAAGACTCAAGAATGATGATTGGATTTTGGTTTCTCTCCGATTTTGTCTCCACTTTCACTTCTGCGGGAAGCTGGATAAAAATCGGGTGAGTATAACCAAGTGAGAATTCAATGAGATTACCTTGGTTTGATACACGATAACCAACACCGACAAGTTCAAGCACTTTCTTATAACCTTCGCTCACTCCTACAACCATGTTATTAACAAGAGCACGATAGAGGCCGTGAAAAGCCTGCTTCTGCTTGTAGTTAACGGGATTGTTCTCATCTATCTCAAAGACAATATGACCATCTGTAATATTTACAATTATAGAAGGATCCACTTTCTGAGAAAGCTCTCCCTTAGGACCTTTCACAGACACTACACCCGCATTTTGTGTAACAGTTACTCCCGCAGGAATACTAATTGGTAATTTTCCTATTCTTGACATATACAAATCCTCCAATTAATATACATAGCAAAGAACTTCACCACCTATTTTCAAGTCAGCGGCTTCTTTGTCTGTCATTACACCTTTGGATGTAGATAATATTGCTATACCTAATCCGTTAATTACTCTCGGCATGTCTTTGTAACCGGTATACTTACGCAAGCCCGGTGTGGACACTCTTTTAAGGCATTTAATTGCATTCTCCTTTGTTGCAGGATTGTACTTCAATGCCACTTTAATTGTTCCTTGTGGACCATCCTCTACAAACTTGTAATTTAGGATGTATCCCTTCTCAAAGAGGATCTTGGTTATCTCCTTCTTCAAGTTTGAGGCGGGAACTTCAACAACACGGTGATGAGCCATGATTGCATTTCTCAACCTCGTCAGATAATCTGCTATTGGATCTGTCATAAAAAATAAAATTTTAATTAATCGGGACTACCCCGACAATATTAAATAAAATATACTTCTCTATTTACCAGCTTGCTTTCTTTACACCCGGAATCAAACCATTTGATGCCATCTCACGGAATTGAATACGAGACAATCCAAACTGACGCATATATCCTTTCGGACGCCCTGTAATCTTACAACGGTTATGCAAACGTATCGGATTAGCATTCTTCGGTATACTCTGCAATTTACGAGCTGCCTCATAAGCTTCAGAAGGATCTTCTGCCGTTGCTATGATTTTTTTAAGCGCAGCACGCTTTTCTGCATAACGAGCTACTAATTTAGCACGTTTCACCTCACGGGCTTTCATTGATTCTTTTGCCATATCTCTTAATCGTTTTTAGCATTTTTAAAAGGCAGACCGAAAGCTTTTAACAAAGCATATCCCTCCTCATCTGTCTTTGCAGATGTAACAAAAGTAATATTCATACCTTGGATACGGTCTATCGTATCAATATTGATTTCCGGGAAAATAATCTGCTCCTGTATACCAAGAGTATAGTTTCCTTTTCCATCAAATTTACTTTCAATACCCTTGAAATCACGAATACGCGGCAAAGCAATACGAACTAATTTTTCCAAAAACTCATACATACGCTCGCGACGCAATGTAACCATAACGCCAATAGGCATTTTTTTACGGAGCTTGAAGTTTGCTATATCTTTCTTTGAATATGTAGCAACAGCTTTTTGACCTGTAATAGCCGTTATTTCGTTGATTGCCACATCGATAAGCTTCTTATCTTGGGTTGCATCACCTAATCCTTGGTTAACCACAATTTTTTTCAAGACCGGAACTTGCATCTTGGAAGTGTAGTTAAACTGTTTCTCCAAAGCCGGAGCTATTTGCTCATTATATGCTTTTTTAAGTTGTGCTGTATTCATTACTTAATCTCCTCCCCTGATTTTTTTGCGACACGAACCTTTTTTCCGTCTTCGGTTCTCTTGATTGCAACACGTGTAGGCTCTCCACTCTTAGGATCAACCAAACTCAGATTAGAGATATGTATCGGAGCCTCTTTCTTCACGATACCACCCTGCGGATTCTGAGCAGAAGGCTTTGTACTCTTAGAGACCATATTTACACCCTCTACAATAGCACGTTGTTCCTCAACGAGTACTTTAAGCACCTTGTGTGGTGCGGGGAACTTTCCATTGGCTCCTCTTTTGTCCTTGCTGTTACCTGCAAGCACAAGCACCATATCGTTTTTCTTTATTTTCAACTTACTCATTTCTTGTCACATTTAAATATTAAAGAACTTCTGGTGCCAAAGAAACGACCTTCATATTCACGGCACGCAACTCACGCGCTACCGGGCCGAAGATACGGCTTCCGCGAAGCTCACCAGCATTGTTCAGCAACACACACGCATTGTCATCAAAGCGTATATAAGAACCGTCTGCACGACGAATCTCTTTTTTTGTGCGAACAACCAAAGCCTTAGATACTGCACCTTTCTTCAAATCACTTGACGGGATAACGTTCTTCACTGCAACAACTATCACGTCTCCGACACTTGCATAACGACGGCGTGTGCCACCCAAAACCCTAATACAAAGAGCCTCACGTGCACCGCTATTATCACATACTGTAAGTCTTGATTCTGCCTGTATCATAATTACTTAGCTTTTTCAACAATTTGAACTAATCTCCATCTCTTTGTTTTACTCAAAGGACGTGTCTCCATAATGAGGACCGTGTCTCCAACATTAGCCTCATTCTTCTCATCATGAGCATGGTACTTCTTTGTTTTCTGCACAAATTTACCATATATCGGGTGCATTTCCTTGAACTTAGAAGCAATAACAATGGTTTTATCCATTTTGTTGCTGACAACAACACCCTGTCTTGTCTTTCTTAAATTTCTTGTTTCCATCTGGCCCATTATTATTTATTAAGTTCTCTTTGACGGAGCTCAGTCTTCATACGAGCAATATTACGACGTGTAGCCTTAATCTCTGATGGATTCTCGAGAGGAGTAATTGAATGATTTAATTTCATCTGATTATACTTACCTACCTCTGCGTCTATTCTCTCTGCCAATTCTTTGGTTTCGAGTTCTCTTACTTCTTTAATCTTCATAATTAAGCGTTTTTATCGTAATCACGTCTAACAACAAACTTCGTCTTTACAGGCAGTTTCTGTGCAGCAAGGCGAAGAGCCTCTTTAGCGATATCAAAAGAAACGCCCTCTACTTCAAAGAGAATACGTCCCGGAGTTACAGGTGCAACCCATCCTGCGGGATCTCCCTTTCCCTTACCCATACGCACATCAGCAGGCTTGCGTGTTATTGGTTTATCCGGGAATATACGAATCCAAACCTGACCCTCACGCTGCATGTAACGGTTTACAGCGACACGAGCGGCCTCTATCTGACGACTATCCAACCATTTGGCTTCAAGAGTCTTGATACCAAATGAGCCGAAAGCCAATTGTGTACCTCTATGGGCGTTACCTTTATTGCCACGGCCATCTTGAGGTCTTCTATATTTTACTCTCTTAGGTTGTAACATGATAGCTTCTTACTTTAAAACAATTACTTATTTTTTCTTATTACGGAATTTTCTGCCACCATTATTACCATTAGAGCGGCCATTAACTTTGTCTTGAGTAAAGTTAGGAGCGAGATCACGCTTGCCATAAACTTCACCACGGCAAATCCAAACCTTGATACCCAGCAATCCTACTTTTGTAAGAGCTTCAGCTTGGCAAAAATCGATATCGGCACGGAAAGTATGAAGCGGAGTGCGTCCTTCCTTATACATTTCCTTTCTTGCCATTTCTGCGCCGTTAAGACGTCCCGTAATTTGAATTTTAATACCCTCTGCACCAGCACGCATCGTATTTGCTATCGCCATTTTTATAGCGCGCCTGTAAGCTATTTTCCCCTCAACTTGGCGAGCGATGTTATTACCAACGATGGTAGCATCGAGTTCAGGCTTTTTCACTTCAAAGATATTGATTTGAATCTCTTTGTCATAGAGTTTCTTCAATTCTTCTTTCAGTTTATCAACATCTTGTCCACCTTTACCAATGACAATACCCGGACGAGCAGTACAAATAGTAATGGTAACCAATTTTAATGTACGCTCGATGACAATTTTGGAAACACTTGCCTTAGCCAAACGCTCATTAAGATACTTACGAATCTTCATGTCTTCAACCAAGTTGTCTCCGAAGTCCTTGCCTCCGAACCAATTTGAATCCCAACCTCTAACGATTCCCAGACGGTTGCTTATTGGATTTACTTTTTGTCCCATTCTACTTAATTATTTATCATTAGTTATAGCGTCCACAAACAGAGTAACGTGATTAGAACGTTTACGTATTCTATATCCACGACCTTGCGGTGCAGGTCTCATACGTTTTAAAGTAACACCTTCATCAACGAATATTTTCGTGATGTACAGTTCGCCGGCCTCTGCCTTACGGTCATTTTTAGCTTCCCAGTTTGCAATGGCCGAACGTAGAAGTTTTTCTACGTCAGCAGCAGCAGCTTTCTTTGAGAATCTCAATACGCCGAGAGCGCGATTTACTTCCATTCCACGAACCATATCTACGACATAACGCATTTTACGCGGAGAAGAAGGAACGCCTTTCAGCTTAGCAAAATACTGTGTTTTAAGGGCTGCCTTTCTTTCTTCAGCCTTAATATGTTTTCTTGCTCCCATTATTTATTTCTTTTTATTCTGGTGGATACCTGATTACTTTTTGTTACCTGCATGGCCACCGAAACGACGTGTAGGTGAGAACTCACCGAGTTTGTGTCCGACCATGTTTTCTGTAATGTAAACAGGAATAAATTTATTTCCGTTATGAACTGCAACAGTATGTCCCACGAAATCCGGGGAAATCATTGAAGCTCTGGCCCAAGTCTTAACGACACTCTTCTTTCCGCTCTCATTCATGGCGAGAATTTTTTTCTCGAGTGACACGTTGATATACGGACCTTTTTTTAATGAACGACTCATAATTTACACTTAGTTAACTTGATTACTTACTTGCTCTTTCGATAATATACTTATTAGAAAGCTTCTTAGGTGCACGCGTCTTAAGACCCTTAGCGTACAATCCCTTGCGAGAACGCGGATGGCCTCCGGACTGACGACCTTCACCACCACCCATCGGGTGATCAACAGGGTTCATAACGACACCACGGTTGTGAGGACGACGACCTAACCAGCGAGAGCGTCCAGCCTTACCGGATTGCTCCAAAGCGTGGTCAGAGTTACCCACACTACCGATAGTAGCTTTGCAAGCACTAAGAATTTTACGAGTCTCACCAGAGGGGAGCTTTATCACGCAATAGCTACCCTCACGAGAAGTTAACTGAGCGAAATTGCCTGCCGAACGAACTAACAACGCACCTTGTCCCGGACGCAATTCAATGTTATGAATAACCGTACCGACGGGGATGTTTGCCAAGGGAAGAGCATTACCAATCTCTGGCACTGCCTCCGCACCTGAAACCAAAGTTGCGCCTACCTGCAATCCATTAGGAGCAATTATATAACGTTTTTCACCATCAGCGTAGAACAACAAAGCGATACGAGCCGAACGGTTCGGATCGTATTCGATTGTTTTTACTACAGCTGGGACACCATCTTTCTCTCGTTTGAAATCGATAAGACGATACTTTCTCTTATGACCACCGCCCATATAGCGAACAGTCATTTTACCGGTGTTATTTCGACCGCCGGTAGAACGTTTACCGTAAACGAGAGACTTCTCTGGCACGGATGCAGTAATTTCCTCGAACGTGCCAATAATCTTGTGTCTTTGACCGGGTGTTACCGGTTTAAATTTACGTACTGCCATTTCTTATTATTGTATATTGCTATAAAAATCAATAGTATCGCCTTCCTTTAATGTAACGATAGCTTTCTTGAACGCATTCTTCTGTCCCTTGATGAGACCCGCCTTTGTATAACGTGTCGAACGCTTACCGGCATAACGAATAGTGTTCACATCAATAACCTTAACATTGTAGAGACTTTCTATTTCTTTCTTTATCTCTATCTTGTTGGCCTCAGGCTTAACGATGAAACCATATTTGGGAGTTGCGACTTTCGTACGCACCTCACCTTTCTTCGCCTTAACCCTGTAAGTTCTATCAACAGAAGACTTGTCTGTTATCTTGGTCATCTTCTCAGTAACCAAGGGCTTTATTATAAATGTCATTGTCTATGTCTCCTTTATTTTGTTAAGATTTCGTCAATTGTTTTCAACGAGTTTTCGGTAACCACGAGCACATCAGCGTTCAATACATTATAGGCATTGAGCTGTGATGCGAGCATGATTCCGGTACGCTGCAAATTTCGAGCTGACAAATATACGTTTTTATTTTGTTCTGACAAAACGAAAAGCGCTTTCTTATCGCCTACTTTAAGATTTTTAGCAATATTTACGAATTCTTTGGTCTTTGGAGCCTCCATATTGAAATCTTCCACAACCACAATCGCATTCTCCTGTGCCTTGTAAGACAGAGCACTTTTACGTGCGAGAACCTTAACTTTCTTGTTCAACTTGAAACTGTAATCGCGAGGCTTGGGTCCGAACACGCGACCTCCACCAACGAGTACCGGCGAGTTGATATCACCGCGACGTGCACCGCCGCCACCTTTCTGTCGACCGAGCTTGCGGGTAGATCCGGAAACTTCGCTTCTTTCCTTTGACTTGTGCGTACCTTGACGCTGGTTAGCGAGATACTGCTTTACGTCCAAATAGAGCACGTGGTCATTAGGTTCAATTCCGAAGACAGACTCGTTTAACGTAACCTTACGTCCGGTCTCCTGACCATTTATGTTTAATACGTTAATTTCCATTATTTCTTTATTAATACGGTTGAACCATTGTACCCGGCAACACTACCTTTCACAAGGATGAGATTATGCTCCGGTATCACTTTTAACACTCTCAAATTCTGGGTAGTAACTCTTTCGTTACCCATGTGGCCGCCCATGCGCATACCCTTGAACACCTTAGCGGGGTAAGAACAAGCACCGATAGAACCCGGCTTACGAGCGCGGTCGTCCTGTCCGTGAGTACTCTGACCCACACCACCGAAACCGTGGCGCTTCATTACACCTTGGAAACCTTTACCCTTTGATGTGCCGACAACGTCAACATACTCCGTGTCGCTGAAAAGGTCCACCGTAATGGTGTCACCGAGGTTATATTCCTCGTCAAACTTGAACTCGGCCAAGTGGCTCTTAGGTGTTGTACCGGCTTTCTTGTAGATTCCCATCATCGGCTTAGAGGTGTTTTTCTCTTTTGCCTCACCGAAACCCAACTGAACAGCCTCATAACCGTCTTTCTCAACGGTTTTTACCTGCGTTACAACACAAGGACCGGCTTCGATAACAGTGCACGGTACATTTTTACCGTCGGCACTGAAAACGGATGTCATTCCGATTTTTCTTCCAATTAATCCTGGCATTTCAATTAATATTTAAAAATTCTTCTTAGATAATCATTATTGTTTCAAGCGGTTTACTACACTTTAATCTCCACTTCGACACCACTGGGGAGTTCGAGTTTCATCAATGCGTCTACGGTCTTTGCCGTTGAGCTGTAAATATCGATGAGACGTTTGTAGTCTGAGAGCTGGAATTGCTCACGTGCTTTCTTGTTAACGAAAGTACTACGGTTTACCGTGTAGATACGCTTGTGTGTAGGCAATGGAATAGGACCGCTGATGATAGCTCCCGTTGCCTTTACAGCCTTTACAATTTTCTCTGCTGACTTGTCTACCAATTTGTGGTCATAAGACTTCAGCTTAATTCTGATTTTCTGACTCATTTTATTAAAATTGTTTTTTGTATAAGGGAGAGACTCCGTTTAAGAGTCATTCGCTAAACAGCGTCTCTCCGCTTAAGTTATTTATGATTGTATTACACTAAGTCTGCGCGACCTTTAACCTCTTCAAGAACAGTCTTTGCTATCGAGCTTGAAAGCGGAGCATGGTGATCATATTCCATAGAGCTTGTGGCACGTCCTGATGTAATGGTACGCAAAGCTGTCACATAACCGAACATCTCCGACAGTGGCACCTTGGCTTTCACCACACGTGCACCGCTGCGAGCCTCGTCCATTCCTTCAACCTGTCCGCGACGCTTGTTCAAGTCGCCGATAACATCACCCATATTCTCTTCCGGAGTGATAACTTCAAGTTTCATGATAGGCTCCATCAATACGGGACCGGCTTTCACACATCCGTTCTTGTAAGCATTGAGAGCAGCCAACTCAAACGACAACTGGTCAGAGTCTACCGGGTGGAAAGAACCGTCGATAAGAACTACTTTCAAGCTGTCTACCGGATATCCGCCGAGGATACCGGTCTTCATGGCATTCTCAAAACCTTTCTGTACCGAGGGGATGAATTCCTTGGGAATGTTACCGCCCTTAACCTCGTTCACAAACTGGAGTCCGCCTTCCTTGAAGTCCTCGTCTACCGGTCCGAGATCTACGATGATATCGGCAAACTTACCGCGTCCACCGCTCTGCTTCTTGTAAACCTCACGCAGGTTGACAGTCTTCGTGATAGCCTCTTTGTAGTTAACCTGCGGCTTACCCTGATTACACTCAACCTTGAACTCACGTTTCAGACGGTCAATGATGATATCAAGGTGAAGCTCACCCATACCTGAAATAATCGTCTGGCCGCTCTGCTCATCTGTACGAACGGTAAATGTCGGGTCTTCCTCTGCCAATTTGGCGAGACCGTTGTCAAGCTTGGCAATATCGGCCTGACTCTTCGGCTCTACGGCGATAGAAATCACGGTATCGGGGAAAGACATTGATTCGAGTACTATCGGATGAGCCTCGTCACAAAGAGTATCACCTGTACGGATATCCTTGAAACCGACACCTGCACCTATATCACCGGCATCGATAGACTCCATCGGTATTTCCTTGTTTGAATTCATCTGGAACAGACGGCTGATACGCTCTTTCTTACCCGAACGAGCGTTGAATACGTATGAGCCGGCCTCTACCTTACCTGAATAGACGCGGAAGAATACCAAACGGCCCATATACGGGTCTGTGGCAATCTTGAACGCAAGAGCCGATGTCGGATCGCTCTCGCTCGGCTTACGGGTCTCTTCTTCTTCCGTGTCGGGATTTGTACCCACGATATTTTCTATATCCAGCGGTGAAGGCAAGAATGCGCATACATAGTCGAGCAACGGTTGAACACCCTTGTTCTTGTATGAAGAACCGCAAATCATAGGAGTGCAAGCCATAGATACCGTCCCCTTACGGATAGCGGCCATGATTTCCTCCTCGGTGATAGATTCGGGATCGTCAAAATACTTCTCCATCAGAGCCTCTTCATATTCGGCTGCTGCTTCAAGAAGCTTTCCTCTCCATTCGTCGCACTCGTCTTTCATGTCTGCCGGAATTTCCTCTACCGAGTATTCGGCACCCATTGTCTCGTCGTGCCACAGTATTGCTTTCATCTTGATAAGATCCACAACACCCTTGAAGTTTTCCTCTGCACCGATAGGCACTTGCAACACTACGGGGTTTGCACCGAGGATATCCTTCATCTGCTGAACAGTCTCAAAGAAGTCTGCTCCCGAGCGGTCCATCTTGTTTACATAACCGATACGCGGCACGTTATACTTATCGGCCTGACGCCATACGGTCTCCGACTGCGGCTGTACGCCGTCGGCAGCAGAGTAAGTAGCCACAGCACCGTCAAGTACACGCAACGAGCGCTCCACCTCGGCGGTGAAGTCGACGTGTCCCGGAGTATCAATCAAGTTTATTTTAAAGTTCTTGTTATTCCAAGTCCAGTTACATGTCGTTGCGGCAGATGTGATAGTGATACCACGCTCCTGCTCCTGAGCCATCCAGTCCATGGTAGCGGCTCCGTCATGCACCTCACCAATCTTATGGGTCTTACCCGTATAGAAAAGTATGCGCTCGGAGGTTGTTGTCTTTCCGGCATCGATGTGCGCCATGATACCGATATTACGAGTCAAATGTAAATCGCGGTTAGCCATTTTCTTTCTTACTGTTTAATATTAGAATCTGAAATGAGCGAATGCACGGTTGGCCTCAGCCATGCGGTGCATATCTTCCTTACGCTTGTATGCTCCGCCTTGATTGTTGAAAGCGTCCATAATCTCGGCAGCGAGCTTGTCGGCCATTGATTTGCCGCTACGCTTACGTGCGAAAGCTATCATATTCTTCATTGAGATGCTCTCCTTGCGGTCGGGACGTATTTCCGTAGGCACTTGGAATGTGGCGCCACCGATACGACGGCTCTTCACTTCCACCTGCGGTGTGATGTTGTCGAGGGCTGTCTTCCATATTTCGAGAGAGCTCTTTTCCTCGTTACTCATCTTACCCTTTACCACTTCAAGGGCATTGTAGAAAATCTCGTATGACTTTGTTTTCTTTCCGTCGAACATCAGATGATTCACGAACTTGGAAACTTTCTTGTCATTGTAGACGGGATCCGGCAGGATCACGCGCTTCTTTGGTTTTGCTTTTCTCATTTTGTTTTTTCAATTAATTCTGCATGGGGCTGTATCTTTCCGTTCTTCAATATCCGCACCCGGACATTTACTCAACCTTTGAACATTTCTCCAGCAAAACGATTATTTTCTATTTTTCAATTTTTCTCCTCAGACTCTGTAACCTTCTCCGGTTATTATTTCTTAGCCTTAGGACGTTTGGCACCGTACTTTGAGCGACGCTGTGTGCGGTTAGCCACACCTGCGGTATCAAGAGTTCCGCGCACGATGTGATAACGAACACCGGGGAGGTCTTTCACACGACCACCACGAACAAGCACGATAGAGTGCTCCTGCAAGTTGTGTCCTTCTCCGGGAATGTAAGAGTTCACTTCTTTCTGGTTTGTCAAACGAACACGGGCAACCTTACGCATTGCCGAGTTAGGTTTCTTGGGGGTTGTTGTGTACACACGAACACACACGCCACGACGCTGCGGACATGAGTCCAATGCAGGTGACTTGCTCTTGTCCACAAGTTCCTTTCTACCTTTTCTTACCAATTGTTGAATTGTAGGCATTGTTGTAATTTTTTAATTTATATTATTATTGTATATTATCATATCTATGGCATAGGTACAGAATACCCATATTTGGCGTGCAAAGGTACAAACTTTATTTCAAATAACACAACACATTATATTATACGGCTCGCATACAAGGCTATATTTAACACGATATAATATTTTTTAACTCTCACCTGATGACATTCGTGTCATTTTCGTCTGTTTTGCC
Organism: Prevotella sp.; assembly: GCA_017623155.1. Taxonomy (GTDB): domain Bacteria; phylum Bacteroidota; class Bacteroidia; order Bacteroidales; family Bacteroidaceae; genus Prevotella. The sequence continues at coordinate 335 of JAGAPR010000029.1, read as the reverse complement.
ACTCATTATTACATTTCATAACGCCACAAACCGGAGCCTTTTATAAATTTAGCATCCCTGCATCGTAAACCCGAAAGCCACGACACAGGGATACAAGGTTTAAAATAGTAAAGTACAAACATTTATGCGGTAGATTGGCACCGCCTTTCAACCTCTTTTCCTTTTATTACATACCAATATATAATATGTATGTCATTTCACAAGCACCTTCTTCCCGTTCCTTATATACAATCCTTTTCCCGGCGTCCCCGCAATCTTGCGCCCGCTGACATCGTAGAAAGTATTGTCCCCTACTTCTTTGTTCTCTGTCGTAGCGTCGCTTATTCCCGTCACGA
>JAGAPR010000028.1 GCA_017623155.1 Prevotella sp. | reverse complement strand
GAAAAGTACGGCGAAATGCTGTTCAGGACAAGCATCAGCAAGTCCATTGAAGCGGCGAAAAGCTCCGAGAACGGCACACCGCTTTGTCTCACAGGTCACAAGTTAGGTCAGGAATATGATGAATTGGCTCAGGAGGTGCTTTCAAGATGTTAAGTATGTCAGAACTCGCAATGAACCCCAACCGCAAGGTCACTACCAAATGCTACGGCGAAGTCAAGGAGTGGGACGACCGTGAAGAAGCACAGGCTTATTTCCTTGAAGCAATGATGAACAGCGACGGCGCAGAGCATGACCGCTACTCCGGCATCTACATTCAGCTTCAGAACGGGCTTGACTACTGCACCGACGAAGATGATGACGAGGAGGACGAGTCATGAAGCCCTTTGATACCGACAAGATGCCGTGGCTTTTCACTCCTCACGGCGATGGTGAACTGAACGAGTATTTCAGCACCGACCACAGCAAGATCGTAGCAGAGACTTCAAAGGAAGTGCTTGCAAGCCTTTCCGAGAGCCGTGACAGGCTCTCAGGAAAGCTCTGCTACGAATTTCACTACAATCAGCGAAGATACAAGAACACGCTCCTGCGGTTTGCGGATATGATCGTCCGTGCCGATGTGACGATAAAAATGCTGAAAAAGCGTATCATGGAGCTTGATATTGACAACCGTGAGCTTCGCAAACAGCTTACGGATATGGAAAGGAATATGAAACGATGAATACACCGCAGTTTGACCTGGGAGCAATGCTCTCCGCACCGCAGACCGCCATTCAGCAGATACCGTGCGATCAGCTCAAGCCCTACCATAACCACAAGTTTGAGCTGTATTCGGGCGAACGCCTTGAGGATATGGTCGCCAGCATCAAGGAGAATGGTGTGCTGTCTCCGATCATCGTACAGCCTATCGAGGACGGTTATGAGATACTGATCGGTCACAACCGCTGGAATGCTTCAAAACTCGCAGGACTGCCGACCGTGCCGGCTATTGTCAAGACGGATTTGACCGAGGAAGAAGCGGAAATGTATGTGATCGAGAGTAATGTGATGCAGCGTGGGTTTGAGAACCTCCGCATCAGCGAACAGGCTGCCGCTGTTGCACTTCGGCACAGCGAAATGTTTTCTCAGGGCAAGCGAAATGACATTCTCAGGGAGCTTGCACACCTTGAAAATCCGTCATCCGAACCCGACACCGCAACTTTGAATCCAGTGGGTTCAAAGTTAGACACCAGCGAGAGCGTCGGCAAGGAGTACGGCGTGAGCAAAGGCTCTGTTGTCCGTCTTATCCGCATCAACAAGCTGATCGACGAGCTGAAAGCCCTTGTGGACAGCGGAGAGCTGTCTATCCGTGCAGGAGTAGAGCTATCTTTCCTGTCGGAAGATACTCAGACGGTCGTTGCTGAGTGTGCTGAGGACGCTAAGATCGACATGAAGAAAGCGAAAATGCTCCGTGCAACTGCCGATGATGAAGGCAATATCGACCGCTACACCGTGGAAAGTATCATCAGCGGAGGGGACGGCGAAGCAAAGCCGAAGCCCAAGAGCGTGAAAATCAGCAATGATACTTATACCAAGTATTTCAGCGAGGGTGTCAAGGGTAAGGAAATCACGGAAACTATTGAAAAGGCACTTGCTTTCTACTTTGAAAATATGGAGGAGAACTAACATGAAGAAGTTTATCACAGCGGTATTCTGCACCGCACTTGCACTCAGCTCAGGCTTTACAGCCTACGCTGCCGAAGCTCCCGACCGTGAGAGCCTTGAAACCGCCATTTGGGAAGATCTCTGGAACGGCAAGGGCGATAACGGGCTTGAATATCCCGAAGCATCGTACAAGCATCATCTGCTTGACAAGTGGCTTGACGAGAACTACGGCACAGGCGGATATGACTGGACCGATGTGGGCGAGGTCACACACGGCTACCGCAGATACTACCGTGACCTGATCGACGGCTGGGACTTTGAGGACGATAACAGCGGTAATTGGACGATCGAGACTGAGGACAACTTTTACAGCTTCACACTCCTGAACGGCACTTGGCAGATGATCGACCGCAACGGCGAT
>JAGAPR010000027.1 GCA_017623155.1 Prevotella sp. | reverse complement strand
ATTAAAAACCGTCTTGTTTTCCAATTAGGCCGTAATTGCATTCCAATTACGGCCTAATTGCACTCCCGTTAGGCCGTAAATGCAATGCAATTACGGCCTTATTGCAAGGCAAAATCGGAGAAAATGCAACAAAAACGGATTGTAAATGTTATTAAAGATTAATTTCCCGGCAAAGCCGTTAAATTATTTAAGTTAATAAAACCTCTTTCGAAAATTTCAAATGTCACGCCTTTTTACTTTTCGGCAACAATTTTAAGTTAAAACGGGAAGCTCTTCTTAATAGTGCAGAGAGATGAGTGATGAGTGCAGAGTTATGATTACCAACAAGCCTTGAAAAGTATTGTCTTTAACTCCATTAACTCCTTTAACTCCATTAACTTCCCAATACTCCTTTATTGAAAGAAGAAAAAAAAACATCGTTTTTCGATAAATTTTTGTCGAATTATTTTGTCGGTAAAAATATTATTCTTACATTTGCAGCGTCGGAAAGTCATAAACCTGCATCTGAACGTATGCAACACTGCAAAAAACAGACGACACATATTTATATAATATAATTGAAAATGAAAAAGAAATTCAACGTGCTCTGCACAATAGTTTTCATCATCCTCGCGATAAACCTTGGGGGAAGCCTTTACTATGCCGGTTTAGGCGCAGCAGAGGGAATGGAGATTGCCATCAACAGACACAGAATGACCGACAAGACCGTGGTGACGAAGACACCGGTAGTAATAAGTTTCCTGCCCACCGAAGTAATGACCCGCCCCGACAGCGTCGTCAACACCGTGACGGGTAAGAAGACAGGCATCATGGCCGCTCAGGCGATGTTGTGGGTAGACAAGGAAGTGACAGGCGGAGTGCTCGGTTTCATCGCCGGATTTCTCGCCATCGGGTCGTGCGTGCTGATGTTGCTCATCATGTGGCACTTCTTCAACTTCATAAGGAACATCAACCGCATGGAGATATTCACATGGAAGAACGTCAACCTGCTCGAGACGATGGGCGGACTGCTGGTCACAGTATTCGTGATGAACATCGGATACACCGCCATACAGTACTGGCAGGTATCGCAGGTATTTGCCCTCGAAGGCCGCATCTTCGACTTTCTGACACCCTTGACGGACAGCACGCTCATCCTCGGAGTGCTCGCCATGATAACAGGCGAGGTGTTTGCCATGGGACTGCGACTGAAAAAAGATCAGGAATTAACCATATAATATTACCGAACATTCTGAAAGAAATGCCGATAATAGTAAATCTCGATGTGATGATGGCCAAGCGCAAGATATCGCTCGGCGAGCTTGCCACAGCCATAGAGCTGACTCCCGCGAACCTGTCTATCCTGAAGACGGGCAAGGCGAAAGCCGTGCGCTTCTCGACATTGGAAGCCATCTGCAAGGCACTCGACTGTCAACCGGGAGACATATTGGAATACAAATAGAATACTTATTTTAATAAACAAAACAGTTTTAACAATGAAAAAATTAATTCTTTTCGCACTCGCGGCTATATGCTCGTGGACGGCAGGCGCACAGCAAATGCCCGCTTTCCCGATGGATCCCGCCGTGCGTTACGGTAAGCTCGACAACGGATTGACATACTATATCCGTCACAACGAAGAGCCGAAAGACAGAGCAAGTTTCTACATCGCGCAGAAAGTGGGAGCCGTGCAGGAAGACGACAACCAGCGCGGTCTGGCACACTTCCTCGAGCACATGTGCTTCAACGGCACAAAAAACTTCCCCGGCAACAAGGTGGTGGAGTACTGCGAGAGCATCGGCGTGAAGTTCGGACAGAACCTGAACGCCTACACAGCTGCCGATGAGACTGTATACAACATCAACGATGTGCCCACAACATCAAAGGGCAACATCGACTCCTGCCTGCTCATCCTGCACGACTGGGCCGACGGACTGTTGCTCGAGACGGCAGAGATAGACAAGGAGCGCGGCGTGATCCACGAGGAATGGCGCATGCGCAGCTCGGCATCACAACGCATATTCGAGCGCAACCTGCCCACACTCTATCCCGGAAGCAAATACGGACTGCGCATGCCTATCGGCACAATGGAGGTGATAGACAACTTCGACCCCGACGTGCTGCGCGCCTACTACGAGAAGTGGTACCGCCCCGACTTGCAGGGAATAGTGGTTGTCGGCGACCTCGACGTAGACTATGTTGAAGGCAAAATCAAGGAGATGTTCGGCAGCATAAAGATGCCTGAGAACCCGGCCAAGTACGAGATGTATCCCGTTCCGGACAACAACGAACCGATATTCGTCATCGACAAGGACAAAGAACAGCAGACAAACATCATCGAACTGATGTTCAAGCAGGAGAGAATGCCGCAGGAAATGCGCGGATCACTGGCTTTCATGTTGCAGAATTACATGGTGGGCGTGGCCGAACATTGCCTCAACGCACGCCTCGCAGAATTGTCACAGAAAGCCGATTGCCCGTTCTTGCAGGCCGGTTCTCAATACGGCGACTATATCATGAGCCGCACATGCGACGCTTTCATGGTATACCTCATCCCGAAACCCGGACAGGACGCTGCCGCAGTACAGGCCGTGATGCAGGAAGTGGAGCGCGCAAACCGCTTCGGATTTACCGCCACGGAAGTTCTCCGTGCACGCGATGAAAAGATAAGCCAGTTTGAAAAGTTATACGAAAACCGCGACAAGCGCAAGAACGGATCTTTCGTACACGAATACGTGCGCCACTTCCTCGACGGCGATTACTTCACCGATATCGAGACGGAATTCCAGACTTACAAGGCATACGCACAGCAATTGCCGCCGGAAATGGCTTCTACAATATTCAAAGAGATGACCGCAAGAACCGACACCAATTTCGTTTGTCTCGCCCTCTATCCCGAGAAAGAAGGCGTGACAGTGCCCACTGCCGACGAATTCAAGCAGGCTATAAAGGCCGCCAAGGAGGCCAAGCTCGAAGCATACGTGGACAACGTGAAAGACGAACCGCTCGTGGCACAGCTTCCGAAACCGGTGAAGATTAAGAAAGAAAGTGCCGCCGAGCACGGATACACATGCTGGACACTGAGCAACGGCGCACGTGTATACTTCAAGCAGACCGATTTCAACAACTCTCAGGTAATGGTGGCTGCACGCTCTTTCGGCGGTACCAACAAGGTGAAGGAAGAAGAACTGACCAACGCCGAGCTGCTCGCAGCCGTCATGGGCTCTACCGGTATCGGTAACTTCACCTCAGTAGAACTTGAGAAGAAACTCGCAGGAAAGCAGGTCAGCCTCAGTCCCAACCTGACAATGACAACTGACCGTCTCGACGGAACAAGCACACCGAAAGACCTGCGCACGCTGTTTGAACTGATATACCTGCGCTTCCAGAAGCCGAGCGTGGACAACGACGGATACAACAACCTCATCCAGACACTGCGCACACAGCTCCAGAACATCACGAAGAACCCCGACGTGGCATTCTCAGACTCCGTACAGCAGACGCTTTACGCTCACAACAAGCGCGTGGGCAGCGTCATCCCCGACCTCGACAAGGTGAACTATGAGACTGTGCGCCGCATATACAGCGAGCGTTTCGCATCGGCAGGAGACTTCGACTTCTTCTTCACCGGAGCTTTTAACACCGACAGTCTGCGCACATTCACAGAGCAATACATCGCCACTCTGCCGGGAATAAAGAAACGCGAAAAACTTACCGACTGCGGCGTTCGCCCGGTGAAAGGCAACGTTGAAAACCGCTTCAAGCGCCAGATGGAAAGCCCGAAGGCTACTATCAGAGTTATATGGACCGGCGAGGTGAAGTACGACGTAAAGACAGCCGCCGTTGTCAACGCACTCGGCGAAATCCTTTCGCAACGCTATCTGAAGAGCATCCGCGAGGAAGGCTCAATGGCATACTCGGTGGGAGCACGCGCGGTTGCATCGTACCAACTGTATGACGACTACACAATGGAAATATATTGCCCGGTGAAGCCCGAAAAGATGGACAGCGCACTCTACCTGATGCAGGTGGGAATAGACGACATCGCAGCCAAGGGTGTTACCGAAGAGGAACTCAACAAGGTGAAAGAGTTTGAAATCAAGGACTATAACGACAAGCAGCGCGAGAATGCTTACTGGCAGAACCAGATTGTGGGAGCCGCCGTTTGGGGTAAGGACGACCGCACCGGAGCACTCGAAGCAATCAAGAGCCTGACCTCGAAAGACGTTCAGGACTTCGTGAACAACTACCTGTTGAAGCAGCACAACCGCGTAATCGTGACCATGCTGCCCGAAGAAAGCAAATAAAACATCTCTCGAACGGGAAAAAATTAAACCGGTATCGCAAGGTTTTAGTATTGCGATACCGGTTTTTCTTTATACCACAAACATTATCATTCGCACCGATACCATATCTCGTCGTTTTTAATTAATTTTGCAATTGAAACAAAACACCATACCGAATGGATATAAACCACAACACTTCTTTCCCCGACCTGATGGCTGGAAAGAACATATTATACGTTCACGGATTTGGCTCTTCGGGGCAATCGGGCACGGTAACAAAACTGCGCGAACTACTGCCGGAGGCTGAACTCACCGCACCCGACCTGCCAATTCATCCCGAAGAAGCCATGACTCTGCTTCGAAAAACATGCGACGAAATTATGCCAAGCCTCATAATAGGCACATCGATGGGCGGAATGTATGCCGAAATGCTGCACGGATATGACAGAATACTCGTAAACCCGGCATTCAAGATGGGCGAAGACATACTGAAACACAACATGCTGGGCAAAGTAACGTTCCTAAACCCGAGACAAGACGGCGTTAAGGAGTTCATGATGACCAAGCAAATACAAGCCGAATATCAGGCAATCACCGGGCTATGCTTTGCCAACACGGAAGAGGAAGAACAGCAACGGGTGTGGGGATTGTTTGGTATAGAGGACCCTGTGGTGCACACGCACGACCTCTTCGCCGCCAGTTATCGCAACGCCCTGCGATTTCACGGCGAGCATCGGATGAACGACAGCATACTGCTGCACTCGGTATTGCCGGTTATCCGCTGGATAGACGACAGACAGGAACATCGCCAGCGCAACATCATATACATCTGTATCGAGGAGACAATGGAACGCGACGGCCGACCACTGCCAAGCGTAATGAAAGCATACAGATTCCTGCTCGAATTCTACGACATATATCTCGTGGCCGCAGCACCCACAAACGACCCGGAATATGCACGCAAGATGCAGGAGTGGACATTCGAAAACCTCGGCGTGGCGGCCTATAACCGGCTGATATCGACCAACCGCAAGGACCTGCTCTACGGCGACTATCTAATCGACGGCCTCGACACCAACGGCTCACGCGACTTCATGAGCACCAGAATAAACTTCGGCTCGGACACCTTCAAGACGTGGGACGACATCATCGAATATTTCGGAAGATTGGGAGGGCAGTAAAAACAATAAATGTCCGCAGTGACAAAAGAATGCACTGCGGACATTTTCAAAGTATGTGTCGGTTTTATTATATCAAATAATGGTGGTTCGTCACTATCGACATCAATTCCAGTCTCCTATCTCACCACCGATATTAATCTTTATCTGCTCCGGATCCTGCTCCAAAGTCACGCTGATGGTATGGCGCATGCCGGGCTTATAACTGATTGTACCTTCCATCAGATAACTTACATTGCCTATAACAACCTCCACCAACGGACGCCGTGAAGTGATGTTCTGCGGCACTACTATCGCCTTGTACCTCGTGGCCGACTCTTGAAAACAGCGTATTGTGGAAGCCGATGAATACGAATTCTTGCATGCGTCGCCGGTGGACAGACTTATAAGCGCGTCGGTCACGGTGTTGTATATGTATACTTCCGTATTATCGGGAATGTCTCCGTTGTAGCTTTCTCCCTTTAATAGTTCCACGTTCACGCAGGACAGCTTGTGGGCAAACTGCATCTTCACGGCATCGCCGGATGCTGCCACGTCTTTCACCGTTGCCCAAAGGAAATCGCTCATCGTGTAACCCTTGGCCGTGCTTTGGTCTGTGTTCACGCTGAACTGATAGTCCTCCACGTCATTGATCTTTTTCGAATACGGATAGTAGGCATATATATTATGCTGTCCGGCATTCCAATAAACCTTACGCGGCGATGTCCATGATGTGCCGTTGAATGTAAACAGCTCGTTGTTCACGGCATTACCGCCCAGTTGAAGAACGTTGTCAGCTGCGGTGACATACACTCCGATACTGTCTGACTTTTCGAATGCGGTATCCGTGGCGCGTGTCCGGGCCGCCGGATGCACCGGCTGTAACTGTATTTCTCCATCGGCAGGAGTAAACATCAGTTCGTCCTCGTCATTGTTGCAGGCTGTAATGGCAAATACACTCATTACCGCCAAAAGAAATCTTGTTGCTTTCATATCTTGTTACTTTTTGTTTTTTAATTCTTTTCTGATTTTCCTCACACTGTCACCCATTCTCTTTGCGTTCACTGTTTGCGGGGTGCGATGGGTGTTGCTGCCTGTAATGGCATTACCATTAAGCGAGGCATATTTCGCTCCGGAACGTGTCAGTCCGTCCCTGTCTCCCCATTTATTGGTGTCGTGGGCATAGAAATAGTCCATGGAGAAGCCTGTGCCGCTGTATTCGCGTATGCGGCGCATGATGTCAAGGCGCGACATGGCATTGAAATACGGTATGCCGTAGTTCATACATGAGTTGTTCTCGCAGCGGAATATTCCGCGCATGTATCCGTAGCCGCCTTCAAACACATCCACCTGATCGCTGTATCGCCGGTCGTAGATAAAGTCTGCCCATGGCACCTGCGACATTTTGGAGGTAGTAGACAGATTCTGCATCCATCCCCTGTCGTGATATTCCCTGATATCGGTCAAATCTTTCGACGTAGGCCATGCCTGCTTCCTTATATTCTCATCGCCGAGTTTTCCAAATCCGTGACCGCATGCCTCGTGCTGCACCACACCGCGGGTGTCCTGCGGATATGGGCGGGTTGAGGGCGGGCAGAGACTCAAAGCACAGTTTCCGTCGTAATATGTTATGCCCTCATATTCGTTGCTGTTCGGGATGAGTATGAGCTGCGACTTCCAACGGTTGCTTTCTTCAAGCGGCGAATGGGCCACTGCATACCTGAACACCTCGTCTGTCTCTGTGAGCAGCTGGTTGCTTGTGCACAGTCTGCCATCATATCCATAGAGCGTGCCGAAGCGGTTGTTTACGTATGTGTGCATCGTATTTACACCTTTCTCCTGTGAGAGCGGGAACGTGACGTACACATTGAAATAGTCGCGATGACTCTTGTAAGGCTCAACGCCGAAAAAGTATTCCATCTGTTCGCGCACCATGCTGAGATAATCGCCGTTGCCGATGCTCTCTCCGTCCCATCCGTCGCCCATGAACACGATGTCTATACCGCTGCCCTGCGAATGGGTTTGAAGCGTGAGATAACCATCTTCCTCATACTCATAGTCATACTGGCTGACGTCGCAATACGTCTCGTGACCGTCCATCTCAAATATGATGCGGTCCTGACGGTTCCCGTTGCCATGATTCATTTCTAAAATTGTCAACTGCAGTTCGGTCTTTCCCGTACCGGATGTCTTTGACAGGTGAACCCAGTCCGGCTGATGCTTCACAGTCCATGCTCCATCGGCATTAAGAATGATGCTTTCGCTATGTGCTTTGTTCAATGCATTGGCATGGGCAGGACGGCATACAAAGTTGGAATATTCGGCTATCCGCTTAAACTCCTTCCACCCGTCTGCCTCCTTATATTTATCCACGCATCCTTTGGGAACTTCCACAGTGAAGTTGTCTTTACTTACACCATTGAAAGCATTTGCCGCGCAAGCAGGAGGTACTGTTCCCTCACAGACAATTCCATTCAGACCACTACAATTCTTGAAAGCCAATTCATCTATAATATCCACATTGGCAGGTATGGTTATACTCTGAAGCATTGTGCAATTTTCAAAACATTGTTTCGGAATACGTGAGATATTTTGAGAGAGAACCACAGAAGAAAGAAACCCATTATCTGCCATAACCGAATTACCGAGCAACTTTAAATTGTTGCTCATCACTATTTTTCTAAATTTATTTTGACTTAATGCATCATCTTCAAGTCTTATTATAGTCGAAGGTAGTATCAGTTCTCCCCCAAAAAGACAGCCGTGAATAAATAAAGTTGTCAATCCCTCACACAATTCAAGACTACCATTCTCAACTTTAAAATCATTATACGACCTGTCAACAAAAAATTCTTTCATAACCTTTGAAGTTTTAATATCCCCTGTAAAATTCCCAGAAGGTGCAAAAAAAGTTCTTAAAGAAGATGGTATATCTAAAGAACCTGTAAAAAGCCCTCCACTAAATGGATTGGAATACCTTTCGTTCAAGGAACCCATATATTCCAAACCATCAGGAAGAATCAAATTTCCATGGAATTTCTGATATTTAAAAGCACGGTCACCAATTCTCTTTAATGTAGATGGTAAAGATATTGTCCCATTCAGCTTGGGGTCTACATATATTTGGACAATATTATAACTAAATGCATCATCATCTATCTCCACCACACCCTCCGGTATTATTAAAGAGCCAGAAAGACTCGTTGCCATGAAAGCTGAGTTTCCTATTTTTTTTAGACTTTTATCAGGAAATATTATATTATGCAAACATTTATGTCCTGCAAATCCTGTTAATACACCGGCTTGCTCATGCTCGTCAGCACATAATATGGACTTTGACAAGTTTAGATTTGAAAGTTTCTTCATCTCCTGACCCATAAAAACCATATCACAATGGTTTATATTACCTGTCACTTTCAATGCCGTAACTTTGTCAACCTCAATTCCCCGCGAAGCCAACACTTGTGACAGCGTACCTGCCACAGGAACATCTACCACAAGATACTGACGTACCAATCCATCATGTAGGTCTGCATCATCAAGCCATACCACGATATCATCGGCAGAAAGTTCGAATGTATACTCTCCTGTCGATGTGTTTCTATTGACCGTAACAGTAAAATTGTGCATCTTGCCGCCAACAAACTGCACGGCTTCGCTCTTGACGAGTCCGTAGTTCTTGCCATCAACAGTAATGTTAAGCACACTCTTGCCGGCAGCTATAGTCTGCGGGATGACAACGGCACGCCACATATTATTATATACAAGAGGGGTTATGATCTCCGGTTCCGCTCCTTCTTTCATTGTCACCTCACCAGTCTGCAAGTTGACTGTTGAGGCAGTAACAACATTATCAACAAGAACTGTCTTCTCCAATTGCGCCCATTCCGAGGCTTCAAAGCCCGTGCCCATCTGCAACTGTACGGTTATTCCGGCCATCAGGTGGCTGTAACGTAACAGAATACACTCTGTGGTGGGTTGCACTTTCTCTGTCTTAGCCCACAGCAAGTCACTCTGTTCGTAGTTTGATTTGCCAGCCGTTGTTCCGTCTTGATCGGCATATACCGAGAACTCATGCTCCGTAACGTTTTGCATGGCAGCATCGAAAGGATAATAGCCATAGAAGTCGGCGGGGGTGTTTTTATTAGCCCAGTATATCTGGTAGTTGGCCGCCCAACTGGCACCGTTATAGTCGAACCGTACATTATCGGCGCGGTTACCTTTCATCTGCAATTCTCCGGCTGTCCCATCCGGATTATAGTCCACAATAAACAGTCCCACGGCATCGCCATCCTGAAAACCGTTATCTGTGGCACGGGTGGATACTCCCTTTACCGGATATTCCGCACTGATATTGATAGGCATGTCGCCGTCGGAGCCGACAAACAGGCTTGTCTCTTCGGAGCACGATACCATCATGCCCGTAACAGTTAGTATGGTAAAAAATATCTTTTTCATCGTGCTTGTCTTTTCTTTGTGTTATACTTAACTTTGCGTTTCAAATTCTTGAGCGGGGAGCTTTTCACTATGCGGGGAGCATTGCCCTGTATGGAACCGGAAACGTTACCGATTGAGCCGCTGCGGGTGAGGAAATTGTCGCCCATCTCACGGCTGTCCTTGCTTACGAAAGTCTCAAAGTCAAACTTTTCTCCGGCATAGTCGAGGATACGCTCAACCATGGCCTGACGGGATATCGTGCTGTAATAAGGAACATTGTTGTTCATACAGGAATTCCATTCCGAACGGTAAATTCCATCGCTATGCATGTGTGCCCCTTCATAGATATCGACTATATCCTGATATCTGTCATCAAATATCAAATGTTTCCAATCTATATCCTTATATTTGCCGTTGAGCGATACATTACGACTCCATCCAAGACTTTTCGCCCATTCCACACCCTCTGCATGTGAACAATCCATACACGGACAGGTTCTTATATGGTCTCTATGGTATATATACTCATCGTCCAACTTACCAAACCCATGGCCTCCGGCCTCATGCTGTATCAATCCGCGGAAGTCGTTGGGATATTCATATCTGCTGTGTGGCACGGCTGCAATGGCTGCTCCTGTACTCCACATATTTGTCAGTCCCTCATATACATCGCTGTTGAGTATGGATATAATCAACGTTTGGTTTACATTCTCAGCTGTAACAACAGTACCGGTTACTTCATTTAACACGTATGCCATCATATCGTCGAAATTAACTTTAAGGCGTCCGTTATTACCGGCCCCGTATGTGGTGTCAAACTTTGTCGTGCGCCAGATGTTTACATTCGAGCATACTCCACTTTCGTAAGACAACGGGAAATCCACATATACATTGAAATAGTCCTTGTATGTCTTATATGGCTCAACGGCAAAGAAATATTCCATGCCTTCTTTAACATCATCAAGATAGCTGCCATTTGATACATCTTCCGCATCATATCCGTCGCCGATAAACACGATGTTGATGCCTTTACCCTTAGTATGTCTCTGCAATTGCAGCTGACCATCCTCATCGTGTTGATAGTCAAATTGCTCTACCTTATAATAACATGTTATAGAATTACCGTCCTCATCCACTTTGTCTTGCAAAGTAAACACGACACTGTCCTCACGGTTGGCGGAGCCATGCGCCATGGCATCAATATTCACTGTCAGTTCCGTCTTTTTGCTGCCGCTTGTCGCGCTGACATGCACCCAAGAAGGACAATGAGTCATAGTCCAGTCGCCGTCAGAATTCAGTATTACGATTCGAGTAGTTGCCTTATTAAGACATTTTGCTTTCATTGGTCTGCATACAAAATTGCGGTAAGCGGATATTCTCTTAAACTCACGCCACCCCGGAGCATTGCGGTAAGCCTCAACAGAACCTTCGGGAACAACAAGCGTAAAATTATTCTTTTCTATACCTACAAAGTCTCCGCCTTCTACCAAAGGAGGTATCTTTGCATTACACTGTATGTAATCCAACGAATAACAGCCGTTTAAGGCATCGCCCCATATACATTCCAACTTCTCAGAAAGAATGATTGCATTAAGTTTCTCACATCCTTCAAAAGCACGACTTCTTATTTGTATTACATTTGAAGGAACAGTCAGTGTATCTATCAGACTGGTATAAGCGAAAGACAACCATTCTATTTTTTCTATTTTTTCAGGAATATTCACATGCGATATGTTTGCTCCCAAAAATGCACCTTTTGCAATTTTCTTTAATGAAGACGGTAACTTAAGATCGCCCTTTAGACATCTGAAAGGGGAAAATTTAGCCAAATAAAATTCAAGATCTTCATCAAACCAATACGTTCTAATTTCCTCTATTCCTTCAGGGAAATATATAGAAGTTGGCTTACCGTTAATACCGTTTATCTTTTTGACACCTTGGGGAATAATAACATCACCTGTCATATTGGGAGCCATAAAAGCATTAACCTCTGTTAATCCTTCAGGAATACGTATCTGCCCTGTAAGATATGGGCAGTTGCCAAATGCGTCACCTAGATATTTCATGTGATGAGGCAATACAAGTTCACCGGTAAGATAATTGGGGACAGCATTCTCACCATAAAATAGCCCAAAAATATTTACACTGAAAGCTTTATCGCCGATATATTCTACTGTGGATGGAATATATAATTCACCCGTTAGATTGTTTGGCTTATGTACTTTTGATGCAAACACACAATGACCGATATGCTTGAGTCCCTCTGGAAATATCAGAGAACCACGCAAAGGGCATCCTGCAAAAGCATAATCACCAATACCTTTAAGATTGTCTGGCCATACCACATATTGAAGGTAATCCATGTGCTCAAAAGCAGCAGTACAGTTGAATTCATGGTATTGAGCTCCCCAACTTCCCGGTAGATAATCATCCGCTACATTAGGCTGGCCATATTCATCTTCTTTCACATCCATATCCCGATCAGCGTGACTTGGCATATTCTTTGTTCTCAACTCTTTCATATTAATAGCCTCAAGATATGGCATATATTCTTGAATGTAACGAAAATTTTCTATTCTGTCTATACATCCGGTGAGCTTCAAGTTCTTGATAAGGCTTGGGTCTTCTATTCCCATGCCCTTTATCACATCACCAATATATTCTCCTTCGTTCACATGCACGGTGATATATTCGCGGGCGGTGCCGTTATGAGATAGAGGGTCGTTTTCCCAATTCACAATTGCATCTGAAAGGAGATTTAGCTCGTAGTCACCGGTTGCCAAAGACTTGTTTACTTCAATCGTGAACTTATGGAGCTTGCCACGATAGTATTCCATATCCTCCTGCCGCTTAAACTCAACAGCCTTGCCGGCTATGGTAATGGCAAACAAGGCAGAACCAGCATTTACTGTCTGCGGGAGCACCACGGCACGATACTTTCCCTGATATTCCTGAGGTATTATTCCCGTATCGGATGCACTGCCTGTACAATCAACGGAACCGTCACTGAGATTGACCGTGCCGGACATCACTACATTCCGTACCAATACGCTACGCTCTGCTTCAGCCCATTCATTTTCATCAAAGCCATAGCCTTCTACAAGCGAGACCTCTATTCCGGCCATGATATGGTTATGCTTAAGTATAATCGCGGCATCTGTGGGCACAATGTTTTCGGCCTTAGCCCAAAGGAAGTCGCTCTTCTCATAGCCGCTCATGGTTTCCCCTTCAGGAGTGTCGCGCTGGTTGCGCTCTATCGAAAAAGGCTGCTCCGTAATGCTGCTGAGCTGCGTTATAAAAGGATAATAGCCGTAGACATCCACCGGTGTCGTGCTGTCTTTCCAATAAAGCTGATAAGAACCTGTCCATTTATAATTCTTGTCGTCGTATGTGAAGCGCACGTTGTCGGCATGATTGCCGGTGAGTTGCAATGTTGGTGCCGAGGATTCATTTTCATAGTTCACCACAAACACACCTATCTGGTCGCCGTCGGCAAAGCCGTTGTCGTTTGCACGGGTAACGTTCTCCTGCTGTATGGTGGCCTGCAAGCTAAACGTTTTATCCGAATGTACGGCATCGCTCATAAGATTATCCGTACAGGCAGACAGCAAGGTTATAGAGGCTATAACTGCCCCATAGCCCTTACACCTTATTATATTGTATAAAATGTTCTTTTTCATAATCCTTTTCTCTTATTGTGGGATTTCTATTTTATCATTCTGCTTGAATGTGTTGAAGTCAAACCGGCCTCCACTTGCCTCCATTATTCTCCTTACAAGTATCTCGCGGCTGATAGTGTTGAAATATGGTATATACTGGTTACCCATCACACTAACATTCTCCGAACGGTATGCTCCGCGTGAATGGTTGAGCGCACCTTCATAAGCATCCACAATCTGTGCGTATTTCTCATCAAAGATAAGATGATACCATGGCAAATCTACCAGTTTATTGCTGTTACTTACATTCTGCCACCAGCCGAGACCACGGTTTCGCTCGTATGCGTTCCTCATATTACAACCGGGGCACTGGCATGCTTTCAGGAAAGTAAAATGATTTACATGTTCCGGACCGAGCTTACCGAAAGCCGTTCCCGCCAGTTCATGCAAAATAAAGCCTTGCTGGTTGAAAGGATATTGTTCATTACTCTTTGCCATCCACGAGATAGCGAGACCTCTGTTGTCATTTTCGTAAATGTCAGTCTTGTTGTCTCCGGTCCTGTTACTATTGCGCAGCACGAGTATTGTTGTATTTTCCTCATTTGCATTGACACCCACTCCATACTTACGGGCATAGTCGAGCACAAGGTCACTTTCTTTTTCCAACCAATTATCACAGACAAACTTACGCAATCCGTCTGTACCGGATTCCGGTGAGCAGGCTATAGCCGTAGACACCGTGAAATAATAGCGATATGATTTCAGAGGCTCTATGCTGAAGAAATGCTCCATCTGTTCTTTCATGTCGTTCAGGTATTGTCCTGATGCAATATCGTCGGCATCATATCCTTCTCCCACAAGGAACAACGGTATTGCTTTCGAACCTGCGGTAGCTGTCTGCAATGTAAACATCTGGTCTTCCTTGACATTGGCCGTCACTTGTCTTACGTCTGTGTAAGTGGTGTAGTCATGGTTTTTAAGACGGAGCACAACCCTCCCTTCCCTTGTTTCACCGCTATTCGCACTTACTGTAATCTTCACTTCCGTTTTCTTGTCATTGCTGGACGATGGAGTTACAGTAATCCATGACGGGCATTCTGCTACTTCCCATGCGCCCTCTGAACGTACAATGCCTTCACGTGTAACGCCTTTTTCCATACATTTTATACTTGGAATGTTGCAGGCAAGCTCACGGTGAGGAGTAATATTCTTAAAAGTGTTCCATACTGGAGTGTTGCGATAAAGCTCTACCGATTTCTCTGGAACTTCAAGAACGCACTTGTCCTTAGCAATATTTCTGAATGGGTCACCATCCTGCACATAAGGCGGTGTTTCAGCAAGACAAACAACCGTCTGAAGATAACCACAATTAAAAGCTCCTTCACCAATATATGTCACATATTTAGGAATAGTGACATTTGTGTACATATTTCCATTAAAAAGTCCTTCCTGAATAACTTCAATTTTTGACGGTAGCGTTATCTTGGTTAAATTATTCCCAGCAAAAACTTCCCCACCAAGGTCAAGACAGTTTTCGGGAATTATCAATTCTCCTTCAATTCCACAATTCCGAAATCCTTGCTTTTCTATTTTTCGCAATTTAGAAGGTAACGTAATCTGAAACGGCATGCTGGCCCCACAGAAACCGCCAAGTCTCCAATCAGCACCCAAAATTTCTTCAAGATCATCATTGAACGTTAATGACGCAAAATTAAGTTCACAAAACGCACCTGATTCTATAGTTTTAACTCCTTGTGGTAATGTAAGATTGACTCTATTCTGAAATGCTATACCACGAAAAGCATCAGCTCCGATGGATGTTATTCCTTGAGGTATTACGATATCTCCCGTAAAGCTGCCATTGCTACCGAAATATCTAAAAACATCCTCATTAATTTCTTTTAGTTTTGAGGAAAGATGGAATACTCCATACATTCGGCTTGCGCCTGAAAAGGCTTTTCCTCCTATATATTTTAAATTATCCGTCATTTTTAATTCGCAACTATATGAGTTGTTATAAAAGGCGAGAGCGCAAATACTATCAATACTATTTGGCAAAACAAGTTCCACCCCATTGTTGTCATTTACGCCGAAAGCCCATTCATCTATACATGTCACGCCTTCAGGAACTTCAAGTGTAGAATACATCAACTGCATTTCTCTAAATGCTTGTCGTCCTATACGTTTGAGTATTGAAGGAAGCACAAGGCTACGTATGCTTTTGTTTCCATAAAAAGCATTTTCTGGAATTATATCATCACCAAAAACATCTTCGTATTTTTCATAATCAAAATACAGTTTGGCTTTTTTTACTTTAACATCATGAAGATTCAGATGTTTCAGATTACTCATTTCATCGCGCATGAAATAAAAATCCTCCGTAGTCAGCAAACCTTTCACTTTCATGTTCTGCATTTCATTGTAATCGTAACCTGCGGCTGTGATACAATCCTTGAGTGTTCCCGGTTCGGGACAGTCAATGATTACATATTGATTCTGCGCAAAACTGTGAGAAGTCTCGTCGTTCACCCAGTCGGTAATGCCTTCATCAGTAAAAGCAATAGTATATTCACCCGTGGCCGCACTCTTATTGACGGTGAGGGTGAAGTTGTGCATCTTGCCACCCACATATTTCATGGGCTCGGTCAGGGTATGGCTGTAAGTATTACCATCGATAGTGATGCTTACAAGCGGCTTCCCCGCCGCCACGGCCTGCGGTATTACAACGGCACGGTAACGGTCAGATGACTGCGGAAGCATCTGTATGGTGCGGTCGGCACTGCCCACAAGTGTCAGCGTTGCTGTTTGCAGATTGAAGTCGCATGTACGTATGGTATTGTCAACCGATACCGTCTTATTCACTTTTTCCCACTCGATATCAGTCATGCCGTCACCTTTCTTTAGAGTAACGCACACTCCGGCCAACTGATGATGATAGTTGATGACTATTTGGTCGGTGGTCGGTTGCACTTTCTCTGCTTTGCCCCACAACAGGTCGGAAGCCTCGTAATTGGATATCTCACCTTCCTGCGACAGCAGGTTCTGCTGCCAGCTCACCTCAAAACGGTAAGCCGACGGATCTCCGATGGCATTTATTCCAGGATAATAGCCATAGACGTCAACAGGAGTACGGTTGTCACGCCAGTATATTTCAAGCGGAGCTGTCCATTCGTATTTATCTCCGTCAAACGTATAGAGCACATTGGATGCCCTGTTGCCGCCGGCGGCCAATGTTCCCGGCGCATCATTCTCATAATCCACGATATATATGCCCATCCGGTCGCCGGTCACGAACCCGTAGTCGGATGCACGTGTCGCATTGTTTTGTATTATGTTGCCCGAGAGCGCGATAGGCTTGCCCGCTTCCGAACCATTATCATCGAAGAGACGGTCGGTGCATGCTATGGTAAACAAGCTGCACAAGCCTAAATAGATAAATGTTATTGGCTTTATTCTCATTTTATATATATTTTTCGTCCGCTTATGATGTATATTCCTTTCGGCAGTCGTTTCAATGCTTCTTTAGCATAGATACGTTCATACAGTTTTCTTCCATTCATATCGTATATATCCACTTCCTTATCGGAAGAGAGTATTCCATTGACGGATGTATCTCTCGTAAAATATCCGGTCACTGTTATATCCTCTGCAGGCATTGTTTCTGGAATTTCGCTCCATCCACTAAACCTGTATCCTTCTTTTTGGGGAGCAGCCTCCGGCGTTATCGTTTCACCAAATGCATATTCAACAACCTTATAGACTTCATCGTCAACAATGTATGTCAACTTATATATATTGGCTGTGAATGTCCCGGTTACGGTTATATCACCAGCAGGCATTGTCTCAGGTATATCGCTCCAACCGCTGAACGTATATCCTTCTTTCGCAGGAGCAGCCTCAGGGGTTATCGTTTCGCCAAATGCATATTCAACTACCTTATAGACCTCATCGTCGACAAGATAGGTCAACTTATATATGTTAGCTGTGAATGCTCCGGTTACGATTATATTCTTTGCAGGCATCGTCTCAGGTATATCGCTCCAACCGCTGAACGTATATCCTTCTTTCGCAGGAGCAGCCTCAGGGGTTATCGTTTCACCGAAATGCACTTCCACAATCTTATACACCTCACCATCTATGATATAGGTGATTTTATATATGTTAGCTGTTGTTCCAAAAGAACCGGTTACTATAATGTTCTTTGCTGGCATCGTTGCAGGTATATCACTCCAGCCGCCAAACGTATATCCTTCTTTCTCAGGAGCAGCCTCAGGCGTTATCGTTGCACCAAATGCATATTCAACAACCTTATAAACTTCTCCGTCAACAAGATAGGTTAATTTGTAGGTATTGACAGCGAACGTTCCCGTTACGGTTACGTCATGTGCAGGCATCGTCGCAGGTATATCACTCCAGCCGCTGAATGTATATCCTTCTTTCACAGGAGCAGCCTCAGGCGTTATCGTTGCACCAAATGCATATTCAACAACCTTATAAATTTCACCGTCAACAAGATATGTTAACTTGTAGGTATTGACTGTGAATGTTCCAGTCACGGTTATATCCTTTGCAGGCATCGTCGCAGGTATATCACTCCAGCCGCTGAACGTATATCCATCTTTAGCAGGAGCAGCCTCAGGCGTTATCGTTGCACCAAATGCCATGTCTACAATTTTATAGACTTCACCGTCGACAAGATAGGTCAACTTATAAGTATTAACCGTGAACGTTCCCGTTACGGTTATGTCATGTGCAGGCATCGTCGCAGGTATATCACTCCAGCCGCTGAATGTATATCCTTCTTTCACAGGAGCAGCCTCAGGCGTTATCGTTGCACCAAATGCCATGTCTACAATTTTATAGACTTCACCGTCGACAAGATAGGTCAACTTATAAGTATTAACCGTGAACGTTCCGGTTACGGTTACGTCATGTGCTGGCATCGTCGCAGGTATTTCACTCCAGCCGCTGAACGTATATCCCTCTTTCTCGGGAGCGGCCTCAGGCGTTATTGGTTCACCGAAAACCATGTCAACGGTCTTATACGTCTCACCGTCGACAATGTAGGTGATTTTATGCGTATTTATTACTTTAAGGTCAAAAGTCTCTTCCACTGTCTTCGTCACATTCGAGCCGACACCTTTATTGCCGCTTGTGGCAAGTTCGCCCGGAAGAATAGTGACGATACCCTCCGTCTCCTGCGATGATACGTATACTTTCGCTATTGTACCGGCGGCCTGATTGAAATCCGTCAGCATGCTGTTGAAGACAATGAAGCGCAGAGAACCATCCTTTTGCAGCGTCGGCTTACCGTATATACCATGGCCGTTTGTGATAAGTCCTTCTGCATTACACTCTACTACAGGATTACTATTGCCGTCAAGAGAGAAACTTATATTCTGCGGAAGCTTCACGTTTATTATGGCCGAACAGTATATCTTACTGTCCTGTCCGGATAAGTCGACGTTAAAATAATACTTGCCTTTCTCTTCGTCAAGCCTGATGTCGCTTATCGAGAAGCATCCTCCGGCAGCGGTCACATGATGTTTTGCTCCGACAACTCCGCCGAACTCACCGCCGTCTCCCCAGTCGCCTATTCCCACGTCAAGTCCGCTTTGCGGGCTTTTAATGTTGTTCAGGATGATGTTTGCCAATTCTTGTAAGTCCGCGTCATCTATCTTCTTGTCACCGTTAAGGTCATGCGCGGAATTATACGCGGCATTGTTCAACATGTCCGATGCAAGCTTCACCATATCCGACAGCGTTATTTCTCCGTCGGCATTGATGTCTCCCTTATATCTGCCGCTATCCGCATATACAAAGATTACGGCCATCGAGAATAGTAATGATAAAAAGATTTTCTTCATCTGGTGTCTTTAATAATTGTTGATTGTCAATAGATTAAGTATTTATTATGCTATGACCGTGATGCCGGTAATGCCCATGACGGTGAGCATCTGAAAGTTAAAGTTGATTGTCCCATTTGTTTTTGCTCATATCTTTATTTGTGCCGATAGACCTCCCCCGTGCCGGCGTGAATATAAAGTGAACTTAAACGACTATAAAGAAAAAAGCGTGGAGATCCGTACCTGTTGCCCGTTCCACTGCTTGAGGCCTTCGCATTGCCCGATGTTGTTGAACGAGCAACGCGAAACCCACGCCGATGTGTTTATATAATCATCCCTACGCCACACACTTACCATGACGGATATGGTAATGATGATACCATACCGCATGATGTATGCAGAGCAAGGGATGTCTATAAAACATCCCATGAGCATCTACCGTTGCTATGTCCATGACAACATCTGAAAGTTGCGAAGTTTCAAGCAGTCAAGAACAAAGCGTCAAAGTAAACGCCTTTATACTATATAGTGACTCCCAGTCCCTGATGCCCGCCAAAGGATTTACTTTCAGTATCTCCTCCGACTCGGCGCGGGTAGTTCTCGAGTCCTGTGACAGACGGTTGCAGATACATCTGCTGTGTCTTACAAAACAAGAAACAAAGAGAATCCGTTGCAAAAGTAAGAAATTATTTCAAAACGGCAATGAAATAACTGTAAAAAAATAATGGATAACCAATAATACCGTGGCAAGGCTTTCACATCCATGAAAGGTGCAAGTGCGTAAGGCTCCGTCGCTTGGCTGAAGGTTATGCTTTACCAAACAAGAGAAGCCTTACGCCCCTGCATCCGTTGCTTTATAGTCACGGTCTTACCGCTCCGCCGCCCTCATCTTCATCACTATCCGGTAGAGGTTGCAGCCCACGAAGTTGCCGGCCACCTCACCTATATATATAATAAGAAGAGCCGGCGAGAAGAGCATGTCGGCGGGGGCGAGAAGGTAATAGAAAGCGTCGGCGATGCTGTGGGTGAAGCCGCAGAGGATGAAGACGGGCACACCGAGGAGCACGCAGAGCATCTTGCCCTGCCGGGCGAACTGCACGGCGGTGGTCATGATGAAGCCGCAGCCGATGGCAAGGATGAAGCAGGCAGCCGGTCCTTTGGCTATCCGCGAGGCGGTGATGGCCGTGGCGGGGTCTATGCAGTCGGGCTGCGCATAGCGGATGGCAAGTGCCGAGAGCAGGCAGCCGGCGATGTTACCTGCAAGCACGGTGGCAAGCATGGCCCAGTCGCCGCGCCGGCGGATGAATCCTGCCGTGCCTGTATAGAGTTTCAGGGCGTAATAGACCACGGCGGTGAGACCGAACGAGAAGAGCACGGCACCGGCCACGCCGCCCGTGCGCAGGTTCACCACGCAGCCGATAGAAATACAGATGCCCGCGAGAACGGCCGACGGGAATATATTTCTGAACATGTCAATCATCGCTTTCTTTCATTGTATCATCATAATTAATAACTCATAATTTATGATCAGATTACCACTACTCCCTCCTGCTTCTTGCCGTCCATCATTATCTTCAGCGGACTCGTGAAGCGCACGTGACGTATATACCGGGTCTCCTCCACGGCGGGCATGGCGTCGAGGATGTCCGTCCGGCAGATGCCGTCGCCGCTGTATGAGTTCACCGTGAAGTAGCCCACGCCGAACGAGGTGAGGTTCTGGAAGAAGTGCGTGCCTTGGCTCGGGTCCACGCGGTAGTTCTTCAGTCCGGCCTCGACGATGACGCGCGCGGCACTGATGTGCGGCCATTTCACCGGTATGCCGAGCCAGTAGTCGCTCGAGCCCCAGCGTCCGGGACCTATCAATATGTAGTTTTTGCCCTCATCGAGGAATTTGCGATTTATTGTCTCCACGTCTCTCGCAATGTCGGGATTGTTGGCCGCCGTGAAGTTCTCATCGGTTTTCACGTACACCACATCCACCACATCCTCGCTTATCCCGTGGCCGAGCGAGTTGTGCGAGCGCAGCAGGCAGCTCTCGTCGCCGATGGCTTGCAAGTCGGTATCGAGCACCTGCTTGCTGTCTACAATCGGACGTATCTGCAAGAGATACAGTTCGCCGGTCTTGTCGGCGTTCAGATTGCAGGCAAACTCAATCTCCACGGGACGCTTCATTTCATCTGCTCCGCATTTCTGAGTCATCTGCAAGAGTTCCGGCAGCGGGAACACGCCTTGCTGAAGCACTCCGCAGAATGATATGATCTTGCGCCCGCCGTCGTAGATGCCGTCGCGGATTACTTGGTCGTATGGGTCGTATGTCGACGCGATATAGTTCAACGATCCGTCTTTGTCGGCCTCTTTTACCCGCAGGTTGAGTATGTTAAACCCGTCGTCGGCCTTTAAGTCGGTGCCCACATTCTTCATGTCAAGGGCATAGAAGCGTGTCTGCGTGTCGCGCAGGGCCGTCTCCATTTCGCTTGTTTGCAGCACCTGATGCGGATGATGCGGACTTACGCGCAGCGTCTGACCTCCATCCACAATATATTTTCCCAGTCCGAGGGCAAGATTAGCAATGCCCTCTTCCGATTTTTCGTCGCCTATCGGGTAATAATTGAGCGAGCGCAGCACTCCGCTGAAATTGGGATAGTACCTGTCGCCGTATCTCTTACCCACCACTTCCTGCAATATCACGGCCATCTTCTCCTGATCTATCACGTTGCGCGTGGCCGTCATGTATGCCTTCGAGTCTTTATAGAACACCGAGGCATACACTCCCTTGATGGCGGCGGCAAGCATTTTCACCATCTCGAACTTGTCGTCGAGATACGGTATCATGTATGTCGAGTATATACCGGCAAACGGCTGGTAGTGCGAATCTTCGAGAAGCGACGACGAGCGCACGGCAATCGGTGACTTCACGGCGTCGAAGAACGTATAGAAATCGGCAATGAGCGAGTCGGGCAGTTGCGCTTCCAGAAAGCGGGCGAGTATATCCTCGTCGCTCGCATCGCTCAAAGCTATCTGATAAAGGTTGTTCGAATCCATGAACTCGTCGAAGAAGTCGGTGCAGAGCACCACCGTGCGGGGTATCGACACCGTGGCTCCGGGAAAGCGGTTGAACTCCGGATGACGCTTGATTATGTTGTCGAGAAAGGCCAGTCCGCGGCCCTTGCCGCCGAGCGAGCCGTCTCCGATACGGGCGAAATGTCCGTAGGCATCGAATTTGCCACGGTCAAAGACGGCCACAATGCCGATATTTTTCATCCTGCGATACTGCACGATGGCGTCGAAGATAATCTGTCTGTGGGCATCGACATCCTGCAACTTGTGCCATGTGACGTGCTTCAGAAACGCCGACACGGGAAATATCGCCCGCGCGCTGAGCCACCGGCTGACATGATTTCGGCTCACGTGATAGAGCATCGAGTCGTTCGGAATGGTGAAAATCGAGTCTTGCAGCTCTTTCAGCGTGCTCACCCGGGCCACTTCGGCA
Source organism: Prevotella sp. (assembly GCA_017623155.1). Taxonomy (GTDB): domain Bacteria; phylum Bacteroidota; class Bacteroidia; order Bacteroidales; family Bacteroidaceae; genus Prevotella. The sequence continues at coordinate 1,391 of JAGAPR010000027.1, read as the reverse complement.
CCGGAAGCGGGGTCGCGAAACACGAAATCACCAAAGCCCATGTGCTCCTCCATGAGGTTGCGCAGGTCGATGTTCATCTTCTTCGAGTTCTTGTCCACAAAGCGGAAGCCCTCGGCCTTGGCCTTGTCGGCATTGACAGTCTCCGAACTTTGCAGTATCAGCGGCACATACTCGTCGCGCCGTCTTATCTCGCGGAGCAGCTCGAGGCCTGCTTCCATGTTGTCGGTTCCATCCTTGGCAAAGCGCGTGTCGCTGATTACTCCGAGCATATTACCCGAATATTTCTCATATATCGCCATCGCCTCCTCATAGTTTCGCGCGAGAACAACTTTCGGACGACCGCGTTTCCGCTGTGCCGCCGCGTGCGGATTGAGTGCCTCGGTTGAGAATCGCTTGCTCTGTTGCAGAATATAATTATACAGATTGGGCAGTATTGATGAGTAAAACCGTATGCTGTCTTCCACCAACATTATCACCTGCACGCCCGCCTCACTGATGTCATGCTCTATGTTCATCTTGTCCTCGATGAGCTTTATGATGGAGAGTATGAGGTTGGTGTTTCCCAACCAGCAGAATACATAATCGAAGATGGACAGATCTTCGTCTTTCATCCGCCTCGTGATACCGTGCGAGAAAGGCGTGAGCACCACGCAGGGAATGTTCGGCGAACAGGCTTTCACGTCGCGTGCAACGTCGAAAGCGTCGTTGTCTGCATTTCCCGGCATACATATCACCAAATCAATGTCGGAAGTTTTCATCACTTCGCGCGCCTCTTCGATGGTGCTCACCTGCGTGAACGTCGGCGGATAGCGCAGGCCGAGGTCCATGTATTCGTCGAAAATTTTCTCGTCCACACGCCCGTCATCTTCAAGCATGAAAGCATCATAAGGGTTGGCCACGATGAGAATGTTGAATATCCGGTGGGTCATCAGATTGACAAACGACACGTCTTTCAACAGAAAATCATTCCATTCGTTGGGAACATTCTTGCTCATATTTCTTCTTGGATTTCTATCAATACGCAAAAATAATCATAAACGACGAGAAAACCAAAATCAAGACATTAAAATTGAATATTGCTTATGAGCCCCACACCCTACATTCCCCCCTAAGAGGGGCTCCTCCCCATTTTAACTTAAAATTGTTACAGAAAAGTAAAAAAGCGTGACATTTGAAATTTTTGAAAGAGGTTTTGTTAACTTAAATAATTTAACTGTTTTGTCGGGGAATTAATCTTTAATAACATTTATAATCCGTTTTTGTTGCATTTTCTCCGATTTTGCCTTGCAATAAGGCCGTAATTGCATTGCATTTACGGCCTAACGGGAGTGCAATTAGGCCGTAATTGGAATGCAATTACGGCCTAATTGGAAAACAAGACGGTTTTTAAT
>JAGAPR010000011.1 GCA_017623155.1 Prevotella sp. | reverse complement strand
GCGCCATAAAGACGTTTTAGAAATCAGGTAAAGACTTATGCACTCGCTGCGCTCGTCGCGCCTGGCGGCGCGTGCCGGCCGGAGAGAAGAAAAGCGCGACCGCTTGATGGTGAGTGTATAGCAGCCGCGCGTCGTTAGATTTTAGAACCGGTCACGCTCATATAGTCGTGTTCTGGATCGTCACTGAATGGTAATATGTCGAGTTTCAGATCGTCGAGAGCTTCACAGCTGAGATCGTACCATTGTTCCGTGTAAGCTGCGATCTCTTCCAGATCAGCGAAGCGGCGGCGAACCGCCGCTCCGGTATAAGCGTATTCGAGAAGCTGGCCGAGTGTCATACAAGTACCTCCGTTTCGTAAAGTTCGTTTTCTATGGTGTAAGGTCTTTCGCGAATGAACTTTACGGATTCAGCGAATTCTTCAGCTTCCGTATAAGTATCGAACCATTGAGTCAGGAGAATTCTGTTCCAAGTTCTTTTTTCATACACATCGAGTCTGTACATTGTCAACCGTCCTTTCTTAAGAAAATTGTAATGTGTTTCCGTACTTATACATTACCATATTTTTCTTATTTCGTCAATACTTATATAAAAAGATTTTTTGTAATATGATACAACTGAAAGGAGGGTTTGTGTATGCTTGAATCGATGGAGATGCTTATCACGCTTGACTGCTGCTTGCACGCTGCAGCGATCGTCATGCTTTTGTATGTACTTATGAAAATGGATATGATCCGCGATGATGTAAAGGAGATTAAAAGATGGATGTAAATGTTATCATGCAGGCGATATCGACCGTCGGTTTTCCTATATGCGCGTGCGGCGCGCTTTTCTGGATGGTCAACAAACAGGATGAACAACACAAGACGGAGATCAACGCGCTCCGGTCAGTACTCGAAGCGAATACACAAGCGCTTACAGAGCTTAAGGATATGATCAAATATACGAAAGGAGATAAAGCAGCATGATAATGCAGGGTATCGATATTTCCCATCATAATTACAGCCTCATTCGCGCCAAGGGCGCGAGCTATCTTTATGATAAAGCGTCGCTCGGTTTTGTCATCATGAAAGCGACCGAGGGCGTCACTTTCGACGATCCGCGATATAATGAATATATCCGGATGATTGGCGAGTCAAATATCCGTTACGGTTTCGCCTGCGCCGGTGCTTATCATTACGCGCGGCCGGAGAATAACACGGCGCTTGCGGAAGCGAAACACTTTGTTGACAGGATAAAGCCGTTTGCAGGATCTATGCTCCTCGCGCTGGATGTCGAGGGACGGGCGCTGCAGTATCCGAACATCGATAAATGGTGCTATGAATGGCTCAAAGCTGTTGAGGATATGACCGGCGGAGTAAAGCCGCTCGTTTACTGCCAGCGCTCCGCGCTTAATCTGTTCGATCTCGTACCGGCGAACGACTACGGCTTATGGCTCGCGGCATGGCAGAAAGCCGTGCCTAAGAATCCGGAGCCATGGGAGTTTATGGCGATCTGGCAGAATAACGGAATGAATCTGGATACGGATCTCTTCTACGGCGATCCGAAACAATGGGCAAAGTACGCTTCCGGAGGTAAATAATGCCGCGCCGGAATACGGTTCGCACGTCGCTTCCGTCTCTCGACACTCTCGAAGATATCGCGGCGCGTGCGGCTGGCGGAGATAATGAAGCGCTCGAAGAACTCGGCAAAGTTTCGGAGAAACTGAACCGGCGCTTGAATCAGCGTATGCGAGAGCTTGAAAAAGCTGACCGTACTGGAGACGCGTACCAGCGTATTAAAAGCTCTCTCGGCGGAAAAGCGCGAGGATCGCAGGCTCGGACGGGATCCGCTGAACAGCTTTTTAAAAACGCTCAGAACGCCTTACGCGGTCTGAATTATAAGGAAAGTACTCTCACCGGTATCCGCGAAGTCGATCAGGACACGGCCGACAGCTTCTTTCAACACTTCGGACTGCTGCAGCCGGACCAGAGCGCGAGCCGCGAACAAGTAAAGCGGCTCAATCGCTTCTTAGGTTCGGACGGATGGCGCGAAATGAAAAAAGCTTTCGGCTCGGATATCGGCAAACAGATTTCCGAAATGATCCTGAACGATGAAGATGACATAGAGTCATTTTTAAACGATATGGAGAATTTCGAGAATCTGGATACGGACATTTTTACAACGCTTGAAGAATGGGGAGTTGAGTTTTAAACGTGCAATTAATAACGGTTGACACAACTAAAGGCCGCATAAAGTGTCCGGTCTATACTATCGAGGACGCGCCGGCCGCGCTGGATCGCTTCAAAACTTGGAAATGCTGCTCTAAGGGAAAAGTTAAATATTTAAATGTTGCCTCCGCCTTTGATATAGAAACCACAAATATAAATGATCCGGTGCGGCCGTTTGCGTTTATGTATCAATGGCAGTTCTGTATCAAAAGGACTGTTTTCTTTGGTAGGACATGGGCGGAGTTTGCCGAGCTTGTGCGTGTCCTGATCGAGACGCTGCAGCTTACGGAGTCCAGGCGCTTAGTTGTCTACGTTCACAACTTGCCATTTGAGTTTCAGTTCATGCGGCGTTTCTTTTCTTGGACGGATGTGTTTTTAAAGGGTAACCGGCAGCCGCTCAAAGCGATCTGTAACGGCTGCATAGAGTTTCGCGATTCTTACGCGCTTTCAAATATGCGTCTGGATAAGTTCTGTAAGAATACGCCGGACATTATCTTTACTAAGAACGACGGCGAAGAGTTTAATTATAAGAAGATCAGAACGCCGGAAACGAAGCTGAACCGGAAAGAAGAATCATACTGTTATTGCGATGTCGCCGGACTCTGCGAGTGCATCGAGTATCTGATGCGTGATGATAACTTAGCTATGATCCCGTTAACATCGACAGGATATGTCCGGCGCGACTACCGGAACGAATACCGGAAAAACGCGAAGTTGCGGCAAAGATGGCTTGACTATCGTCTTACGCCGGAAACATATTCGATATGCCGCGCAGCTTTCCGCGGCGGAGATACGCACGCGAATTATAATTATGTAGGCGGCTTGCTGCATGATCTGCAGTCTTACGATATATCGTCGAGCTATCCGGCGGCGATGCTTTTAGACCGCTATCCCGTAACGGGGTTTACGCGGATCGCTCCGGAGACATGGTTAAAACATAACCGGATGCCGGACTTTGCGGCGCTGATCCATGTACGCTTTGAAAATATCCGTTATATCGGCGATGCCGGAATGCCGTATATACCGATCTCGAAATGCAATCATGTGAGCGCGTGGCGTGTGAATGATAACGGACGTGTCTTGGAGTGCTGCGAGAATCCGGACACGGGCGAAGCCGGATATATCGATATCTGGTTAACGGATATTGACCTTTACATCATCGAGCAGGAATATACATGGACAGCGCGTGCGGTGCGCGAGGTATTTGTCGCGAAATACGGCGAGCTTCCGGAAGAGCATAAGAGACAGCTGATGCACTACTTCCGATTAAAGACGCAATTAAAAGGCGTAGCCGGTTCGGAATATGAGTACGGAAAAGCAAAGAACAGACTGAACGCCGGTTATGGTATGATGGTCACTGACATAGCAAAACGAGACTGGGAATACTATGCCGGAGAATATCAGCCAAAGCCGCACGATATCGAAGAAGCGCTGAATAAGTTCTACAAGTCGCGGTCAAATTTCCTGCGGTACGATCAGGGCGTATGGGTAACGGCGAACGCTCGCTTAAGACTGCGGCGGATGATCTGGAAAGTCGGTGCGGATGTCGTTTACGTGGATACGGACTCGATCAAATGCCGGCACGACCACAAGCACGACTTTGAAGATTTTAACCGCGATATAATCGAACGCTGCGAAGCTGCAGGCTATTACGCGGACGATCCGGCAGGCCGCCGTCACTATCTCGGCGTTTATGAATATGAGGGAAATTATGCTGAGTTTAAGACGCTGGGCGCGAAGCGGTACATATTAAAGGAAGCCGGCCGCAACCAGTACAAGACAACGATCGCCGGCGTAGCGAAGCAGCGCGGCGCGGAATACTTTAATAAACATGGCATAAACGCTTTCCGGAATGGATGCGTGATCTCGAACGCCGGTCATGTCGTCGCTTACTATAACGACGACCAGATACATGAAATCACGGTCAATGGCTGCAGGATCAGGACGGCTGCGAATGTCGCGCTGATCGATGATAAATATACGCTCGGACTCTCCGGAGAGTATATCGACCTGATACAAAAAATCGTTGACAACATGGGTTACATAATTTAATATTATCTATAGAAACAATTTTCAACGGTTGACACCAGAAAGGAGCTACAAATGGAAATCAGTATTTACGCAAAGAGACGCAGAACAAAGGACGGCCGCGAGTTTTTCGCTTATCTATCCTCGCTTCGGAAAAAGGACGGAGACACCATTCCGGTCAGCGTAAAGTTCAATAAGGAGATCCAGCCGCCGAAGCCGGAGAACTGCCCTTGTAACATCATCGTAGATAAGGAAAATTGCAATCTCTCTTCCAAGAAGTTTTTCAGAGAAGAGACCGGCGAGATCCTCGAAACGCATACGCTTTGGGTTAACCAGTACGCGGCCGGCAGCGAGTTTGTCGATCACAGCATGGATGATATCGAGGATTGACGCATGATAGACTATTATGATATCCGGAGACGCGCGGACAAGCTCCGTGCGATAAATATCATAATCGGCGGGCGCGGAATAGGGAAAACCTACTCCGCGCTTTCTTTTGCTCTGGAAACAGGCAAGCCGTTTATATATTTGAGAAATACAGCCGTACAGATGGATGAAAGCTGTTCTCTGTTCGGAAATCCGTTTAAACGCATCAGCCGCGACACCGGACGCGATATCGTCATGGAAGCGGAAAAGCGGCACTATATGATCTATGAAAAGATCGGCGAAGAAAAGACGCTCCTGGGCTACGGCGCGGCGCTTTCGACTTTCGCGAACATGCGCGGCGTCGATCTATCCGATGTCGAGCTATGTATCTTCGATGAGTTTATCGAAGCGCGTAAGCTGACATTCAATCAGTTTACGGCGTTTCAGGGTTTTTATGAAACAGTAAACCGAAACAGGGAGCTATCCGGCGAAGCGCCGTTTAAAGTGATCCTGCTCTCAAACTCGCAGACATTACAGAACGATATCCTTGCCGGATACGGACTTGTGCAGCGGATCGTTACGATGACACAAAATAATGAAAAGACATATTCCAACCGCGATATATTTCTGGAGCTTCCGACGGCCGGCGTTTCCGAGATGAAAAAGGACACGGCAAATTACCGGCTGATCTCCGGAACGGCTGCAGCGCGTGAAGCGCTCGAAAATGAATTTACGCGCGACTCATTCAAGAACGTGAAGAAGCTTCCGATCAATGAATTTACGCCGCTTTGCATGGTAGAGACTGAGCGCGGTATGTGCGCGGTCTGGAGACACAAAAGCGACGGCCGGATATACTGCTGCTTAACTCCGTCGATGCAGTGCAAAATTTATGATAAGGATCAGTACGCGCTTTTCATGCGCGAGCGCGGTCTCTATCTGACGGAGTGCGAAGTACGGGGCAGAATATGGTATGAAAACTACGAGTGTAAACTGATGCTTTCAGACGCGCTGCGCTTATCCACATGATGTTGACAAAATGTTGATAACTTATGTATACTTAAAATAGGCGGCCGGTTTGTAGCGCCGGACACACAGCCAGAAGCTGGGCGCGGTCTTGTCAACCGTTTCCGGCCGCCCGTCCTTTTATTGGTTGACAGAAAGGAAATGACATGACAGAAGAAGAGTGTAAAGCGCTGCAGGAATCTATAGCCGATTTGGAGAAACAGATCGAAGACCTGACGGCGGAGCGCGACTCCTTAAAGGAAGAAAACGACGCGCTCAATAAGTCAAACTCGGAGATCAAAACAGAACTCGGAGAAACTAAAAAGCTGAATTTCACACTATCTCGCCAGATCGGACGGGAACCGGCGAAGAGTGCGGAAGAAATATTAAACGAGATGTTTTCATAAGAAAGGAACGAAGCTATGACAACTGATCACATTTATACGCTTGTGAACTCCGTCGCGTCGCAGTCGACCGGTCATTCCGGTATTGTAGCGACTGACGCAGCGTCTCTCGTAGCTCTGGGTAATACTATCTTATCCAGTTCAACAAATACAGAAGCATTTATTAATACTCTGCTCCAGCGCATCGGCCGCACGATCATCGATTACAGAAGATACCGGAATAAGCTGTCCGATATGGTGCTTAATGATTTTGAATACGGCATGATCCTGCAGAAAGTCAAAGTCGTTATGCCGGAAGCGATCGACGATCCGACTTACGATCTGGTAGACGGTCAGTCCATCGATCCGTGGACTGTTTACAAGCCGACCGCGATCCAGAAGCTTTTTGTAAAGCGCACTCCGTATATGTTCGCGCAGAGCATCAGCCGTCAGGCGCTTAAGGAAGCTTTCACCGGTCAGGATGCTATGGGACAGTTCATCGCGGCTGTTATGGGCGAGATGAGGAACGCCGTAGAACTCGCGCTTGAGAACCTGGGCAGGACTACGATCAATAACATGATCGCGGAGACTTCAAATGTCATCGATCTTGTTACGGAGTATAATGCAGCCGCGACCGCGACTCTGACCGCGGCCAGTGCGTTACTGGATAAAGATTTCCTTGCATACGCGATCCGCCGTATCAATGAAACTTTTGATGGTATGCAGTCACTTTCCAAAATGTACAACGACGGAAGCGTCGCGCGCTTCACTCCGTCCGAGGATGTCCGCGTCAAGCTGCTCTCCCCGTTTGTAAGAGCTGCTGAGACCGTCGTACAGTATGCAGCGTTTAACGAGGAGCTTGTCCGCGTGGATAACAGATACGTGAAAGTCCCGTTCCTGCAGTCCGCACAGACTCCCATGAGCATTTCTGTTGACAGGGCGTCTGACTCCGCGACGACTACGGTCTCTAATATCATCGGTATCGTTCATGACCGCGACGCCTGCGGTATGTATCGGATCGAGGAAGAAGTAAACACGACTCCGCTTAACGCGAAAGGTCGTTATTACACTACTTATATGCATGAGGAACAGCTCTGGTTTAACGATCTATCGGAGAACTTTGTAGTATTCACTTTGAACTAATGGGCTTCCATGTAAATTTTTATTCCATCTCAAAAAGAACTAATTCCACGCTTCTTCCGACTGATCCGATAGAGTCGGAAGAAGTTGTATTAAAAGACGGCTGCAGCCTGCTTGATCCCGTCCTGATCCTACAGCACGCTGGCGCGCCGTATTGGTCACATTTTGCGATGGAGGGACGTTATTATAAGATAACGGACATCAGATCAGTAAGAAACAATATATGGGAAGTCTCCGGAACCGTCGATATTCTCGCGTCATGGAAAAGCGAGATCCTTGCGACAAATGCTTTTGTAGCTTATGACACGACACCAAACACGGAGATCAGCGACAGGCGCTTATCCGTAAAAACGACTACGACGCGCAGCGAAGCTGCAGGAAATGCTTTTGACATGATCGGAAAGGGTATGGCCGTAGTTGTTAATACCGTAGGCGAGACCGCGTGCGCGACTTATGTCATGACGATCGCCCAGGCGGCCGGCCTGCTCGATACGCTCGGAAACTGGAAAGATAATCTGATACCGGAAGTCGATCCGGATGATCCTCCGGCGGACTGGCTGGAAAAGATCGCCGACAGTATCACTCAGGGTTTCCGCCAGATCATAAGCTCCGGATCGGCGGCGGACTGTATCAAGTCCGCGTTTATCATTCCGGTACCGGCAGGAAGCATCAGCGGCACAAGCGAGACAGTCATGCTCGGTTCATTCAATACCGGCGTGTCAGCTACGCGGAGAACATCGCGCGGTATTCAGGACGCGGCATACGTCGCGATCCCTTGGCAGGCTGCAGACTGGAGACGGAACGCGCCATACCATGAGATCTATCTTTATATTCCTTTTGTTGGCGTTGTCAATTTTCCTGCATCCGCTCTGATCGGCGCGAGCGGCCTTTATGTTAATGTAGCTTTTGACGAGACCGCCGGAGACGCGCTTGTAACAGTCGCGGCAAATGCAGTCAGCGGCGGAGCGGCGAACCATGTGATCGGACAGTACAGTACGAACATCGCGGCTAATTTCGCGATCGGCGCTTCCAATATCACGCCGCGCCAGCTCGCAACATCGATCGCTGCAGCTGCAGGCGTGGTCGGCGCTTCTCTTATGACCGGCGGAGCGGCCGCAGTCGCGGCCGGTACTGCAGGTATCGCGGGCGAGTTTAACAGCGTCACGCCGATACCGTCGAGCGTAGGCGGAGCAGGCGGCGGAGCAGTCCTCGCGCTGTTCGGTTACGCTCCGCGCTGCATGACGATATTCCATGACACCGTCGTAGCTCCTGACAGCGTATCCGCAGTGATCGGAACGCCGGCGAACGCGACAAAATCGCTTGCAGGACTCAGCGGATATGTCGAGACCAGAAACGCGAGCGTATCCGGAGCGATGACAGAACGCGAACGACTGGAGATCAACAGATACTTAGACGGAGGTATTTACATTGAGTAAGAAAAGAAGCATACCGGAACAGGATCTTCTCAACCGGATGTTTTCCGTCCGTCCGGAAGAAGTCGAGGGTCTTAACAATACAAGCGTCGTTTACTATACGAATGAGTGTATCAAAAAGCTGTTCGGCGTTTATTCCATCGAGAAGGTGCCGGACGGTTGGGATATCGACTACATGAAAGAGCGCATCTTTCTCGATGGTATGTTATGTATCACAGACACAGCCGCCGGCGTGCTTCCGCTGCAGACCGGCGTCAGCGGCTTTAATGTCTTTAACCATCCGACGACTTGCGTGATCGCAAATCCCGTCCTCGGTTCATTTGAGCGGACTATCGATAAGGACTGCGCGCTCGTGAAGCTCCAGTTCAATTATGGCAACGTCTGGCCGATCATAAACAGATACGCGGCGCTGCTCGCGTCCTGCGATTCTGCTATCGCGGTCAACCTGATCAATACAAAAGCTACAGCGATCTTCGGCGCGGAAACAAAAGCCGAGGCGGAGAGCTATAAGAAGATGTATGACCAGATGACCGAGGGAAAGCCGGCTGTTTTCATCGGCGAGAATATCGCTAAGAAGCTGACGGAGCGTCTTTTATTTAACCGCGTTAAAGAGTCATATATCGCGGCGGATGTCGAGGATCTGAAACAGCGCCTCATGGATGACTTCTTATCTGATATCGGCATCAATAACGCGAACACGGACAAGCGCGAGCGGCTGAACACTTACGAAGTAGTTTCAAATACTCAGGAAGTGCGCTCCGGCGCGGAACATTGGCTGCAGAATGTGAACGACGGATTCAAACGCGCGAACGAGCTTTACGGTCTCAGTCTCAGGATGATCCGGCACGAATGGAAACCGGACGCAGGAAAGGAAGTGCCAGAAAATGAACCTACAGAATCAGCTTGATTATTATCCGGCGCTCTTTGACGGCGTAGTAGTTCCGTCTCCGCTGGACGCTGACAGCGTACGATCCGCGATCATGCTGCAGTGTGGACTGCAGACTCCGTTATATTCTGAACCGGAAACGATGGCCGATGCTATCCGCCATTGGTTCGCGTCTCACGCATGGACTTTCGCGCATCTGGTCAAGATACTCGAATCAGAGTATAGTCCGATCGAGAACACTGACCGGTATGACGAGACGACGCGCACGATAACAAGGGCGCTCGACCGTACGGATACCGGCAGCGAGGACGAAACGCGCGAGACAGAATCCAGTATTGACACGGATAATGAAGATGTAAACACAGTATCGGCGTTTAATACGGATGATTGGGACAACAGCAGCAAGCGGAACGCGACCGGAAGCACAAACGGTAATGAAAATATAACCGGCGAGAGAAAGACAAAAAACGTCGCTGACGAAGATGAAAATACGCTTGATAAATTCACACAGCATATGCACGGTAATATCGGCGTTACATCCAATCAGGACATGATCAATCAGGAACTCGATCTCCTGCAGCGCTTTAATGTTTATGAATGGATCGCAAAAGAATTTTCTTCTGATCTGATCCTGCAGATATGGTAAAGGAGTGTATATATGGCTTTCTTTGAATTTCCGCATACGCGGACTTATGACAGCGATCTCGGCTGGCTGATCAAATCATTTAACGAGATAAGCGAAAAACTCGATACTTATCTCGAAAATGCTGTTATCAAGTTCGCCGATCCGATCACATGGGATATCACAGAACAGTATACAGCGCTGACGATGGTCATTGACAGCGACGGAACCGCGTATATCAGTAAACAGCCGGTGCCGGCAGGCATTGATATTTCAAACACGGATTATTGGCTTCCGGTCTTTAATTACGATGATAATATCAACCAGCTGCGCGGCCAGATCGCTTATAACGCCGGACATGAGTCAACAGCCTCCGTCGCTTTACCGGAAAACAGCCTGCTGTTCTGGAATGGTATTATTTACAGAACGATGACCGATATCCCCCAGGGAACCGCTTATATCATCGGTACAAATATCGAGCAGTATACCGTACAGAGATATATCGACGATCTCAGGACATACACAGAAAACGCGGATACCTCGCTTTCCGGCCGTATCGATGACGCGGAGGCCGATCTCGCCGCGGAGATCCTGAACAGGGAAAGCGCGGATACGGCGCTCTCCGACAGGATCGATAATATCGATGTTTCCGGAGAAGCCGGCGGCGCGCTTGTGAAGCTCAGATTTCTCGGCCGTACGATCCGAACCGGTGATTACAAAAGCTCTCAGGGTATGGTCGTTCGTATGCAGGGAACGACTCCGGTCATTTATACTGCATACTTTAACTATGATTACGGTAATTTGAAATGTATCGTGCAGGCGATCGGATTTAATGGCGGGGTCATTGCTACGAGCAATGAATTCACTTGTGATCATGCTAATGATATGACCTACGACAGTCAAAATGACCTGCTGTACATCACATCAGCATCTAATATCGTGGTCATGAATCCGTCCACTTTAACCGTGGTGCGAACAGTCGCGATCGATCACGCGCCGGCCGGTATCGCTTACGACGCGGATGACCAGAAGATCTATACGATCGAGAACGGCAATATCCGCAGACTCGGAACAGATTTCGTGACAGAAGAAACGTGGACTGGCGCAGTACCTTACACCGTAGTACAGTGCCTTGAATATCATAAGAATCACTTATACGTGACGATGAATCAGCCGAACAATGTTGTCATGCTCGACATGAATTTTAATACGGTCGCGGTCTATGGCGTGCAGGAATTCTGTTCGGACTTCTATCCCCTGGGCGAGTCTCAGTCTATCAGCTTTTACGGTAATGATGACGACTTTGTGATCAATGGTAAGCCGCGTGAATATAATTATGACGGCGTAGGATTTGACGCGTATGAAGTCGGAATCGGTATCACGACTTTCGGTTACGGCAATTTCAATTCCGGTGTGCGGTACGATGTATCGTATACCCAGATGGCGATCTATCGCAACTATAATCCGATGTTCGTAGATTCATCGTCGGTCGTATTCACACCGACCGGAGATTCCGCCAGCCCGTTTAAATCACTCGGCGAGATCGCGCTCGTACTGAACGCGCCGAACATCACTCCGAGTAATATAGTGCTGCAGGGCGATTTCAGCACGGAAACGCTCGCGATCAATAACCATTATGTGAATATCGGCGGAGCAGATGGCGGAAACCCGGTACCGATCTACAGCGCTAATTTCTATAATTGCGTAGGCCAGCTCAGGAATGTTCGCATCATGAATGACGCGAACGGCGCGCTGCATTTCGTCCGGAGCCGGATGGCGCTGCTGTATGTCTATCCGGTCGCGGGAGCGGTGAACCAGATCCTTAACTCGGACGCAGGATCTCTTGTGACGGTAAATCCGACGCATACTGCTTTATATCCGTTCAACTACAGGACTACTTCGACCGGCGCCATTATTACGAAAACCGGAAACGGAGTTGCACCTTCTAATTTCGCCATGATCGCGGAATATGTCGGAGCCGGTAACGCGACGGATCATACGGTCGAAGTCGATACAGCGCTGGCCAGATACAGCGAGTTGATGTTCGTTGTTATGCGCTCGTCTAATTCAAGGATCGTTGACTCTAAAGTTGTGCCTGCCGGATCGTTCATTAACGGCGGATGCTATATGCTCGGCGGATACAGCACGACGAATACAAACATCCTCGGCGGATGCTTTATCTATATTGATGACACGCATATAAACATCAACTTTGCTACAGGATCCGCAACAGAGAATTTCAAGTTCCGTATCTTCGCTCGATAATCTAACGACGCGCGGCTGCTATACACTCACCATCAAGCGGTCGCGCTTTTCTTCTCTCCGGCCGGCACGCGCCGCCAGGCGCGACGAGCGCAGCGAGTGCATAAGTCTTTACCTGATTTCTAAAACGTCTTTATGGCGC
>JAGAPR010000026.1 GCA_017623155.1 Prevotella sp. | reverse complement strand
TGTGATAGGCAGAAAGAACTGGCTGTTCTGCAATACTCCGTCCGGAGCGGATTCATCGGCGGTGATCTATTCGCTTATCGAGAGTGCAAAGGCGAACGGGCTGGATCCGTATGCGTATATGGAGTATGTTTTTGAGATGCTGCGTACAGGGTGCAAAGTTTCTCGGTTACTGCCTTGGAATGTGAAGATTTGAACAAATGGAGCCCGGCTGTATGAGCTGGGTTCCTTTTTTAGTTGGTGGGGCGGGTTGGACGGATACGCAGTAAAGGCGACGATTGCAGCCGTGAAAGCTATTATTGCCGGAGTTAAGGCACTTGTTGCTGCTATCGCCGCTGGAGGCTGGGTTGCTGTTGTTGTTATTATCGTGATTTGCTTGATTGCGCTTCTGCTCGGATCTGTTTTCGGCATTTTCTTTTCGGGCGATGATCCCGGAACGGGTATCACGATGCAGACGGTTGTTCAGGAGATTAACGCAGATTACGATAGCCGCCTGCAAGCGCAGAAGAATGCTGTAACCTATGATGAGCTTGAAATGAGTGGAAGCCGAGCTGTTTGGAAAGATGTTCTTGCGGTCTATGCAGTCAAGATCAACACCGATCCCAATAACCCGCAGGAGGTTGCTACGATGGACGATGGCAAGAAGCAGCTTCTCACCGACATCTTTTGGGAAATGAACGCCATTTCATCTCGTACAGAAAGCAGGACAGAAACTGTGATTACCGAAACCGATGACGGTCACGGCAATATCGTTCAGACGGAAACGACGGAAACAAAGATAGTCCTGTTTATTACGGTTTCTCACAAGACAGTTGATAAAATGGCAGCTCAGTATGGCTTTACGCAGGAGCAGAAGGACTATCTTGCTGAGTTGCTCCAAGATGAGAACAATTCGCTATGGGCATCTGTTCTCTACGGCATCAATTACAGCGACGATCAGATTGTCACGGTAGCTCTTTCACAGGTGGGCAATGTCGGTGGCGATCCTTATTGGAGCTGGTACGGTTTTGGCTCCCGTGTGGAATGGTGTGCTTGCTTCGTGAGCTGGTGTGCCAATGAATGCGGCTATATTGACACGGGCATTATCCCTAAGTATGCCGGATGCGTAAACGGCGTTCAGTGGTTCAAAGATAGAGGGCAGTGGATTGACGGCTCTGCCGAGCCTGTCCCCGGTATGATTATCTTCTTTGATTGGGATTCGCCCGATGGTTCGTCAGGACCGCAAGACGGTCTATCCGACCATACAGGCATTGTAGAGAAAGTCGAGAACGGCATTGTCTATACCGTCGAAGGCAACTCCGGCGATAGCTGCCGGATCAATCAATATCCCGTGGGATATTATGAGATACTTGGCTATGGTGTCCCACAGTATTAAAAAAGATGCCGCCCTATTTGGGTGGCATCTCAGTCTGTCGAAAAAGTCCAGCCGAAAGGCTGGGCTTTTTCACATAAATATGGTATAATAAAAAAACGGTATAAATAGGAGCAGAAAGAAATGATAAGAAAAGAAGAGTCAAGGACATCGCAGTTGGAATTATTCAGCGT
>JAGAPR010000025.1 GCA_017623155.1 Prevotella sp. | reverse complement strand
TCCAATTAGGCCGTAATTGCATTCCAATTAGGCCGTAATTGGAACGCAATAAGGCCGTAAATGCAATGCAATTACGGCCTTATTGCAGGGCAAAAACACCCGAAAATCATGTCCGACCCCGAATAATTGCAGCCCAACCCCCAAATAATGACACAGAAATGTCAATTTAAATTCTCGGCTTTTTCTAAACGGTGACTTCAAGTCGCACTTTTTGTGTTTAACAATTGGCTTGCGATTTTTACATTTATTAAAACTTAAAGACACTAAGGTGCAAAGATTTTTGGGGACACGAAGACACGGAGTTATTTTCTGCTGGGCCTGTTTCCGCGCATATAATAAATAAGTAACGCGTACATAATCAGTATATATGCACTTGCTTTAATTCCCGAAAAAAACGTTGTTTGAGGCGCATTTCTTACAGAGTTTTTCTTGAATAAAAAACCTAAAACTCTTTGTAAGAGATACATTTTGTTCGGCAAAAGTACGATATTTATTACAAACAAACAAATAAATACGTAAAAAAATATAGGGAAAAAGTAAAAAAACAACATTTTTCATGTTTGAAACCCCTTTTGCAGTAGGCCTTCTTTGATAATATCTATATCTCTTACAAAGAGATTTAGTATAGTTAAGGTATGATAAAGAGAGAATCAATATACCTGTATTATTTAATTAATTAAATTTTTAAACATGAAAAGAAAGTTTATCAGTGCACTGCTTTTTGGAGCCATGTTGACGGCGTCAACAAGCACGTTCGTTTCTTGTAAAGATTACGATGACGACATCACCGAACTTCGTAATCAAATCGGAACGAACGCAACAAACCTGACCGAGCTTGTTGAGCAGAAGTTGGGTGAGGCAAAAGTCGACATCAACGCTCTTGAAACGCAAATCAGTGAGTTGGAGAAAGCAAGCCAGAAGGCTAACGACGACCTGCTCGCCGAATTGCAGAAAGTAAAAGACAACACCGCCGGCGAAATCAACGACATCAAGAACACGGCTGCTGCGGAGTATGAGAAGATTAAGACATTGCAGGCAAATGTCGCTAATCTTGAGGCCGCAAAGGCTCAACTCGAAGAGGCCGTAGCCGGTCTTCGCACTTCTGTGACAAATGCAGAGAACCGCATCGCAAAGAACGAGAGCGACATCATCAGTCTGCTCAACTCTTACGGTGAGCTCGACACCGCCGTCAAGGCTGCACAGGCTCGCGCAGACGAGGCTTACAGACTGGCACAGGCTGCACAGACATACGCCGAGGGCGTGGCCGCAGACTTGGAGAACTTCAAGAAAAGCCAAGGCAACAAGGACGGTGAACAAGACGGAAAGATTGAGGTTTTGGGCAACAACATCACATCTCTGCAAGGTCTTGTAAATACAAACACCACAAACATAACAACACTCACAGAACAGTTGTCAAGCCTGAAATCGACCAACGAGGCAGCAATCAAGGCTCTCAACGGTCGCGCCGATGCTCTGCATGACTCTATCGAGGCCAACAAGACGGCAGCCGAGAATGCCGCAAAAGCAGCTAAGGCAGCTCAGGACTCTGCAAACCTCGCACTCAAGAAGCTCGAAAGTCTCATGGGCAGCGAACTCGCCGACGTGGCTACACGCCTGACGAACGCCGAGACTACCATCGACTCTTTGAAGAAGGCTTGCAAGGAGGCCGACAAGAAACTGCAAGACTCCATCGATGTAGTGGCAGGCATGGCAAAGGCCAACGCCACAAGCATCACAAACTTGCAGAACGACGTTCGCGAGATAAACAAGAACATCGCATACGAAGGCAAGCGCCTGAAGAGTCTCGTGTTTGCACCGACAACATACGTTGACGGTATCGAGTGCATCCGTTTTGCCACACTTGAATATAAGGATTGGGGTAAAGCATGGGAGGCCGATGCACCTGTTGCGACAAACAAAAAATATGTCATTGACGATGCCGAGCAGCTCGAGGAGTATCTCGCAAACCCGAAGAACGTGTTGAAGAGCGACATTGTTTCATTGTCATTCATCTCTAACAACGCCACAAATACTCGTGCCGTGAGCGAGAGCGCACCCATCGCAATCTCTAAGTGGGATATCGCAAACGGTGTGATGAAGCTCAACATCAAGAAAACCGTAGACAACTCTTTCGGCACCAGTCGCGAGAAATTCACTATTGTAGCTCTCAAAGCCACACTCTCCGACAAGTTCCTTACAGAAGAAGAGATAAAGAACGGCGAGAAAGCCGAGGTTTATTCTGACTGGGCACGCCTGTATGAGACATCAAAGACTCCTTACATCCACAACAAGCTCGCTCACAACTCAAACGGAACATTGAACGAAAGAGCCAATGATGCCCACTTCTGGAACTATTCGACGGCTTATAACAATGGCACCAAGGCAGACAAGCTGCCCAATGATTTCAACGACAAGCATGTCGTTAAAGAGGTTTACTATGAAGACGAGCTCGACCTGCTTTCTCTCGTGGAAGTTTGCGACAAAGAGGGTACTATCTATGACATGGAGAAATACGGTCTCGCCTACGAGTTCCATATAATGGACTACAAATTGGAGAACCTGAACCAGACAGAAGACGAGACAAACCAGAAGCACTTCGCCAAACTGAAGGAAGACGGCCATACACTCGTATCTACGGCACGCAACAACACTTCACTGAAAAACCGCGACGCCATCGGTCGTCAGCCGATGATTCAGGCAGTGCTGAAAGATGTGCGCGACGCTAACAAGGTAAAGGTAGTCGATGTTCGTTACTTCAAGATCAAGTGGATTGACAAGATTGAGGTCAAGACATACGGAGAGCTCGACGCTTTCGAGACAGCATACAAATGCAGCGATGACGTTTCTCAGCGTGTTCTCGAGCAGAAGATGAACGCTCTGTATACAGAATACAACATGTCTCGCGACGAATTCCACAACAAGTACACCTTGAACACAACCTTGTTCGCAAGCGAGGAAGAGGCAAAGAAAGAGAACGGAACGGCTGCTGCCAACCTCGGTACTGTTGCCGATCAGGCAGACAACGACCAGCCCGGTCAGACTCACAACCTGCTCTGGACCATCAACACCACAAACAACGCCGCCACACAGGCTGAGTATGAGGCAGGAAAGAAGGTTATAACCGCTTGGGGTTACTTCGTAGACAAGGTTAATCCGAAGAGCAGAATAGTATTCAGCATCAAACTGACTCTTACCATCAATAAGATGAAGTATGCCGACGGTATGGGTAAAGACCTGACAATGTGGAATAACGGTGCACGTTTCATCAACCCGCAGCTCGAAAGCGACGGAACATACGGAAACAGAGTATTTACAACCACGCAGATAATGGGTAACTTCCTCAAAGGTTATCTCAAAGACGGCCAGACTCCGGCCACAATCGACGACCTTGTGAACTATGGCGACGAGGCTGTCATCGTGTTCGACGATGCAAAACTCGAGGCTCTTGCCACATCTACATCTACCGCTAAGACGGATTGGACAATAACAGACGATGGTCTTACGCTTAACTACAAAGGTGTAAAGGCTGCCGTAATCAGCGGCTCAGACATCCAGCTCTATGAAGGAACCGACCCGGGTAAAACAGACGGCAACCCGACAGAAGGTGCCAAACTGCTTGTCGGCAAGTCTGCTCCTGTCAAGCTGGTTGACAAATTCTGCAGCTTGGTTCAGATTATAGACCAATACAACATGAGCTTCATCACCCCGCTTGCAATAACAGCCAGCACCAAGAACGTTGAGGTGAAGGACATCACCGCAGGCGGCAGCAACTCTGCACCTCTTGCCGGCTCTATCGAGGTTAAGGAGGTTTACACCACCAACAAGCGTGTCGTTTGGAACAACAAGACCGGCAACTCTGCTGTAAACAACACTATACTTGTGAAGTGGTATGGCTTTGAAGTTCCGGTATACAGCACAGCAAAAGCCATGACCAACATTCAGAAGAACGGTACCATCGGCTCTGCTTGTAACGTGTTGCTGAGCGACATCAAGAACGCCGACGGCTCTAAGAAGTACGATGTTGCAGTCAGCGGTACAGGCGGAAGCACCAAAGTTACATTCACCAACTTGTCCGGTAACGCCATCGGTCAGGAGTTCAAGATTGAAATCCCTGTGTCAATCAAGACGAAATGGCAGGATATGGAAGCTAAGGTCATTGTAACCGTTAAGCCCAACATCTGATTGCTGTAGGTAAAGTTAATATAATAAAAAACGCGCGAGAAAGGCACTTTTCAGCATCGAGAGGTGCCTTTCTTTTCTACTTAAACTCATTGAAATGAAAAAATTATTCACGGCAATTATAGTTATCGCGGTCTTTTCGCTTTGTTTCGGCTCGTGCTCGGGATGCTCGTCGGATAAAGATAAGGGCACAGACACGATACCGATGTTTGTAAAAGCCGACACCATGGAGGTGCTCAACCTTGTGGAGCAATATCTCGATAAAGTGAGAAACAAGGAGTACGATGCTGCCATCGCCATGCTCTGTGTGATGGAGAACGACAGCGTTAAGCCTCTCGGTGAGGAGCTTGAGGAGGAAATACGTGTGCAGCAGCAGACTTTCCCCGTGCTCGACTATCATGTGGAAGACATGGAATTTATCAATGAGAACAACGTTCGTGTCACTTATGCCATCGAGTTTTTCAAGAAAGAACCCGACAGCAAGATAAAAAACACCATACGGTTGTCTTTCGCTCCGCAGCGGATAAACGCCGTGTGGCATCTCGAACTGCTCGACAGATCGTACATGAGATAACGTGCCGGGCACGTCCGGTCAACCGCCTTTAACGATGATGATTGCCCGCAAGCTGTAGGGTGATTGTCAAAGAACAATACCAAACGATTATCAAAGATGAAAACAAGAACACTATTAGCGTCGGCATTGCTTGTCATGAGCATGACGGCCGCCGCGCAAGAAGCACCGGAATATCAATTCCGCAAGCATGCCTACCTGCAATTGCAGGGTGGCGCACAGTATACGCTTGGCGAGGCGAAATTCGCCGATCTCATATCTCCCAACGTGCAGTTGGGCGTAGGTTATCGTTTCACGCCTGTTTTCGGGGCGCGCCTTGCCGTCAACGCATGGCAGAGCCGCGGCGGTTTCAACGGCTATGTGGGTGACAATGGTCTTGCCGGAAACGTGACATATAAGTATAACTACGTGGCTCCGGGTGTCGACTTCACCGTGGATTTGAGTAATGCCCTGTGCGGCTACAACCCCAAGCGCGTGTTTAATCTCTCGCTGTTCGCGGGCGGTGGCGCCAACATCGCTTTCAGCAACGATGAGGCTCGCGACATCCATGCCGCCGGCTACGACATGGCTTATATCTGGGAGGGCACGAAAGTGCGTCCTTACGGTCGTGCGGGTATCGGCATAGACTTCCGCATCAGCGATGCCGTTTCGCTCGGCATAGAGGGCAATGCCAATGTCATCAGCGACAAGTATAACTCGAAGAAAGCCGGCAATGCCGACTGGTATTTCAATGTTCTGGCCGGCGTGAAGATTGCTCTGGGCAAGACTCACACCAAGAAAGCGCCGACAGTGCCGGTGCAGCCTGTTGCCGAGCCTGTTGCCGAGACTCCCGCTCCCACCGTTGTGGAGCAGCCTGCGGCCGAAGTTAAGGCCGAACCGCTGCGCCGCGACGTCTTCTTCGCGATAAACTCTCGCGAGATAGTGCCCGCCGAGGCGTCTAAGGTGGCCGAGCTTGCCGCTTACCTGAAAGAGAACGCGCAGGCCAAGATTGTAGTCACGGGCTATGCCGATGCCGGAACGGGCACCGATGCCATCAACGACAGGCTGGCTGCCGAGCGTGCCGATGCCGTGGCCGCTTCCCTGACGGGCGAATACGGCATTGCCGCCGACCGTGTTACAGTGAAGTCGGAGGGGTCGCGCGTTCAGCCGTTCGGCGAGAACGACATGAACCGCGTGTCTGTCTGCGTGGCAGAATAAACCGGCTATCCCACGCTATCTTTCACCGAGCGCGGTGCGTTAAATCCGAATATGTAGAACAATATTCATTTTAACTTTTTCATATATACATAGATAAATGGTTTAATTTTAATAGTTCAGGATAGCGTTAATTCATATATAAGAGTACATTTCGGCTGGGGGTATCGCGCAGTGATGCGAGGTATCTCCTCTTTTTTTGTGTTCCGCCGTCAAGGCGTTTGTACGCAAGCCGATTGTCAGATGGCTTCTATTATTTTCATGTTGGCCCGGTCTATCGTGTCGGCATCGATGGAGTCAAGGTATATTTGTGTTGTTGCCGTGGAGTGGTGTCCCATTCCGTCACTGATGACGCTTATCGGTATGTTCATGCTTTTAGCCATACAGGCCCATGAGTGGCGCGCGGCATACATGGTGATACCTGTCTCCACACCGAGTATTCGGGCAATTCTTTTCAGTTGGTAGTTCACCACCCATTGCACGCTTCTGTATCTTCTCGCCCTGCCCGTGACGTGATTGCGCAGTATCGGCAGCAGCAGTTCGTCGGCGGCGGGCGTGTTTCCTTTGCGGCGCGGCGCGTATCGGTCGGCAATTTCCTGCATGCACCGCTCCCATTTCACCCTTATCCGCTGCCCGGTCTTTTTTCTTGTGTATATCAGTTCGCCGTCGCGGATGTTCGATTGGCGCAGTGCGGCCATGTCGGCAAACGACATTCCCCGCGTGTACAGGCTGAACATGAACATGTCTCTTGCCATCGCCATAGCCTCGGATTGCGGCTCGAGGTGTTTCATTGCCCTGAGCGTCCCGGCATCGAGAGCGCGCTTGCGTGTCTTGGCAATGCCGGTATACACGTTCTTGAACGGTTTGTTGTCGTCGCATATTCCGTCGCTCACGGCCTTGTTGTATACGGCGCGCAGCACCCGCATGTAGAAAGATATCGTGTTCATCGTCAGTTGTCTGCCTCTCAGAAAGCGCTCGTAGGCTTTTATCGTGTCGGCCGTGATGCCGCTGATGTCGATATCTTTCCCTTTCACGAATGCCCTGAAGCTTCTCAGTGTGCTCATGTATATCTCGGCGGTGCGTTCCCGCCCGTCGACAAACAGTTCGCCGGTCACTCGCTTCATGTATGCGAGAAAGCGTTCGTTTGTCTTGTCGCGGTGTACGAGCGTGTTGTTTCCGTTTTCAATTTTTACCACGAGTTCCTTTTCGGCGAGTCGTTCCATTCCCGGTGGCAGCTCTATTCTTATGCAGAGAGTCATCGACAGCCTTTCGTCAATACTTCGATAAGCTCGCGCATGCCTTCCGACGCGCCTTTGCTTATCTGCGTCACGCTCACTCCCCGCGGTGCGGCCACGGGCTTCGGGTCTATCAGATACACGGGAACGCCGGGTCTCACATAGTGCACGAGTCCGGCCGCAGGATACACGTTGAGCGACGTTCCGATGATTATGAATATGTCGGCCTCGGCAGCCTTGTCGGCGGCGATGCTTATCATCGGCACGCTCTCGCCGAAGAACACGATGAACGGGCGTAACAGCGAGCCGTCGGCAGCGAGCGTTCCCGGCTCCACGCGACAGTTGTCTGCTGTGAGCGTCACGTGATATCGCGGGTCGTCGACATCGCGGCTCGAGCACATTTTCATCAGTTCTCCGTGCAGATGTATCACTTCCGACGAGCCGGCCCGCTCGTGCAGGTTGTCCACGTTCTGGGTTATCACTGTCACGTCGTAGTCGCGTTCCAGCGCGGCCACGAGCCTGTGGCCGTCGTTAGGCTCGGTCTTTATCAGCTCTGCCCGCCGCGCATTGTAGAATTCCGTCACCAGTCCGGGGTCGGCGAGCCACCCCTCGTGCGATGCCACCTGCTGCACGGGATACTTCTCCCACAGTCCGCCGGCATCTCTGAACGTGCTTATTCCGCTCTCGGCCGACATTCCCGCGCCCGTGAGCAGTGTGATTTTCGTTCTTTTTGTCATGTTGTTTCTCTTTTGTTTTATAAAAAAAATGATGTACAAAATTAGTAATTATAATTCGATTATAATTAAGCTAAGAGCTTAAATTCTAAGCTGAAAGCCTAAATTATAAATTATTTTGTAATTTTGCAATCATGAAAGTTATCACCCCCGACGAACTGTTCGACAGATGTCATGAGATTGCCGTTTCCACCGGGCGGGGAGCGGATTTGAACATGCGCATGCGCGAAATCATTGTCATGGCGTGTGCCGGCGCGGCAGCCGATGGTGCCGCTTTCGGCAACGTGTTCTCGCAGGTAGACCGCCTTTGCCGCGCGCACGGCGTGGCTGAGGCCGACCGCCGCGAGGTGCAAACCGCACGACGCCACGCCAACAGCACGGAAGTGCTGCCGACCGCCGAACTCATGTACGACCTCCGCGCCGTATGCGTGTTCATATCAGCCGTGTTCGGAGCGGACATTCCGGCGCGACTGACGGCCGTGATACCGCGCGAGCGACGCCCCCACCGCCCCAACGACACGGTGCCTGCCATGAGCTACATACGCTGCGTGACCGTCGGTTGCGATGCCGGCGGCATCACCGTGACCACCGACGATGACGGCGGACATACAGTAAGAGTTAGCTACGGCAGCGTCGAACACGGCACGGACATGTCGTATCTGCAAAAACTGCTGCGCCCGGGCATGCAGCTCAACCTGCTCGACTGCCGGACTGCCGGCGACGTGATTGTGCCGGGGATGATAGTGGTAGAGCCGGATTACCTCACAGACATCAGTTCGGTGGCGGCCTGCTTCACCGACTACGGCCGGCATCCGCTCACATACACCGTGAACAGGATGCGCAAGAAAGCGTCGTCGCAGGCCATAACGCTCGGAAATCTTGCCGGTGACATCCTCGACGGGGTGATAAACGACGACGATTTTAATCTCGACGATACTTTTGAAGATTTCCGCCGGCACAATGCAACGGTGTTTTGCGGCACGGGCGACACCGCCCCCGCCGAGCTCAGGGCACAGGCCCGGGCACAGGCCGCAAACATAAAAGAGGCCGTTGGCGCGCTGTTTGCCGCCGACATGAACGGCCGACGGCCGCCGTTCGACATATCGAAAGTGGTGGTCGAGCCAACATTCGTCTGCGAGCGGCTCGGAATTCAGGGCCGCGTCGACCTCATGACCACCGACTTTAAACTGCTCGTGGAGCAGAAGTCGGGACGCAACGGGAAAATCGAGAGCAGGGCTTATAATGCGGCGGCCCCGACAGGCTTGTCGCATCTTGAGCCCCACTACGTGCAGCTGCTGCTATATATGGGCGTGCTGCGATATAACTTCGGACTCACCGACCGCGAAGTGTCGTCGTTTCTGCTCTATTCGCGCTATCCTGCGGCCGACGGGTTGCTGTATGTCAACTACTATCGCGCGCTGTTCAACGAGGCGATGGCACTGCGCAACCGCATCGTGGCCGCCGAACTGTTCATGGCGCGGGGCGGAGTGGCCGCCGTGTTGAGGAATCTCTCGGTAGACACACTCAACGAACGGCGGGTGAGAAACGGATTTTTCGAGCGTTACATCCGCCCGCAGATAGAGTCCGTGACGGCACCGCTGCATGCCATGCCACCACTCGAACGGGCATATTTCGAGCGGATGCTTACTTTCGTATATCGCGAACAGCTCATCGCCAAGACCGGAGGCTTCGAGGAAATGACACGGAGTGCCGCCGACCTTTGGAACATGCCGACATGCAAGAAGCGCGAGATGGGCAACATAATAACGGAAATGAGAGTTGTTGAAAACAAAGCGGCGGACGACGACGAACACGCGGTCGAGACACTCACCCTGTCGTTTCCCGATCAGGGCGAGGACTTTCTGCCCAACTTCCGGCGCGGCGACATGGTGTATGTATATGCCTGCGACGGTGAGCCGGACGTATGCCGGAGCCTGCTGCACACCGCCACCGTGGAGCGGCTCGGCACGGCCGGCGTGACGGTGAGACTCGTAAACCGCCAGCGCAACACGTCGCTCTTTGCCGGAAAGACACTCGCCATGGAACACGCCGCAAGCGATGTTGGGGCCTCGGCGGGCATAAGGGCGCTCCATGCCTTTGTCACCGCGCCCGAAGAGCGTCGCGACCTGCTGCTCGGACAGCGCGTCCCGCAGGCCGACAACACGCTCGTTCTCACACGAAAATATCATGACGACTATGATGATGTGGTGCTCGCCGCGGTGCGCTCGCGCGACTATTACCTGCTCGTGGGGCCGCCGGGAACGGGCAAGACGTCGATGGCCCTGCGCTTCATCGTGGAAGAAGAGATAGCGAGAGGCACGCAGGGAGTGCTTCTCGCGGCATATACCAACCGTGCGGTAGACGAGATTTGCACCATGCTCGACGGCGCTGGGATAGCCTTTTTGCGCGTGAGCAGCGAGAGTTCTTGCGACGAACGCTTCCGAGACCGGCTGTTCGACAACGCTGTGGGCGGCCTCACAAGTGTCGACGAGATGCGCACGGCGATACGCTCGGTACCCGTCATCGTGGGCACCACGTCGATGTTGCAGTCGCGACAGGGCGTGTTCGGCCTCAAACATTTCTCGCTTGCCGTGATAGACGAGGCCTCGCAAATACTCGAACCGTCGATTGTCGGCATCCTCTCTGCGCGCGACGACACGGGAATGTGCGCCATAGACCGCTTCATTCTCGTGGGCGACAACAAGCAGTTGCCCGCCGTTGTGCAGCAGGATGAGGCCGACTCGCGCGTCACCGACCCCGCGCTGCACGCCATCGGACTCACCGATTGCCGCAATTCGCTGTTCGAGCGCCTGCTGAACATGGAGCGGAGCCGCGGCAGGAAAGACTTTATCGGCCTCTTGCGCAAGCAGGGACGCATGCACCCGGACATCGCACGCTTCGCAAACGGCATGTTCTATGCCGACGAGAAGCTGCAACCCGTGCCCTGCCCGCACCAGACGGAGACATCGCTCGGCTACAAACTGCCTTCGGAAGACGCCACCGACGAGTTGCTGAAAGCCCACAGGATGATATTCATACCGGCAGAAGACGATGATGCCGGAAGACTCTCGGACAAGGTGAACGCCACCGAGGCGGCGATAGCGGCAGACATGGCGCGGCGCATATACCGCTTCTACGGAGAACGGTTCGACCCCAACCGCACGATAGGCATAATCGTTCCATACCGCAACCAGATAGCCATGATACGACGGTATCTCGCCGAGTGCGGCATCGCCGCGCTCGAAAAAATCACGATTGACACGGTGGAGAGGTATCAGGGAAGTCAGCGCGACGTGATAATATACTCGTTTACGGTGCACCGGCGCAGTCAGTTGGCATTCCTCACGGCAAACTCTTTCACCGAGAACGGGCGCGTGATAGACCGCAAACTGAACGTGGCCGTGACACGCGCGCGCCGACAGATGATAATAACGGGCAACCCGGCGCTGCTCGGCGAGAACGACATCTTCGCCGCACTGATGCGCCGGTGTGCCCGGCCGGCGGCATATTGAAACAACAAGAATACGGAAAAAGGAATACAAATGACAATAATTCTCGACAAACTGACGATAGGATACCGCACCGGAACAACAGTGAGCGCGGTGGCGAAAGATATCTGCGGCGAGATACGCGGCGGCGAAATGACATGTCTGCTCGGCGCGAACGGAGTGGGAAAAAGCACGCTTCTGCGCACACTGGCGGCCTTTCTGCCCAAGCTCGGCGGCACTGTGAGCTTCGAGGGACGCGACATCTCGGAGTTTAAGGACAGTGAACTGGCCCGCCGCATAGCCGTGGTGCTCACCGAAAAGCCCGAAATCAGTAACATGACCGTGCGCGAACTCGTGGCCCTCGGACGCTCGCCCTACACCGGCTTTTGGGGCTCTTACACCGCCGCCGACCTCGAAATAGTGGACAAGGCGATGGCAATGACAGGCATAGAAGAGCTCTCCGGCCGCATGACAGACACCCTGAGCGACGGCGAAAGGCAGAAGACGATGATAGCGAAAGCCATCGCCCAACAGACACCCGTAATCATTCTCGACGAGCCCACAGCCTTTCTCGACTTCCCGAGCAAGGTGGAAACGATGCGGCTGCTGCACAGAGTGAGCCGCGACACGGGCAAAACGATATTCCTGTCGACACACGACCTCGAGCTCGCGCTGCAAATGTCAGACACCGTCTGGCTCATGGAAAAAGGCAAAGAGATGACTGTCGGCACGCCCGAAGACCTGTCGCTCGACGGCCGTCTGGCGGGCTTTTTCGCCGGACGTGGCATCTCTTTCGACGCCGATACGGGACTTTTCCGTGCCGACGAGCCCGTTGTCACCACGGTATCGGTGTGCGGCGACGACGGCGTGCGCCGCAAAATGGTGGTGAAAGCACTCAAAAGAAACGGCATAGGAACAAAAAAATACGGCATGGTGACAGGCGAAAGCCCCCATGCCGATGTGGAAATAGATATAAAGAGCGATTGTTTCGCGGTGCGCCATGCCGCCGGTGACACCGCGGTCGGCACGATAAGAGAACTCATCGCCGCGCTTCAGGCCTTGCGCTTATGCAGGTAGACGAAGTGAAGAATGAGGAAATTAATCGGCACCACGACAACCATCACCAGCGCGGGAGCCAGCAATTCGCCCGCACCGATCCACAGGAAGAGGTGCAGCAGGGCTATCTCGAGCAGATAATTGAGGGCGTGGCTCGCCACAAATCCCGCCGCGTTTTTCTTCGACGGCTGCTGTCTGAACGTGAAAAACGTGGTCAATCCGTAGTTGCATACGAGGCCGACGAGATACCCTGCGGTGTATGACAGCGTGGGGTTGAGGCTCATCAGCGCCACGCAATACACCCCGTAGTGTATCAGCGACGACAATGTGCCGGTGATACCGAAACGGAATATCCGCCAGAATTCTGTCTTGATGTTTTCTTTTGTCAGTCTTGTCATTTTCCCGCGGCGTCTTTAAAGGGTGCGTCCCTACAATTCAATCGAGTATCTCCTTGATGTTATAAAGCGGCCTGTGCTTCACCTCTTTGTATATTTTACCGATGTAAACGCCGATTACTCCGATTGATACGAGCACCATTCCGCCCACGAACCACACGCTGAGTATCAGCGACGACCAGCCCGGTACGGCCGTACCGGCGACGAGTGCATGCAACACATAGACGCCTATCAGCATGCTGATGAATATGAACACGATGCCGAGATACATTATCCCGTATATCGGTTTTACGGAAAACGACGTTATTCCGTCGAGCGCCAAGGAGAGCATTTTGCCCAGAGTGTATTTCGACGAGCCTGCTTCGCGTTCGCTGATAACATCGTCCACCGTGGCCGTTTGCAGTCCTATCTGCGGTATCAAGCCCCTGAGATACAGGTTTCGCTCGCCATATTCGGCCAGAATATCGAGAGCGCGGCGGCTCATGAGTCTGAAATCGGCGTGGTTATATACGCATTCCACGCCCATGCCGCTCTGCAATTTGTAGAACGTCACGGCCGAAAGTCGCTTTAACAGCGGGTCGGCATCGCGCTTGACCTTCACTCCGTAGACGATGTCATTGCCCTCCTTGTAGAGAGTTATCATGCGGGGTATGGCGTCGAGGTCGTCTTGCAGGTCAGCGTCGACGCTGACAACTATGTCGGCGCGGTGCCGCGCCGACATATAACCTGCCATAAGCGCGTTCTGATGTCCCACGTTGCGGGCGAGGTTCACGCCTTTTATCCGGTTGTCGGCGGCGTGCAGTTCGGTGATGATGTTCCATGTGGTGTCACGGCTTCCGTCGTTAACGAACAGCACAAAACTGTCCGTGCTTATCTCGCCGCGGGCGGCGAGAGAGTCTAACAGAGCCGTAAGCCGACGTGCGGAGCCGGCCAACACTTCCTCCTCATTGTAGCAGGGAGACACTATTGCCAGTGTTGTCATGATTTGTTTGTCTTTATGTTCACGAATTCCGAGAATGTTATGAACCGGTGGCCTTCCGCTTTCAACATTTTTATGAGCCTGTCGAGGCGTCCGGTCATGCGTCGTCCGCTGTTGTTGCGGATGATGAACGGCATGCGGAATTCGGGATGTTCTTTAAGTTCATAGAACTCCCACGGGTGAAAGTATGTCACGAAATATCCGTCGTGGCGCAGCGTCCGGCGCACGAGCAGGTGGTATATCCGCTCGGGAAGATTGTGCAGCGAGAGCCAGAACAGCGGGAAACGCAGCCACGGGGTCACCGAGGCAGGTATCTGCATGACGCCGTCGCGCATGAAAAACGTGCGCGGAGCGTTGAGGTGCATGTATCTTCCGGGTATGAAAGCGGGGTTCAGCGACGAGTTGTATTTGTATCCCATGCGCGTCAGTTCGCTGTCGCTCACGGGGAACATCCGCGGTTGTCGGTAGCCGTTCATCGTCATGCCGGTGATTTTCTCAAGCGTTGTTTTCGAGCGTTGCACGTCGGTGGCCGCCGGCCGCCAGTGGTCGCAGCCGTGGCATGCCACCTCATGTCCCTCGTCGATGATGCGTTGTATGATGTCGGGAGCGTTCTCCGCGAAGTTTGATGTGCAGAAGAATGTCGCCTTCACGTTGTTGTTTTTCAAGCAGTCGAGAATTCCGACGGTGCCCTCCACGGATACTTTCATGCCCTCGTCGAGCGTGAAATCGACTCCGTGTTCGCGCGGAACGTCAAACTCTTCGGTGTCAAAACTGAGTAATATCATGCCTCATAATTGTTGGTTACGGTGCAAAATTACTGAAAATAATCGGAGTTTTTGTCATGAATGGCGGTAAATATGATATATTTTTTATCATTTAAAAGCCCAAATCGGCGGTGTCGATTTGGGCTTTATGTTGAGCATCCATATTTCTTCTTCTATTCTTATTGTTTCTGAATATGTGTTAGCATATCGGCAGCGCGAATTTACGGTCGCTTCGGATATCTCGGTGAGTTCGGCTATCTGCCGGAAAGTGAGGTTGTCGTAGCATTTCAGCCTCACGGTTTCAGCCTGTTCGGCGGGAAGGGAGTCGAGCATACGGTTTTTTTCTGGTAATTTCTTCGTATATCTGCCTGTCTGTCTCTGCCACAGGAATGTCCTGCATGCCGTCTATCTGTATGTGTGTCTGTTTTTAGGGTGCTTCTACTCTTATAGACGCAAAGAAACAAAAGTATATTTACTTTTTTACCTTTAAACAGTTTTGAGTTTAAACAAATGTGAAAACCGGGAGGCAAATGTTAAACACAAAAAGTGCGACTTGAAGTCACCGTTTAGAAAAAGCCGAGAATTTAAATTGACATTTCTGTGTCATTATTTGGGGGTTGGGCTGCAATTATTCGGGGTTGAGCGTGATTTTCGGGTGTTTTTGCCCTGCAATAAGGCCGTAATTGCATTGCATTTACGGCCTTATTGCGTTCCAATTACGGCCTAATTGGAATGCAATTACGGCCTAATTGGAAATGAAGAGGGTGTGTAGGGGGCGTAGGGATGGTAGGTT